>NZ_JAFCJI010000002.1:1002274-1336366 GCF_018131105.1 Bradyrhizobium manausense | reverse complement strand
ATCGCCGTGCTCGGCCTCACCTTCAAGCCCGACACCGACGACATGCGCGACGCACCGTCGATCCCGCTCGTCACCGGGCTCATCGACATGGGCGCGAAGGTGAAGGCCTTCGATCCGGTCGGCATGGAGCAGGCCAAGGGCGAACTGCCGAACATCACCTATTGTGAAGACGCCTATTCCTGCGCTGAAGGTGCCGATGCGCTGGTCGTCGTCACCGAATGGGTCCAGTTTCGCGGCCTCGATCTCGACCGTCTGAAGTCGACCATGGCTCAGCCCGTCGTCGTCGACCTCCGCAACATCTACAGCCCCGAAGACATGGCCGCCGCCGGCTTCACCTATGAGAGCGTCGGCAGGCCACCGGCAAAGGGCTGAAGATCCACCACTGCGTATAATTCCGTCATGGCCGGGCTTGTCCCGGCCATCCACGTCTGTTTTCTAGACGGAGCAGACGCGTGGATGCCCGGAACAAGTCCGGGCATGACGAACGGATAGATACTTGCCCCGTACCTTCGACACGCCCCTCCCGATCGACGCCGTGCTCGACGACCTCTCGCGCAAGCTGGAGGCCAACAACGCGGCCGTGCTGGTGGCCCCTCCGGGCGCGGGCAAGACCACGCGCGTGCCGCTGGCGCTGCTCGATGCGCCCTGGGCCAAGGGCAAGAAGATCATCGTGCTGGAGCCGCGCCGCATCGCCGCGCGCGCCAGCGCCGACCGCATGGCCAAATCGCTCGGCGAGCGCGCCGGCGAGACTGTCGGCTACCGCGTCCGCTTCGGCTCGAAGATTTCGCGATCAACGCGCATCGAGGTGGTGACCGAAGGAATCTTTACGCGCCAGATCCTCAATGACCCCGAACTCTCAGGCGTTGCCGCCATCCTGTTCGACGAATTCCACGAGCGCTCGCTCGACGCCGACATGGGCCTCGCGCTGGCACGCGACGCGCAAACCGGCCTGCGCGAGGATCTGCGCATCCTCGTGATGTCGGCCACGCTCGACGGCGCGCGTGTCGCAAAGCTGCTTGGCGACGCCCCCGTCGTCGAAAGCGAGGGTCGCGCCTTTCCGGTCGAGACGCGCTATCTCGGCCGCAAGGCGGATGCGCCGATCGAGCGGCAAATGGCGGATGCGATCGCCTCGGCGCTGCGCGCCGACAGCGGCTCGGTGCTGGCGTTCCTGCCGGGTGCCGCCGAAATCCGCCGCACCCAGAACTTTCTCGGTGAGCGCGTGCAGGATGCCAGCGTCGAGATCGTGCCGTTGTTTGGCGCACTCGATGCCGCCGTGCAGGATCGCGCCATTTCCCCCGCGCCCAAGGGCATGCGCAAGGTCGTGCTGGCGACCTCGATCGCCGAGACATCGCTCACCATCGAAGGCGTGCGCATCGTGGTCGATTCCGGTCTCGCGCGTGTGCCGCGCTACGAGCCGGACATCGGCCTGACCCGGCTCGAGACCGTCCGTGCCGCGCGGGCCGCCGTGGACCAGCGCCGCGGCCGTGCCGGCCGTACCGAGCCCGGTGTCTGCTACCGGCTCTGGGACGAACCGCAGACGGCCTCGCTGGCGCCCTATACCCAGCCGGAAATCCTCAGCGCCGATCTGTCCTCGCTCGTGCTCGATCTCGCGCAATGGGGCGTCGCCGATCCCGCTGCGTTGTCGTTCCTCGATCCGCCCCCCGCGCCGGCCTGGAAGGAAGCCAAAAGCCTGCTCTCCGAGCTCAACGCGCTCGATGGCGACGGCCGCATCACTGCCGAGGGCAAGAGCCTGCGCGCACTGGCGTTGCCGCCGCGGCTGGCCCGCATGATCGTGGATTCGCATCGTGCAGGCAGCGGCGAGGAAGCGGCCGAGATCGCAGCCATCCTGACCGAGCGCGGGCTCGGCGGCGACGGCGCCGATCTCGAGCATCGGCGCGATCAGTTTCGCCGTGACCGTTCGCCGCGGGCCGCAAGCGCGCGGGATCTCGCGCGACGCTGGGCCTCGCAGGTCGCAGCGACCGAGAAGCCGGGGCAGCAGGAGGATCTCTCGACGGGGCTGATGCTGGCCTATGCCTTCCCGGACCGCGTCGCACGCAACCGCGGCAATGGCAGTTTCGTTCTTGCCAATGGCCGCGGCGCGGCGGTGGAACAGACCTCGTCGCTCGCCCGCGCGCCCTATATCGCGATCGGCGAGATGACGGGCACGGCCGCGAGCGGACGCATCCTGCTCGCCGCACAGATCTCTGAAGAGGACATCGAGCGGCATTTTGCCGAGCATATCGACACCACCAACGAAATTTCCTTCGACCGCGGGGCGATGGCGCTGCGCGCACGGCGCAAGCGCGTGCTGCATGCGATCACACTGTCCGAGGCCACGCTTGCGGTGTCGCCATCGGAAGAGACCGCACGCATCCTTGCTGATGGCCTGATCGCAGTCGGCCTCGACCGCTTGCCCTGGTCGAAGGCCGCAAAGCAGTGGCGCGACCGGGTGACGTTCCTGCGCAAGGCCGAGGGCGAGAGCTGGCCTGACCTCACCGACGACGGATTGATCGCGCGGCGCGACGACTGGCTGGTGCCCGCGCTCTACGACAAGATTGGGCTTAAGGACATCTCACTCGGCGATCTCTCCGATGCGCTGATGGCGCTATTGCCCTGGGAGATGCGCGCGCGGCTCGACCGCGAGGCGCCGACGCATTTCGAGGCGCCGACCGGAAGCGTGCTCGCGATCGACTACGAGGCCGAGCAGGGGCCGACCATCGCGGTGCGGCTCCAGGAATTGTTCGGCCTCAACATCCATCCCTCGATCGCCGCCGGCAAGGTGCCGCTGGTGCTGGAACTGCTGTCGCCGGCGCAGCGCCCGGTGCAGGTGACGCGCGATCTTCCGGGCTTCTGGCGCGGCAGCTATGCGGCGGTGCGTTCAGACCTGCGTGGCCGCTACCCGCGCCATCCCTGGCCTGAGGATCCGGCGAATGCGCTGCCGACCCGGCGGGTCAAGCCGCGCGGCACCTGACAGGGCGCGCCGGCGTATTAACCGTCTGCTCATCCTTTTCGTCAAAATAGCACCGGCCCTGCCGCAGTCTTGCTCGCGGACGCGCCGGCCGCGTGGTGAAATCGAGCTTTCCGGCTCGGAAGTGGTGTGATGCGTAACATTCTGATCTTCGCGGCCGTGATGATCGGCCTCGGTACATTCATGGCAGAGTTGGCGGATAAGATGAGCGCCGCTTCCGCCACGTCGGCGCCGCGCGCGACGGTCGCGGTTGCGACGACGGCGCCAGCCGGCGCCCGCAGCCTCAACATCCCCCGCGACAGCCGTGGCCATTTCCAGACCGAAGGTCATATCGACGGCCAGCGCATCGGCTTCATGGTCGACACCGGCGCCTCTGTGGTCGCGCTGAACGAGACCTCGGCCGCGCGCTTCGGCCTGCGTCCCTCGCGCAGCGAATACAACGCCACCGTCACCACCGCGAACGGCACCATCAAGGCCGCGCGTACGCGCATCGCGATGCTTGATGTCGGCGGCCTCGTCGTGCGCGACGTCGACGCCATGGTGCTGCCCGACGCAGCGCTGTCGGAGAACCTGCTCGGCCTCTCTTTCCTGTCCCGCCTGAAGCGGTTTGAGTACGCCAACGGCCAGATGGTGCTGGAGCAGTAAGTCCGGGTGGTTGGCACCCGGACGAACTCATATTGCTCGGATCGGGCCCGCGGCCGGCAACCTTTATCGATGCCAAACTGCCGCAATTGTCGGCCATAAGCCTTCATTCCCACCTTCCGCTGCGGCCCGGCATTCGCTAAGGCTGCATCAATTCCTGCCCTTTGCCCGAGACCGTTTCCATGTTTCCCAAGCCGAAATCCGTGTTGCTGCCCAATACCTACGCCTTCGAATCCGAGCCGCTGGTGAAGCCGACCGGTTTTCGCGAATACGACGCGCGCTGGCTGTTCCAGAAGGAAATCAACCTGATGGGCGTGCAGGCGCTCGGCATGGGGCTGGGCGCGCTGATCGCCGAACTCGGTGTCAGCCAGGAGATCGTCACCGGCCATGATTTCCGCGGCTATTCGGCATCGATCAAATATGCGCTGATCTCCGGCCTGATGGCGGCGGGCTGCAAGGTGCACGACATCGGGCTCGCCGTGACGCCGATGGCCTATTTCGCGCAGTTCGATCTCGACGTGCCCTGTGTCGCCATGGTCACCGCCTCGCATAACGACAATGGCTGGACCGGCGTGAAGATGGGCGCCAACCGCCCGCTGACCTTCGGCCCCGACGAGATGACGCGGCTGAAGGAGATCGTGCTCAACGCCGATTTCAGGAACAAGGCCGGCGGCTCCTACCAGTTCCACGAGAATTATCCGGCGCGCTACATCGCCGATCTCACCAACCGCCCGAAGCTCAAGCGCAAGCTCAAGGTCGTCGCGGCCTGCGGCAACGGAACGGCCGGCGCGTTTGCGCCGCAGGTGCTTGAGGCGATCGGCTGCGAGGTGATCCCGCTCGACACCGAACTCGACCACACCTTTCCGAAATACAATCCGAATCCCGAGGACATGGAGATGCTGCACGCGATCCGCGACGCGGTGCTGCATCACAAGGCCGATGTCGGGTTGGGCTTCGACGGTGACGGCGACCGCTGCGGCGTCGTCGACAACACCGGCGAGGAGATCTTTGCCGACAAGGTCGGCGTCATGCTGGCGCGCGACATGTCGGCGATCCACAAGGATGCGCAGTTCATCGTCGACGTGAAATCGACCGGCCTGTTCATCACGGATCCCGTCCTGCAGAAGCAGGGCGCGAAAGTCGCCTATTGGAAGACCGGCCATTCCTACATGAAGCGCCGCACCAACGAGACGGGCGCGCTCGCGGGCTTCGAGAAGTCCGGCCATTTCTTCTTCAACAAGCCCTATGGCCGCGGCTACGACGACGGCCTGGTCTCGGCGATCGCGATCTGCGACATGCTCGATCGTGCGCCCGGCAAGTCGATGGCCGATCTCAAGAACGCGCTGCCAAAAACCTGGTCATCGCCGACCATGTCGCCGCATTGCGCCGACGAGACCAAGTACGGCGTCATCGACGCCGTGGTGAAGCATTTCGAAGGCATGCAGGCCAAGGGCGCCAAGATCGGCGGCCAGGCGATCCGCGACCTCGTCACCGTCAACGGCGTGCGCGTCACGGTCGAGGACGGCAGCTGGGGCCTGGTGCGCGCCTCTTCCAACAAGCCCGAGCTCGTGGTCGTGGTCGAGAGCCCTGTCTCCGAGCAGCGCATGCACGACATGTTCGAGATGGTGAACAGCGTGCTGCGCACCCATCCCGAGGTCGGCGAGTATAATCAGAAGATCTGAGCCGCGGCCGCAGCGCCTGCGCTTGCCGTATCCACCGCTGCCATCACCCGCCTTGTGCGCACTTGCGCACCGGAGCGGGTGATCCAGTACGCCGCGGCCTCTCGCTTCAATCACTGGCGTCACGGTGTGCCGGATCGCCCGGTCAAGCCGGGCGATGACCGTGTCCGTGTGGTGATCTTACGCCGTTCGCAGCGAGCCCAGGAAACCGTCGACCTCGGCCTTGAGACGCTCGGACTGCGATGACAGTCCGGCGGCGGCCTGATGCATTTTCGAGGCGGCGGCTCCGGCCTGCTCGGACGCCGTGCTGACGCCGACGATGTTGTCGTTCACCTCGCGCGTACCGGTGGCGGCCTGCTGCAGGCTGCCGGCGATCTCGCGTGTCGCAAGACCCTGCTGATCGACTGCGGTCGAGATCTGGCCGGAAATCTGGTCGATCTCGGCAATCGTCGCGCCGATCGCCTGGATCGCGTGGACGGCATCGCTGGTCGCGCTCTGGATGTTCTGGACCTGCGCCGAGATTTCCTCGGTCGCCTTCGCGGTCTGGTTCGCCAGCGCCTTGACCTCGCTCGCGACCACCGCGAAGCCCTTGCCGTGCTCACCGGCGCGCGCGGCCTCGATGGTGGCGTTCAAAGCGAGCAGATTGGTCTGGTTGGCGATGGTCTGGATCAGGGTGACGACCTCGCCGATCTTCTGCGTGCCGCTGGCGAGGCCTTCGACGACCTGGTTGGTGCGCCGGGCTTCGCCGGCGGCCTTGGTCGCGATTTCGGCGGAGCGGGCGACCTGTTGGGTGATGCTGCTGACCGATGCAGTGAGCTCTTCGGTCGCAGCCGCAACCGTCTCGACGTTGCTCGATGCCTGGTTCGACGCTGCGGCGGCCGCCGCGGTCTGGCGCGCGGTATCGGCACTGTTGCTGCTCATCGCAGACGACAATTGCTGCACCTCGCCGGCGGCAATCGCCACGGCGTCGACGATGCCGCCGATGCTGCGTTCGAAATTGGCCGCGAGCCGCTGCTTGGCGGTTTCGCGCTCCCGCTTGACGCGCTGTTCCACTTCGCTGCGCTCCTCGTTGGCGCGCGCTTCCGCCGCCATCGCCGCCTGTGCCTCGGCTGTTTTCACGGCCGTGGTCTCGAACAGCTCCTGCAGCTTGTGCGCCAGCGCGATCAGTACGCCGGCCTCGATCAGCAAGATCGCTGCATGGAAGACGACGCGGCCGAAATCGGAACCGCCGGGATAGATCGCCGCGGGCAGCAGGAAGTTCAGTGCAAGATGATGCAGCGCGACCGCCACCGTCGCGGCGGCGATCGGGCGGTAGTCGCAATAGGCGACGGTGCACGCCAGCGCCGCGAAGAAGTACATGTGGATGTCGATCTGCCAGGCATGTCCCTCGAGTTGGTAGGCGAACATCGACACGCCGCTCATCAGGGCGACAGCGAACACGAGACGGGTGGAGAGGCCGTTGCCCGACAGGCGCCAGGACAAGGTCGCCGCGAGCGCGAAGATCGTCATGAAGATGGTCGGCACGATCCAGCCGTTGCCGAGCGCGAGCCCGATCGCCATGCTGATCGGCACATGCAGCCAGAGCACTGCGGCGAGCACCTTGCTGGTGGTCTGGCGCAGCGATTCCAGTTCGTCGTTCTCGGCAATCATTTCGTTACCCCCAAAAGCTATCGACCAAAGCATGCTGAAACCGCTTGCGCGTCCATGACGAACCATGCGCCGGCCTCGCGGAGGCGGGAAAGTCCATCATGGTCATCCGGGCGGACGACGAGGAGAGTGGGAAGGGCGGTTGCCCTCACGATCGACGCTTGCGCCGATCCCGCAGCCTGAAATACCTGCTGCGTGCTCCACCAGAATGGAAACGCAACTGCGACAACCGTCGCACCCGGACGAACCTGCAAGGTGAGGATTGCGAGCGCGATCCAGCCTGCGGCCAGCAATACGGCCGCATTCGCCCAGACGGGCCACCGCCGGGACGGATTCGTCGCTTTCCCTTCCATGAGGGGACGGTAGGCGGCGAGGGCTAATTCTCGGTAAATGCTTCCTTACCGAGGTACCGAATCGGACGAGCTCCGCCGCGAAACGGTCATCAGCGGCAATGTGTCGCCGATCTCAGTGCTGTTTGAACCGGGACACGAATTCCTAGGCCGCGACCACGGCCGGGATCGGCAGCGCCGTCACCGACTTGATCTTCTCCATCGCGAAGCGCGAGGTGACGTTCTTCAGCGGTACAGCGGCGATCAGCTTCTTGTAGAAGACGTCATAGGCCTGCATGTCCGCAACCACGACGCGCAGCATGTAATCGACGTCGCCGGCCATGCGGTAGAATTCCATCACCTCGGGCATGGCGCTGACGGCTTCGGCGAATTTCTTGAGCCAAACGTCGGAATGATCGGAGCTCTCTACCGAGACGAATACGGAAATGCCGAGCCCGATCTTGTTCTGATCGACCAGCGCCACCCGCTTCAGGATCACACCATCCGCCTCCAGGCGCTGGATACGCTTCCAGCAGGGGGTCGAGGACAGCCCGACGCGGTCGCCGATTTCGGCGACGGACAGGGAGGCGTCCTCCTGCAGCACCATCAGGATCTTGCGGTCGATGGCGTCGAGGCGGCGGCTGGTCTCGGGGATCTGGACAGCGACATCGGTCATTTGAAGAACTTTGTTCCAATATGAGGGCTGATTTCCGTGATATAGAGGAAAATCTTCTATCGCAAGCCCCAAGTCGCGGCGCGTGAGCGGAATGATTCTAAACGCGGTCGCGCAAAAACCCTTCAACTTCAATGCGTTGGGGCGCAGCCGGGCCGCCGCCATGGCGGGTGCATTTCAGGGCTGCGGCAGCCGCGGCGAATCGCAGCGCCTCCTGCACCCCGCCGCCCTCGGCGAGCCGGAGCGTGAACGCGCCATGGAAGACATCACCGGCGCCGAGCGTATCCACGGCTTCGACCGGGAAAGCCGGCGTCTCCTCCCGCGTGGCCGCCTCGTTCAGCCAGATCGTACCGCGCGGGCCGCGGGTGGCGGCGAGGAAGGCGGGCGTCAGCCCGGCGAGATGCTTCAAGGCCTCGCCGTCGTCAGCGATGCCGGCCGTTTCCTGCACCTGCTCGCTGGAGAACAGGAGATGCGAGGCGGTCGTAAGCAAGCCGTCGGTCAACGCCATCGCGCGATCGACGCCGACGATGACGGGAATGCCGCGCCGCCGTGCCTCGGCGCAGACATCGACGCAGAAGGCGCCGCAGCGGCTCTCGACGAGGACAGCCTGGCAATCGGCGAGCAGCTCTTCTGCATCTGGCAGCTGCACCGTCCACAGCGCGGGATCGCGATAGATCGTCAACGTTCGTTCGCCTGATGCGTCGATGATGATCGCCGAGACGGGCGTGGCCGCGCCCGGAATGCGCACGATGTGCGCGGTCTCAATCCCTTCGGCAGTCATCCGCTCGAGAATGAAGCCGCTCGATGTCTCCCGCGCATCGCCCATCGGTCCGGCAAACGCGACGCGTCCGCCGAGCCGCGCCATCGCGATGGCGGCATTGAGCGCGTTGCCACCGCAGATCTCGGCAAGATGCGTGGCGTTGGCCTTGCTGCCGCGCTCCGGCACGGCCTCGACGCGAAAGGTGAGGTCGCGCACGGGAATGCCGATGCAGAGGACGCGCGGCGCGATCTCGGATGGCGCCATCGGCGGTCAGCTCTTGTCGTGGACCCAGCGGCCAAGCAGGTGATGCGCGATGGCGAAGGGATGTGGGCCGGCGAGCCCGTCGGGATGCGTTCGCTTCAGCATCAAGGCCGCCTCCTCGCGCGTGAACCAACGGGCATCCTCGAGCTCAGAGTGATCGACGACGACGTCTTCGTTCAAAGCCCGCGCGCTGCAGCCGATCATCAGCGACGACGGATAGGGCCAGGGCTGGGTCATGTAGTACTGCACGTCGGCGCAGCGGATGCCCGATTCTTCGAGGATCTCGCGGCGCACCGCATCCTCGATGGTCTCGGCGGCCTCGACGAAGCCGGCGAGGCAGGAATACATGCCCGGCGGAAACTGCTTCTGGCGCCCGAGCAGGCATTTGTCGCCTGAGGCCACCAGCATGATCACGACCGGATCGGTGCGCGGAAAATGCTCGGCCTTGCAGGCCGGGCAATCGCGCTTCCAGCCGCCTTCCTTCATCGCGCTGCGCGTGCCGCAATTGGCGCAATGGCCGTGGCGTTGATGCCAGCTGACCATCGATTTCGCCATGGCGATGGCCGACAATTCCTCGGGCGGGATCGCGCCCTGCATCGCCATGCCGCGCAGCTCGGTGACGGCAAAGTCCTCGCGGCCGATCAGTTTTTCGGCAGCCGCCTGCGCGAGACCCATGCCGAAGATCGCGGCACCGTCGCGCAGCCCCAAAAAGATCGTGCCGGGATTGGCGCCGGATTTCAGCGCTTCGTCGATCGAGAGCAGCGCGCGAGTCTTGTCGCCATCGCGCTTCACCAGCAGCGAGTCGCGGTAGATGACATAGGCGCGCGACGACGGCTTCTGCTCCATCGCGAACAGTTTTTCGTCATCGCGGCGCAGATGCGCGGCGCGATCGAGGATGTTGGTGACGAAGGCCGGCTGCCCCAGCGGAAACGAGTCGAATGCTGACATTTCTTGTTCTTTCAACCCAACCAGATTTTCTTGCGAAGCGCGCTGATGAAAGTCTGAACCTCGTTGGCGTCGTGCGCCAAAGGCGGCATCACGCCCCAGACCGGCCGCGGCCATGCGGCATCACCTGTGCGACGCGCAATGATGTGAACGTGGAGCTGCGGCACGAGATTGCCGAGCGCTGCGACATTGAGCTTGTCGCATTTGGTGATCTCTTTCAGCGCGCGCGAGACGCGGGAGATTTCGGTCATCAATTGCGCCTGCTGGACTTCGTCGAGATCGATGATCTCGACCGCATCGGCGCGCCGCGGCACCAGCAGCAGCCAGGGATAATGCGCGTCCTTGATGACCAGCACCTTCGACAGCGGCAGATCGCCGATATCGATGGTGTCCTCTTTCAGACGGGAGTGCAGCGACCAGGCGGGATCGGACATGGAGGTTTCCAGATTGCCCGGTGGGAACGGGCGCGTTTGGCCGAACCATACGATACGAGGTCAGTCAGGGGAAGGATGGCAACTGCATACACGATCGTCATTCCAGGCGCGCGTTGCGCGCCCCGGAAGGATGGAATTACGCTTCCGCCAACACCCGCGCGTTCGCACGCACCGAGGCTTCGCTGACGCGGATGCCGAGGCCGGGACCGTCAGGCACGACAACGTGACCTGCGCGGTTTGCAACGCGCTCCTCGAGCACATCCTCGGTCAGCACATGATGGGGCATGTAGAACTCGCAGCCGAGCGAGATGCCCGGCGTCGCCGCGATCAGCTGCGTGCCGGCGGCAAGGCCAATGCCGCCCTCCCACAGCGTGCCGCCGTAGCCGGGCAGGCCGGCAATATCGGCGATCGCCATGATCGCCTGCGCTTCGAACAGGCCGCCGGCCTTCATCAGCTTGATCGAGACGGCGTCGGCGGCCTCGCGGCGCACCACCTCCATCATGTCGCGGCGGTCGAAGCAGCTCTCGTCGGCGAGCACGGGCGTTTCCAGCGCGGCGGTGAGCTGCGCCATCACGTCGAGAAACTTGCGCGGCACCGGCTGCTCGATGAAGGTCGGCGCGAACTGCTCGACATCGCGCAGGATCTTGATGGCACCGAACGGCGCCAGCGCCTGGTTGTAATCGACGCGCAGATCGACCTTGTCGCCGAATTCCTTGCGGATCGCCTCGAGGTGATCGAGATCCTCGCGGTGCGGTTTGACGCCGGTCTTGACCTTGTAGATGACGTTGCCGTCCGGAACCATTTTCCGCATGCGATCGAGATCGGCGGCAAAATCAGGATCGGCAATCGAGAAGGAGAGCGGGATCGTGTCGCGCACGCGACCGCCGAGCAGGTCGGCGACCGACAGCCCCGACGATTTGCCGACGATGTCGAGCAGCGCCATCTCGATCGCGACCTTTGCTTCCGCATGTCCAACCAGCGCGCGGTCGAGTTCGGCCGCCAGCGCGCGGATGCGGCGCACAGGTTTGCCGAGCAGGATCGGCCGAAGATAGATATCGAGCGCGGCGAACGCGGCTTCTGGCGTTCCCGTGAACACCTCCCACGGCGCCGCTTCGCCCCAGCCGGTCACGCCGTCGCTCGACGTCAGCTCGATCAGCACGCGCTTGACCGTGCCCTTGACGTTGCCAACGCCTTGCAGGCGCGCCATCTTGATCGGGCTTTCGATCAGGAACAGCCTGATGCGTTCGACGGTTGCTTCGGTCATGTCAGGCCTCCATTGACGTGCCAGACCTGGCCGGTGACGTAAGATGCTTTTGGTGACGCCAGGAAGGCGATGATCTCGGCGACTTCCTCCGGCCGTCCGCGGCGGCGCATCGGGATCAGCGCCTCGGTCGCGGCGATCTGTTCGGGCGAGAGCCGGCTCTCGCTAGGCTTGTCCTTGACGATGAGGCCCGGCGCGACTGCGTTGACGGTGATGCCATCCTTCGCGAGTTCGATTGCGGTCAGCCGCACCAGCGCTTCCAGTGCGGAGCGGCTTGCGGCGGTCGCTGCGAACGGGGCGAATTCGGGCCGGATCGCATGCGCCACGAAGGAGGATATCGCGACGATGCGTGCGTTTTGCCCCGCGCGCAGCAGCGGAAGCGCCGCCTCGACCATCCGCGTGAATGCCAGCGCCGATTCATCCATGGCCTGTCGGAATTGATCCGCCGGCGTGCCGATCGCGCTGCCGCGGCGGGCGTGGCCGCCGACCAGGATCAATCCGTCGAGCCGTCCGAAGGCGCGTTGCGTGGCGGCGATGGCGTCGGCAACGGCTGCTTGCACGGCGAGATCGCCGAGGCATTTTGCCACCACCGCTCCGCTCGCTTCGGCTTCCGCAGCGGTGGCGTCGAGACCTTCCACGTTCGAGCGCGTGTGCAGCAGCAGCGCGGTGCCGGGCGCCGCGAGCAGTTTTGCGGTGGCGCGACCGATGCCGCTGGCGGCACCGGTAACGAGATAGACGCGATCGATATCTGGCATCACGGCGTCGCGTTGGCCGGCGGCAGCGCGCCGGTGCGGTGGAAATGGCTGAGGAAGGCACGCGTCGCCGCTTCCTGCGGATTGTCGATCACCTGCCGTGCCGGGCCTTCCTCGACGACGATTCCGTCGCGCATGAAGATCAGGCGGTCGGCGACCTCGCGGGCGAAGGCAATCTCGTGGGTGACGATCACCATGGTCATCCCCTCGGAGGCCAGCTGCTGGATCACGTTGAGCACCTCGCCCACGAGCTCGGGATCGAGCGCCGAGGTCGCCTCGTCGAACAGCATCACATCAGGCTCCATCGCCAGCGCGCGCGCGATCGCAACGCGCTGCTTCTGGCCACCGGAGAGCGTCGCCGGATATTGGTCAGCCTTCTCGGCAAGGCCCACCTTGGCGAGCTGCCCCCGCGCGAGTTTTTCGGCGTCGGCCCTCGCCATGCGCCGCACCGTGACCGGCCCCTCCATCACGTTCTCAAGCGTCGTCATGTGCGGGAACAGATTGAAGTGCTGGAACACCATGCCGGTGGTGGCACGGAATTTTGCCAGTGTCTTCACATCGGGGAGCTTGGTGCCCTCACCGAATGCAAAGCGGGTGTCGCCGACGCGGACGCTGCCGCCGTCGGGCACGACCAGCAGATTGATGCAGCGGAGCAGCGTTGATTTGCCGGAGCCGGACGGCCCGATCACTGCCACGACGCTGCCCTTGGCAACGTCGACATTGATGTTCTTTAGGACCTCGTTGCTGCCAAAGCTCTTGCGCAGGCCACGGATCTCGATTTTCGAAATGCTGTTTGACGGCTCGCTCATTCGCTGACCGCCAATCGCTTCTCGCCGCGGCGGACGATGATGGTGAGCGGAATCAGGATCGCCGCATAGGCGACCGCGACCGCGGTGTAGGTTTCCAGCGGCCGGTAGCTGTCATGGGCTGCGACCTGGCTCTGATAGACCAGATCGGGCACCGCCAGCACCGAGACCAGCGAGGTATTCTTGAACTGGATGATCGACTGGTTCATCAGCGCCGGGATCATGCGCTTGATCGCCTGCGGCAGCACGATGCGCCGCATGCTCTGCCCCGGCGTCATGCCGAGCGCCGCGCCGGCTTCCGACTGGCCCTTGTCGATCGAGATGATGCCGCCGCGGATGATCTCCGAATAGAACGAGCCGCCGTAGAGCGAGAGCGCCAGCGCCGAGGCCGTGATCGGTGTCATCTCGACACCGGCGAGGATCGGCAGCGCATAATAGAACCAGATCAGCTGCACCAGGATTGGCGTGCAGCGGAACGCCTCGATGAAGGTGAGGGCGGTCAGCCGCACGGGCTTGAAGCGCGATAGGGTACCGAACGCCCCCAGCAGGCCGAAGACGAGGCCGAGTACCACAATGACCACGGTAAAGCCGACGGTGACGCCAAGCCCGTTGAGAAAGAGCCAGCGATAGCTCCAGAGGATGCCGAAGTCCCACTGATACATGCGTGTTTAACTCGTACCCGATGTCAGTTCAGAAACTCGTCGTCATGCCCGGGCGTAGTCGTCCGAAGGACGGCGTCGCTTCCGCTTGCCTATGTCCCGGGCATCCACGTTCTTGGTGCCGCGGGTTAGCGTGGATGGCCGGGACAAGCCCGGCCATGACGGTGTGGACGCGTCAGACGCTCTTACAACGAAACGCCCGGCGGAATGTCCGCTTCGGTCACGCCCACCAGCTCCATGTTGGTGATGATGGCGTTGCGGATGAAGCCGAGGCCCTTGTTGAAGTCGATCCAGGTGTTGACGTAGTCGCGGAAGGTCTTGTCGTTCTCGCGGCGGAAGCCGGCATTCGACGTCGTCGCGAAGATCGGCGTCGGCAGCACGAACTGGCCGAGCGCGGGGTTCTTCTTCAGCACGGTCAGCGACAGCATGGTGATCAGGCATTGCGCGTCGACGCGGCCGGTCTGCAGCGCTGCGGTCGCGTCGTCGGCGGTCTTGAGACGCGAGATCTGCGCCTTCGGCGTCAGGCGGCTGACGACCTGGTCATGCGAGGAGCCCTGGTCGACCGCGATCTTGACGTCGGGGGAGTTCAGCTCGGCCCAGGTCTTCGGCTTGAAGTCCTTCTTGCAGAGGATGCCGAAGGCGTTGTTGAAGACAGGCACCGAGAAGTCGACGACCAGCGCGCGCTTCGGCGTCGGGTTCAGGCCGAAGAAGATGTCGATCTTGTTGGACTGCAGATCGAGCACCGAATTGCCCCATGTGGTCTCGGTGATCTCGAGCTCGGCCTCCATGTCGTCGGCCAGCCCCTTGGCGATGTCGATGTAGAAGCCTTTCCACTGGCCGCTGGAAAGATCCTTCATGTAATAGGGCGCGCCGCCGCCGACGGCGCCGATCCGCATCTTCTTGGTGCGGCGGATGCGGGCGAAGGTCGATTCGTTGGGATCGGCCGCCTGGGCCACGGCCGGAGAGGCCAGCGCGCCCGCGGTCACCGCGCCGATGGCGCCAAGTCCGACAATCGAAGCAACATCACGACGTGTAACCATTGGGATCAATCGCTTTTCTGGTTAGGTGGAGTTCCGGCAGCGTTCTTACCAAGACGGCCATGCCAGCGAAAGCATAGCCTATCAGCTGGGCAGACCCGGAATTGCCCGGATGCTGGGCAAGATCAAGCTGGCCAAAGTGATAGTCGCTTGCTTTCCCGCTCCTTTGGCCCCAAATAGGGACCGGGAGATTGGCGGTGGACGAGCCACTCGCCAACCGGGTCAGGTCCGGAAGGAAGCAGCCCTAACGAGGTCCGGATCGGGTCGCTCGTCAGTCTCCTACCTGTTTTTTCGAGCAAATTGCGCCGGCGGGTGTCCCGCCAGCGCGCTCCTTTCCGCAAAAGCCGGCCGAGAGACATTTCATTGCGGATCGACCGATGACCGACGCTGGCGCCCCTCCGAACCCCGATAGCGCCGGCCAGGCTGCGAATGCGCCGTACCGGGTGCTGGCACGCAAATACCGCCCCTCTTCCTTCGACGACCTGATCGGCCAGGAGGCCGTGGTCCGCACTGTCTCCAACGCGTTCGAGACCGGGCGGATTCCGCAGGCCTGGATCCTCACCGGCGTCCGCGGTGTCGGCAAGACCACCACGGCGCGCATTCTGGCCCGCGCGCTCAACTACGAGATGCCGGATGGTTCGGTGAAGGGCCCGACCATCCACATGCCGACCCTTGGCGTGCATTGCCAGGCGATCATGGAAAGCCGGCACATGGACGTGCTGGAGATGGACGCGGCCTCGCACACCGGCGTCGACGACGTCCGCCAGATCAATGACAGCGTGCGCTACGCGCCGGCCAGCGCCCGCTACAAGGTCTACATCATCGACGAAGTCCACATGCTGTCGACGGCGGCGTTCAACGCCTTCCTGAAGACGCTCGAGGAACCGCCGGAGCACGCCAAGTTCGTGTTTGCCACGACGGAGATCCGCAAGGTTCCGGTGACGGTTCTGTCGCGCTGCCAGCGCTTTGACCTGCGCCGCGTCGAGGCCGACGTGCTGATGAAGCACCTCGCCAACATCGCGGCGAAGGAGAGTGTCGAGATCGAGCCCGAGGCGCTCGGCATCATCGCGCGTGCCGCCGAAGGCTCGGTGCGTGACTCGCTGTCGCTGCTCGACCAGGCCATCGCGCATGCGGCAGGCCAGGTTAAGGCCGACGCGGTCAGGCAGATGCTGGGCCTTGCCGACCGCACCCGCGTCATCGATCTCTTCGATTCGCTGGCGCGCGGCGACATCGCCGCCGCGTTCAAGGAGTTCCGCGACCAGTACGATGTCGGCGCCGATCCGATCGTCGTGCTCTCGGATCTCGCCGAATTCGTCAATTTCGTCACCCGCGTGAAGATCGTGCCGGCAACCGCCGACAACGTCGCCTATGGCGAGACCGAGCGCGTGCGCGCGAAGGATTTCGCCTCGAAGATTTCGATGCGCGTGCTGTCGCGGATGTGGCAGATGCTGCTCAAGGGCATCACCGAGGTGCAGGCCGCGACGCGTCCCGCGGCGGCTGCCGAAATGGTGCTGGTGCGCATCGCCTATGTCGCCGACCTGCCGACGCCGGACGAAGCCATCCGGATGCTGGAGCAGAACGGCGGCGGCTCGCCGGTCGTAGGTGGCGGGGGTGCCGCACGTAGCGGCGCGCCGGCCGGCCCGATGGCCTCCGCGGCGCCGGTCGTTTCGGCTGCGCCGGTTCGCATGCCGACGTCATCGCCGACTGCGTTCGGCGGCGGTGCCCGGCCGCAGATGGCAGCGCCCGCGCCGGATCCGCAAGCGGCGGCGCCCCAATTGCGCGTCACGAGTTTCACTCAACTCGTCGCGCTCGCCGGGCAGAAGCGCGACCTCATGACCAAGGGCGCGCTCGAAGGCGACATGCGGCTCGTCCGTTTCGAGGAGGGCCGGCTGGAAGTCGCGCTCGAGCCGAATGCGTCCAAGACCATGATCTCCGAGCTCGCGCGCAAGTTCGAGATGTGGACCGGCCGCCGCTGGACCATCATTGTTTCCAACGAGCAGGGCGAGGCGACGCTGCGCTCGGTGAGCCAGGCCGCCAAGCAGGAACACGCGCGCAGCGCCGAGGCTGATCCGCGCGTGCAGGAGGTGCTGTCGCGCTTCCCCGGTGCGAAGGTCGTCGAGGTCCGCAGGCTTGCCCCCGAGACGCCGGAAACCAATATTAACGCCGACTATGGCTCTGACGATCCGCCCGACGGTTCCGACGCCGACGACGATCTCTAGAGCCGACCTTTCAAGGACGAACACCCATGGCTGATTTTCTCGGCATGATGAAGCAGGCGGCGCAGCTGCAATCGAAGATGCAGGAGATGCAGGAGTCTCTCGCCAATGTGGAGGTTGAAGGCATCTCCGGCGGCGGTCTCGTCGCCGTGCGCATGACCGCCAAGATGGACGTCAAGGGCATCAAGATCGACCCCTCGCTGATGAAGGCCGAGGAAGTTGAGGTGCTGGAGGATCTGCTCGTCACCGCGCTCGGTGATGCCCGCCGCAAGGCGGAGACGGCGATGCAGGAGAAGATGCAGTCGCTCACCGGCGGGCTCGGCCTGCCGCCGGGGCTGTTCGGCCAGTAAGATGGGCGCGGTTGCAGGTCCTGAAATCGAGCGGCTGGTGCAGCTTCTCGCACGGCTGCCGGGCTTGGGCCCGCGCTCCGCGCGGCGCGCCGCGCTGCACCTGATCAAGAAGCGCGAAGCGCTGATGATGCCGCTGTCCTCAGCCTTGCAGGTTGCGCTCGACAAGGTCCAGGTCTGCAAGACCTGCGGCAACATCGACACGCAAAATCCCTGCACCGTCTGCACCGATCCGAAGCGTGATCCCGCCATCATCGTCGTCGTCGCCGACGTCGCCGATCTCTGGGCGCTGGAGCGGGCCAATGCGACGCAGGGGCGCTACCACGTGCTGGGCGCGACCTTGTCGCCGCTCGACGGCGTCGGCCCGCAGGACCTCACCATCGACGTGCTGGTCGCGCGCGCGCATGCGGCCGAGGTGCACGAGATCATTCTTGCGTTGAATGCGACCGTCGACGGCCAGACCACGGCGCATTACATCACCGACCTGCTTCAGGACGCCAACGTAAAAGTAACCCGGCTGGCCCATGGTGTGCCTGTTGGTGGCGAGCTTGATTATCTCGATGAGGGCACGCTATCGGCCGCCATGCGGCAGCGGACCCTGTTCTAGAGCGTTTTCAAGCGAAGTGGATACCGGTTCGCGTGAAGAAACGCGTCAAAACAAGAATCTTCATCCAGACTTACGGAACGGACGATATGACGAAACTTTTCGCCACACGCCTGGCTTTGGTCGCGACGATGCTGCTGGTCGTGACACCAGCCGTCTCCGCGCAACAGGACGACGAAGCCGCGCAGGCCTCGAAGCCCGGCAAGCCGATCAGCACCGGCGAGGTGCTTTCGGGCGAGCTGAACGCCATGAAGATTCGCGACGTCAAGAACGCCGGCAAGCGGATTGCGATGTACCAGATCACCTCCGAGCCGCGGCGCCTGCCGGCGCCGAGCGGGCTGTGCGATCTCGAGACCGGGCCTGAGACCTTCCAGCTCGTCACCTCCAGCGACGCGCAGGCCACGCAGCTGAAATCGTTCGTCGGCAAGGAGATCTCGGTGAAGGTCGGCGAGATCGCCTGCGCCAGCGATCCCGGCCAGATGAGCGAAGCCGTGATCACGAAGTGGAGCTTGGTAAGGAAGTAGGGCAGTAGGCACTGCTCTCTCCTCGCAGTGACGAGGAGAGAGGCGGAGCCCTAAACCCTTATTGGCCCCAACGTGTCAAAATGCCCGCGCTTCTGCAGCCAGGTCAGCAGCACCAGGCTCGGGATCGCCACCAGCACGCAGATCACGAAGAACAGCGGCCAGCCGGTGGCATCCGCCACGAAGCCTGCTCCCGACGAGAGATAGGTCCGCCCCACCGCGGCGAGCGCGGTGAGCAGCGCGTATTGCGTCGCCGTGTGCAGCGGGTTCTGGCATAGCGCCGAGAGGTAGGCGACGAAGATCACGGTGCCGACGGCGCTGGTGAAATTCTCCGCGCAGATCGCGAGCGCCAGCGCCCATTGATTGGTGCCGACCACAGCGAGCCAGGAGAAGGTGAGGTTGGCCAGCGCCTGCACCGCGCCGCCGATCCAGAGCGAGGTCGCGAGCGAATAACGCCGCGCGACAAACCCGCCGGCAAAGCCGCCGATCAGGGTAGCCGCGAGCCCGACGCCCTTCACGATCGCCGCATAGTCGTTGCGGGTGAAGCCGAGGTCGATCACGAACGGCGCGGTCATCGTGCCGGAGAACGCATCGGTGAATTTGAACAGCACGACGAAGGCGAGTGCCGCAATCGCATCTTTCCGCGACAGGAATTCCGAGAAGGCGCCGATCGCCGCGTGCAGCACGCGGGTGAATGCCGTCTCGGTTTGCGTCGCAGCTTCCGCCCGTACCGATTGCTCGGGCTCGGTTGCAACCAGTGCTGTGATGGTTCCGATCAGCACCATCGCCGCCATCACCACATAGCCCCACATCCAGGCCGAATTGCGCGTGATGCCGGTGCTCTCAAAGCCGGAGACGATGAACAGCGCGCCCGCAGTCGAGACCAGCATGCCGATGCGATAGGCCGCGACATAGGCCGCCATGCCGGCAGCCTGCTCGCTCTCGGGAAGGCTCTCGACGCGGAAGGCGTCGACCACGATGTCCTGCGTCGAGGACGTCGTGGCGACCAGAAGTGCGCCCAACGCGACATAGAACGGCGAACGCGCCGGATCGGTCATCGCCAGCAGCAGGATCGCGACGATCAGCAATATCTGCGAGAACAGCAGCCAGCCGCGCCGCCGTCCGAAGGCGCGGGTGAACAGTGGCACATGCAGCGCATCCACCAGTGGAGCCCACAAAAATTTCAGTGTGTAGGGCGTGCCGACCAGCGCAAACAGCCCGATGGTCTTGAGATCGACGCCAGCCTCGCGCATCCACACCAGCAGCGTCGAGCCCGACAGCGCCAGCGGCAGCCCCGAGGAAAAGCCGAGGAACAACACGATCAGCACCCGCGGTTGCAGGTAGACAGCGAGGCTATCGCGCCAGGAAGTCGCAGGCGCGGAGGTCGCGGCGGAAGAGGTCGCGTCGGGTGCGGTCATGGGGAGGTGTTAGCAGATTCTGGGGGCGCTGCCTCGGCCACAAAACTCGTCATGCCCGGGCTTGTCCCGGGCATCCACGTTCTTGCTGCCGTCGAAAAGGCCGTGGATGGCCGGGACAAGCCCGGCCATGACGACTGAGAATCACTCCCCCGCCTGGAGCTTCCTTGGAAACAGCTCCGGCGCTCCCGCCACCAGCCGTGGGCCCTCGGCCGGCGCGTCCGTCTTGCTGAAATCGAGTTCCTCGATTCTTCCTGCACGCTTCTCGATCTTGTCGGCGGAGATCAGGATCTGGCGGACGTCCTCGTTGGCGTCGGCAAAGTGCTTCTGCAATTTCAGCACGCGGTCGCGCAGGCGGCCCAGATCGTCGCCGAGCTTGATCACTTCGGTCTGGATCTGGTCGGCGGCATCGCGCATGCGCGCGTCCTTCATGATTTGCTGCATCACCTGGATGGCGAGCATCAGCAGCGAGGGCGACACCAGCACGACCTTGGCGCGATAGGCCTTCTGGATCACGTCGTCGAAGCCGTCATGGATTTCGGCGTAGACCGATTCCGACGGCACGAACATCAGTGCCATCTCCTGGGTCTCGCCGGTGACGAGGTATTTTTCGGCGATGTCGCCGACATGCTTCATCACGTCGCCGCGCAGCCGCTGCGTGGCGACGCGCTTCTCCTCGTCGGTGCGAGCGTCATGCAGCGCGGTCATTGCTTCCAGCGGAAACTTCGCGTCGATGCAGAGCGGGCGCTGGTCGGGCAGGAACACGACACAGTCGGGCCGCTTGCCGGTCGAGAGCGTGAACTGGAATTCGTAAGCACCCTTCGGCAGGCCGTCCTGGACGATCGCCTCCATCCGCGCTTGGCCAAAGGCGCCGCGCGACTGCTTGTTGGCGAGCACGTCGCGCAGCGTCGTCACCTGCGTGGTGAGGTCGGTGAGGTTCTTGTGCGCGCTGTCGATGATGCCGAGGCGCTCATGCAGGGCACGCAGGCTTTCCATGGTGTTGCGGGTCGAGTGTTCCATGGACTGGCCGACCCGGTGGGTCACCGAATCCAGCCGCTCGTTGACCGCCCGCGCCATCTCGGCCTGGCGCCCCGCCAGGGCCTGGGTCATGGCGTCGGCGCGTCCGGCGGCCTCGCTCTGGGCGTGCAGCACCTGGGCGAGGCGCTCCTCGAGCTCGTCGGCCCGGATCGCATGCGCCATCGCGAGTTCCGCGCCGCGCCGCCCGGATCGGGCAATCACGACGGCAATCAACACCAGCAGGATGAGGACGAGGGCGCCGAAGCCGATCAGCGCATCGATCGCGCGCACCGGCCAGTCGCCCAGCATGAAAATGATCTCGTTCATGCCCGTCCTTCTAGCCGATTCGCGGGCCGGCGCGAACGAAGAGGGAACGGCGTCGGTTAACCGCCCCCTAATTTTTATGGTTAACCAAAGCTGAAGTTTTATGGTTAGCGGATCGTTAACGCGTTCCAGGCCGCATTGACCGCTTGTCGCGCGCGGCTTAAATCGCCCGCCATGGCCCTCAGAGAAATCATCATCCTGCCCGACAAGCAGCTGCGTCTGGTCTCCAAGCCGATCGAGAAGGTCACGCCGGAGATCCGCAAGCTTGCCGACGACATGTTCGAGACCATGTACGACGCGCCCGGCATCGGCCTCGCTGCGATCCAGATCGCGCAGCCGCTGCGGCTGATCACCATGGATCTCGCCAAGCCCGACCAGGACGGCGAGACCAGGCAGGAACCCCGCGTCTTCATCAATCCCGAGATCATCGCCACCTCCGAGGACCTGTCGGTCTACGAGGAGGGCTGTCTGTCGATCCCCGAATATTACGAGGAGGTCGAACGTCCCGCGAAGGTGCGCGTGCGCTTTACCGATCTGGACGGCAAGGTGCACGAGGAGGACGCCGAAGGCCTCTACGCCACCTGCATCCAGCACGAGATCGACCATCTCAACGGCGTGCTGTTCGTCGACTATCTGTCGAAGCTCAAGCGCGACCGCGTGATCAAGAAGTTCGAGAAAGCCGCCAAGCGCGCGGAGTAGGCCGAGTCCTCCGCCGTCATGCCCGGCCTTGTGCCGGGCATCCACGTTCTTTGCCGCCGCGAGCACGAAGAACGTGGATGGCCGGGACAAGCCCGGCCATGACGAGTACTCTTGTTCGCCTCCGAGGATTGCCGCGTCACATGCCCCTCCGCCTGATCTTCATGGGCACGCCCGATTTCTCCGTGCCGACGCTGCTCGAGCTGGTCGCGCACGGCCACGAGATCGTGGCCGTCTACACCCGCGCGCCGAAGCCGGGCGGGCGGCGCGGGCTGCAGATGCAGCCGACCCCGGTCGAGGAAGCTGCGCGAAAGCTCGGCGTGCCTGTGCTGACGCCGAAGACGTTGAAGACCGCGGAAGCGCTCGCCGAATTCAGCGCGTTCGAGGCCGATGCCGCCGTCGTCGTTGCCTATGGCATGATCCTGCCGCAGGCGGTCCTCGATGCGCCGATACTCGGCTGCTACAATCTGCATGCTTCGCTGCTGCCGCGCTGGCGCGGCGCGGCCCCCATCAACCGCGCGATCATGGCGGGTGATGCCGAGAGCGGCGTGATGGTGATGAAGATGGATGTCGGCCTCGACACCGGCGACGTCGCCATGGCCGAACGCCTGGCGATCTCCGACAACATGACCGCGGTCGATCTGCACGATCGGCTGTCTCGGCTCGGCGCCGACCTGATGGTGCGCGCGATGGCGGCGCTGGATCGCGGCGGGCTTCAGCTCAAGAAGCAGGGCGAGGACGGCGTCACCTATGCCGCCAAGATCGACAAGGCCGAGGCGCGGATCGACTGGAGCAAGCCAGCCCACGCGGTGCTGCGCCACATCCACGGCCTGTCGCCGTTTCCCGGCGCCTGGGCGGAGCTTGACGGCGTCAGCGAGAATGCACGCGTCAAGATCCTGCGTTGCGAGCTCGCGAAGGGCGCCGGCGTGCCAGGCGAGGTGCTCGACAATCAACTCACGATCGCCTGCGGCGAGGGCGCGATCCGCATTCTCGAATTGCAGCGCGAAGGCAAGGCGCGGATGCAGGCTACCGACTTCCTGCGCGGCGTGAAGGTCGAGCCGCCGATGCGGCTCACCTGATGCCCCGCTACAAGCTCACCATCGAATATGACGGCGCGCCGTTTTTCGGCTGGCAGGTGCAGGAGACGCTGCCGTCGGTGCAGGGCGCGCTGGAAGCGGCGGTGAAGGCGATGACCGGCGCGGATGCGCGGGTGCATGGTGCGGGCCGCACCGATGCCGGCGTGCACGCACGCGGCCAGGTCGCCCATGTCGATATCGACAAGCAGTTTCCGCAGGGCCGTTTTCGCGATGGTCTCAACGCGCATCTGCGCCCGCATCCGGTGGCGGTGCTCGAAGCCGAGATCGTCCCTGACACGTTCGAGGCGCGTTTCTCGGCGATCAAGCGCCACTACCGCTATCGCGTCGTCAACACCCGCGCCAACCTCGCGCTCGACATCGGCCATGCCTGGCGCGTGCCGCGCCGGCTCGATGCTGATGCGATGCATGCAGCCGCGCAGCGCCTGCTCGGCAAGCACGATTTCACGACCTTTCGCGACACCGAGTGCCAGGCTAAGTCGCCGGAGAAGACGCTCGACCAGCTCGACGTGCTGCGCGACGGCCGTGAGATCATCATCGTCACCTCGGCGCGCTCGTTCCTGCACAGCCAGGTGCGCTCGATGGTGGGCTCGCTGGTCTGGGTCGGCGAAGGCCGCTGGACCGCGGACGATCTCTCCGCAGCACTTGCAGCGCGCAACCGCGCCGCCTGCGGCATCGTCGCGCCGCCAGATGGGCTGTATCTGATGCAGGTGGATTATTAGCGCCCGATGTCGCCCGTGGCGTCATGGCCGGGCTTGTCCCGGCCATCCACGTGGTTCAACATGCCATCATGCATGGTGGATGGGTCTACATCCTGGCAAGTGCGGCCAACGGCATTTTATATGTCGGTGTGACCAGCGACATTATCCGCCGCATCTATGAGCATCGAAACGGGCTCGTGCCCGGCTTCACCAAGAAGTACGGCGTCAAGCTGCTCGTCTATTTCGAGCGCTATGAAGACATCCAGACCGCAATTCAGCGGGAGCACAATATCAAGCACTGGTCGCGGACCTGGAAGATCAGGCTGATCCTCAAGGACAATCCCGACTGGAAGGATCTCTACGACACGATTGTCCAGTAAGGTGGCCGGGCTCTTGCCACATCGTCATGGCCGGGCTTGTCCCGGCCATCCGCGATCTTTTCTTGTCAGTGGCAGCCAAGAACGTGGATGCCCGGGACAAGCCCGGGCATGACGGCGGAGATTTTGGTGACGATAAGCACTCACCCAAAATACCGCGTCAGAATCCCGCGATACACTTTGGTCAGCTTCTCCAGATCGACCACCGGCACGCGTTCGTTGACCTGATGCATCGTCTGCCCGACGAGCCCGAACTCGATCACCGGGCAATAGCTCGAGATGAAGCGCGCGTCCGACGTGCCGCCTGAGGTGGACAGCTCCGGCTTGCGGCCCGTGATTTCTTCGATCGCGGAGACCGCGAGGTCGGTGAACGGGCCGGGCTTGGTCACGAACACGTTGGAGTTCGACGGCTCCCAGACGATGCGGGCCTTGATACGGTTGCCGCAAGCCTTTGCCAGCCGCGTCTCGACCAGCTCGCGCAGACTCGCCTGCGTGTGGTTGTCGTTGTAGCGGATGTTGAACTTGGCGCGGGCCTCGCCCGGAATGACGTTGTTGGCCTTGTTGCCGACGTCGACCGAGGTGAATTCGAGATTGGAGGCCTGGAATTGCGCGCTGCCATGGTCGAGCGGCTCGTCGGAGATCGCTACGATCAATCGCGAAATATCCGGCACCGGATTGGCGGCGCGATGCGGATAGGCGACGTGACCCTGCACGCCGTCGACAAAAAGCGTGCCGGACTGCGAACCGCGGCGGCCGACCTTGATCATATCGCCGAGCGTTTCGACGTTGGAGGGCTCGCCGAGCACGCAATGATCGAACGTCTCGCCGCGCTCCGCGGCCCATTTCAGCAGCTTGATGGTGCCATTGATCGAGACGTCTTCCTCGTCGCCCGTGATCAGGAACGAGATCGAGCCACTTCCGTCCGCGCGCGGCTTGCCGTCGTTCGCGGCGAGATGCTCCAGCACTGCCGCAACCGAGCAGGCGATGCCGCCCTTCATGTCGACAGCGCCGCGGCCGTGCAGGAAGCCGTCCTTCACCTCGCCGGAGAACGCGCCGACGCTCCACGCGCTCTCGTCTCCGGGCGGCACCACGTCGGTATGGCCGGCGAACGTGATGTGCGGCCCTTCGGTGCCGATCCGCGCATAGAGGTTGTCGACGTCGGCAATGCCTTCCTCGCTGAAGGTCACGCGGTGACAGGTGAAACCGGCAGCGTTGAGTACATTTTCAAGCACGCCCAGTGCACCGGCATCTTCAGGAGTTACCGAGGGGCAGCGGATGAGGTCGCGGGCAATCGAGAGGGCATCGGTCATGAGCCCCGCTTAACATGCATGCCGCCGGGTGGGCTAGCGCTGGGCGGGACAAATTCGATCTCGCTGCTCTGGTCCCAGCTTTTCGCAGGGGAGGACGCGGATGTGGATGCGTCCTCGATTTCGGTCAGCGGATCCGCGCCGAACCGGTTGGCGCCCGACGTGCCGCGCAAAAGGAACATCTCGACGATGCCCCAGACCCACAGCGCGTGGATGGCCCAGTCGAATGGCACAAACCAGCTGGCCTCGGGAAGCCAGTCCCAGACATAGAACAGCACCCTGGGGACGAAGAAAAACGGCACGATCCACCAGCCGCTCCGGTCGCGATCGTGCAGCCGCTTGGTCGCTGTCGCGAGGTAAATCCACAAGAACAGCGCCGCGGCGGAGGCATTCAGAACCAGGATCGTGCGATCGCCGGACGCTCCCAAACGGTAGGTCCGGGGATCAAGGACTTTGAAGACGTTGCCGAGACCGAAGTCGAAATCGAGATCCAGGGAGAATTTCAACGCGCCCGTGGCGCTGACGAGGTGGATGACCTGACTGATCACGCCGAGCAGGGCCACCAACACTGCGACGATCAGCAGCGCCTGCCACAGCAGGGCGCGGTTGATGCGGCCGTCGAAGCGGAAGAGGTACCAGGTCCAGTCCATGCGCAAGGCTCCGGGCGGAAGTGGCCGCCCGGAGATTGGTCGCGATGGAGAGAGAGGGGGTTCGATCGTCGCCGGGACGACCTTGAGGCAGTGCGCTTTAACTCAATCCCGCAGCAGCTCGTTGATGCTGGTCTTGGACCGGGTGCGCTCGTCGACGCGCTTGACGATCACGGCGCAGGCGGTGCTCGGCCCGATCTGGCCGTTCTTCATGGGCTTGCCGGGCAGGGCGCCGGGCACCACCACCGAATATTCAGGGACTTCGCCCATGAAGATCTCGCCGGTCTCGCGGTCGACGACCTTGGTCGAGGCGCCCAGGAACACGCCCATCGCCAGTACCGCGCCCTTGCGCACGATGACGCCCTCGGCGACCTCACTGCGCGCACCGATGAAGCAATCGTCCTCGATGATCACGGGCTCGGCCTGCAGCGGCTCGAGCACGCCACCGATGCCGGCGCCGCCAGAGATGTGCACGCGCTTGCCGATCTGCGCGCAGGAGCCGACGGTGGCCCAGGTGTCGACCATGGTGCTCTCATCGACGTAGGCGCCGAGATTGACGAAGGACGGCATCAGCACGACGTTCTTGGCGATGAAAGCCGAGCGGCGCACGACCGCGCCCGGCACCGCGCGAAACCCGGCGTCGCGAAAGCGGTTCGGACCCCAGCCTTCGAACTTCGAGGGCACCTTGTCCCACCAGTTCGCCTGGCCCGGGCCGCCGGGAATGACGTCCATGTCGTTGAGACGGAAGGACAGCAGCACGGCCTTCTTCAGCCACTGATTGACCTTCCACTTGCCGTCGGCGCCGCGCTCGGCGACACGCGCCTCGCCCTTGTCCAGAATCTCCAGCGACTGGTTGACGGCGTCGCGGACCTCGCCCTTGGTCGAGGTCGAGACGCCGTCCCGCGCGTCGAAGGCGCTGTTGATGGTGGCTTCCAGGGCGGACAGGGACATCGGGATTTCCTCTTCGGATCAGGGAATTTTGATGGATTGGCCGCTTTTTCGGGATTTGGAGAGGGAGAGTCAAGGCTCCCCGGTCCTCCTCCACCGTCGTCCTGGACAAGCGCGGCGAAGCGCCGATCCAGGACCCATTACCACGGGAGCAGTTTTGTGAAGACACGCGGTTATCAGCCGCCTGCCACAACCTCTCCCGGGGTTATGGGTCCTGGCTTTCGCCAGGACGACAGCAATTTTACCGCGACAACCGCACCAAAAACCCCGCCAGGTCATCCGTGACGTGGTCGACATGGGCCGCATCGCGGCCCTCCAGTTCCCAGTCCTCGCGCACCACGTCCTTGGTCCCGTCTGGCACCACCAGCACCGTGGTCATGCCGAGTTCGTGCGGGACGGTGAGGTTGCGGGCGAGATCCTCGAACATGGCCGATCTGGTCGGGTCGACCGCATGCAGATCGAGGAATTTCCGGTAGGTCTGCGCCGCCGGCTTGGGCTCGAAGTCTGCGGCGATGATGTCGAACACGCCGTCGAAATGGCTGGCGAGGCCAAGCCGCGCCAGCACCGCATCGACATGATCGACCGAACCATTGGTCAGGATCAGTTTCCGTCCGGATAGCTTTGCGATGGCCTCGCCCAGCGCCGCATTCGGCTCCAGCGGCGAATGGTCGATCTTGTGCACGTAAGCAAGATAATCGTCGGCGCGCACGCCGTGCAGGGTCATCATGCCGCGCATGGTGGTGCCGAAGCGCTGGTAATAGTCCTTCTGGATCTTGCGCGCTTCCTCCGGGCCGACGTTCAGCCAGTTGCACACGAATTCCCCGATCCGCGCATCGACCTGCTGCCAGAGATTGACGTGATGCGGGTAGAGCGTGTTGTCGAGGTCGAACACCCAGGTGTCGACGTGGCTGAAGTCGCGGGGGGATTTCATCACAACTCTCTCAATCACGGCATCGCGAATCGCAGCGTCTTGCCGCCGCTCGACATATCCACCGCACCAAACCCCGTCGCCGCAAATCCGCGCGCGCCGCAATCGGTCTGCTCGTTGGTCTCGAACTTGGTCTCGCGCGTGCAGAGTTGCCTGTCGCCGCCCCAGTTCAGCGGCTTGTCCTTCAGCTTGATGGCGCGGTTGTCGCTGTCGACGGCTTCCGCGAAGCTGAAGATCTGCCTGGGCTGGCCGGTCACGTCAGGATGCAGGCAGGTCTTGGGATCGATGCGATACCAGCCGCGGCTGGTGACGGATTTGCCGTCGTCGGTCGCGACCGCTGCCATCACCTTGTGCGGCGTGTCGTTGCACCAGGTCAGGCCGCTCGGGGACGGCGTCTGCGCCGCGTCGACCATGGTCTTGAAGAAGTTTGGCGAGCCGACCAATTCGGACGACAGTCCGCGGCTCTTCAGGAACGCGGCGAGCGCGGCCTGCGTCTTCGGTCCGTCGACGCCGTCGATCGCACCGACATCGTAGCCTGCGATCACCAGCAGCCGCTGGATGCCGGCGAGCCGTGCCTGCTCGTCGTCATATTCGGAATCCTCGGCGAGGTAGGCGACGAGATTGCCGTCATCGCCTTGCGTCGGCGTGATCTGGGTGAAGGCGGCCTGGGTCTGGCCGCTGCGGCACTGGCGCGCGGCGGCGATGACAAAATTGTCCTGCGCCACGCACAGCATGTCGCTGCCGTTCTGCGGGATTGGCGAGGCGCCATAGACGCCGAGCGCGCGAGCGTTGAGCAGGATGCGGTCGGCGGTGAGCGTGCCCTGCACCACCACGCGGCAGGTGGCGGGATCGATCCTGAACCAGCCCCGCGTCGCGGTCGCTGCCTTGTCGTCGATGCCGATCGCGGCCTCGACCACATAGGACATGCGATTGCAGATCTTCAGGTCAGCAAGGGCCGGGGCGGAGGAGAAGAACAACGAGACGGCGGCCGCCGGCAGCGTCATCAGCAGACGCGTCAGTGGCGAACGGTGATGTCGCAGCTGTCTCAACTCGTCATGGCCGGGCTTGTCCCGGCCATCCACGTAGGGCCGCGCAGACGGAGAGGCGTGGATGCCCGGGTCAAGCCCGGGCATGACGACCTTCTTCCGTTGCTCGCGCTCGCCCATCACTTGTGGATCAGCGTTCCCGTGCCCGTGTTGGTGAAGAGCTCGAGCAGCACCGCATGCTGCATCTTGCCGTCGATGATGACGACGCCCTCGACGCCCTGCTCCAGCGCGTAGATGCAGGTCTCGACCTTCGGGATCATGCCGCCGGAAATGGTGCCGTCGGCGATCAGTTTTCGCGCGTCCTTCACCGAGAGCTGCGGGATCAGCTTCTTCGATTTGTCGAGCACACCAGGCACGTCGGTGAGCAGCAACAGGCGCTTGGCCTTCAGCGCCCCGGCAACCGCGCCTGCAAATGTGTCGGCGTTGATGTTCAGCGTCTGGCCTTCCTTCGATGTCGCGAGCGGCGCCAGCACCGGGATCAGCTCATAGCCGATCAGCTGGTTGAGCAGGGTGAGATCGACCTTCTCGGGGTCGCCGACGAAGCCGAGATCGATTGCCTTCTCGATGTTCGAGTTCGGATCGATGATGGTGCGCGTCGTCTTCGACGCCTTCACCATGTTGCCGTCCTTGCCGGAGAGACCCACGGCCTTGCCGCCGGCTTCGTTGATGTAGCCGACGATCTGCTTGTTGACGGAGCCGGCCAGCACCATCTCGACGATCTCGATGGTCGCGGCGTCGGTGATGCGCAGGCCGGCTGCGAATTCCGAGACGATGCCGAGGCGCTTGAGCATGGTCGCGATCTGCGGCCCGCCGCCATGCACGACCACCGGATTGATCGCGGTCTGCTCGAGCAGCACGATGTCGCGGGCAAAGTTCTTCGCGGCCTCCTCGTCGCCCATGGCATGGCCGCCATATTTGATGACGATGGTTTCCTCGTCGTACTGCTGCATGTGCGGCAGCGCTTCGGACAGGATGCGGGCCTGGTCGAGCGGGGAGATTTCGGTCATGAGGCGGATCTCGCTGGCGGGACTAACGCGGCCAGCGTTCTATCTGATTGGCGGGCGAGGCGCAAAGTGTGGCTGGCATGCCGCCGCTACGGATCAGCGCGCGGCACGACCGCCGCGAGCGTCACCGCCAGCCAGCTCAGGATCATCGTCGTTCCGCCCGTCGGCGCCGCCATCGGAAACAGCGAGTGCCCGGCATATTGCCGCAAGGTGAGGTCGGCCGCGAACAGCGCGGCGCCGATCACGAAGCCGCATGCAGCGACCAGCCCTATTCCGCCGTGCAGAAGGCCGCGGGCGAGCAGGGCGAGGCAGGCCAATATGGCAGTTGCATGAAACAGCAGCATGGCGCTGGCGGAGGCAAGCCGGCCGGCGTCAGCGCCGTGGGCGGCAGCGGCGGCCAGCGCGACGCCGGCGGCGCCCATCAAGCCGGCAAGCGCAATCAGCACGCGCGCCATCACTTGGTCCGTTCCTCCAGCAGCCTTGCCATCGCGGCGCGCAGCTCCGCCATGCCGGTCGCGCTGCGCGACGAGGTCGCGAGCACGTTCGGGAACGCCGCGGGATGCTTGGCGAGCGCAGCCTCGGTTTCGGCGATCCGCGATTGAAGCTCGGAGGCCTTGACCTGATCGGCCTTGGTCAGCACGACCTGGTAGCTGACGGCGGAGCGGTCGAGCGTCTTGAGCACCTCGAGATCGACGTCCTTCAGCCCGTGCCGTGCGTCGATCAGCACATAGACGCGCGCGAGCGAGGCGCGGCCCAGCAGGAATGTGTGGATCAGCTCGGTCCAGGACGCGACCTGGCTTTTCGGCGCCTTGGCGTAGCCGTAGCCGGGCATGTCGACGAGGCGCAAATCGGTCTTGCCGGGGACCTCGAAGAAGATCAGCTCCTGGGTGCGGCCCGGCGTATGCGAGGTGCGCGCCAGCGCGTTGCGCCCCGTGAGCGCGTTGATCAGGCTCGACTTGCCGACATTGGAGCGGCCGGCAAAGGCGATCTCGAGCCCCGCCATCGGCGGCAGCGTCTCGATCGAGGGCGAAGCCCAGATGAACTGCCAGTCGCGGGCGAACAGCTTTCTCCCGGTCTCGATCAGCTTCGCATCTTTGTCGTCGGTCATGCGAAGGCCTCACCCCTCGTCATGGCCGGGCTTGTCCCGGCCATCCACGTCTTACTGCTGAACTCGCTTCCAAAACGTGGATGCCCGGGACAAGCCCGGGCATGACGACTTGGAAACATTGTGCCTCACGGAAGCGGGCACTGTCGGAAAAACTACGTCGCCTTCCGCGCGAACGTCGCCTTGAGATTGTCGAACAGCTCCACCTTCACGCCGTTGCGGCGCATGATGAAGCTCTGCTGGAGCACGGAGAGCGTGTTGTTCCAGGCCCAGTAGATCACGAGGCCCGCCGGGAAGCCCGCCAGCATGAAGGTGAAGATCAGCGGCATCCAGTTGAAGATGATCTGCTGCGTCGGATCCGGCGGCGTCGGGTTCAGCTTCATCTGGAACCACATCGTGATGCCCATGATGAGGGGCCAGATGCCGAGGTGCAGATAATGCCCGAACATCGGCAGCGCGGTCGGATCGTAGTGCAGCAGCCCGAACAGCGTGAACAGGTTGGTCGGATCGGGTGAGGAGAGATCCTTGATCCAGCCGAAGAACGGCGCGTGCCGCATTTCGATGGTGACGAACAGCACCTTGTACAGCGAGAAGAACACCGGGATCTGGATCACCACGGGAAGACAGCCGGCGACCGGATTGATCTTCTCCTTCTTGTAGATCTCCATCATCTCCTGCTGCTGCTTCACCTTGTCGTCAGGGTAGCGCTCTTTCAGCGCCTGAAGCTGCGGCTGGACCGACTTCATCTTCGCCATCGAGGCGTAGGACTTGTTCGCCAGCGGGAAGAACAGCAGCTTGACGATCACGGTCACGAGCAGGATCGAGATGCCGAAATTGCCGAAGAAGCGGTAGAAGAAGTCGAGGCCGAGGAACATCGGCTTGGTGATGAAGTAGAACCAGCCCCAGTCGATCAAGAGATCGAAATGGTTGAGGCCGAGCGCCTTGTTGTAGCCGCCGAGGCCCGCGAACGGGAACACGCCGACGGTGCCGGCTTCCTTGGCACCCGCGAACAGCCGCGCATTTGCGGTCGCGCTGCCGCCGATCGCGACGGTGACGGGATCGAGCAGGTAGTCGGTCTGGTAGGTGTGGACATTTCCGGTGAGGTTCGAGGAGAACCGCGCCTGAAGCTGCGCACTGGTGTCGGGCAGCAGCGCCGAGGCCCAGTACTTGTCGGTCATGCCGAGCCAGCCGTTGGTGGCCTTGAAGCTGACCGACTTTGCTTCGTCGATCTTCTTGTAGGCGTATTCCTGCAGGCCATCGAGATAGCCGATCAGGCCTTCATGCAGGATGTAATAGCCGGAGACCTGCGGCGTGCCGTGGCGCGAGATCAGCGCGAACGGATAGAGCGTCACCGGCGCGTTGCCGACATTGCTCACGTCGTCCTTGATGCTGAAGAGATAGTGGTCGTCGACCGAGATGGTGCGGCGGAAGGTGAGGCCTTCGCCGTTATCCCACTTCAGCACGACGGGCGTCGTCGGGGTCAGGCTGCCGCTGCCGTCCTGCTGCCAGACGGTCTGGGCATCAGGCATCTTCGAGGTCACGCCCGTCGCCGCCACCCAGCCGAACTCGGCGTAATAGGGCTCTGCCGTGCCGGAGGGCGAATAGAGAATGATCGGCGGCGACTGCGGGTCGACGGTCTCGCGGAATTGCAGCAGTGCGAGGTCGTCGATGCGGCCGCCCTTCAGCGAAATGCTGCCGGCGAGGCGCGGCGTATCGATCTTCACGCGGGGGCTGGCGGCAATCGCGGTGTCGCGGGCCACGACCGGCTGGGCCTGCTGGTTCGCGCCGGGCGCGGCGTTCGGCGTCGTCGTGCTGCCGGCCTGCGGCGTGGTGCCCGGCGTCGCGGACGTCGTCGCCTGTGGGGTGTTCTTCTTCTGGAGCTCGGCCTGCGTCTGCTGCTGGGCGCGCTGCTTCTCCATTGCCGGCACGTTGTAGAAGTATTGCCAGGCGATCAGCACCAGGCCGGACAGAATGACGGCGAGGATGGTATTGCGATTGTCGGTCATCACTATGGTCTCGTCATCAATTCGGTTTGCGGCTGGTCGCGGGAGCGGGGCCCGGCCTTGGGCCGTCGGTTTTCGGGCCGCGTCCCGCGTGCGTATGCCGCGCGGGCTTCGCGAACGCTATGCGCAGATCGTCGAGCATGGTCGTGAAGTCGCGCGACAGCGCGTCCCTGCGGCCGACCAGCACGTAATCATGATGGGGTAGCATCGATACCGGATCGAGCCGCTTCACCAATTCGCGAAGCCGGCGCCGGATGCGATTGCGCTCGGGGGCGTTGCCGTTCTTTTTGGTAACGGTGAAGCCGATCCGGATCGGGCCAAAGTCGTCGCGGCGGCGGCTTTGCAGGACGAACGCGGGACTGTTCGCCCGCGCGCCATTGGCAACGGCGAGGAAATCCGCTCGCTGCCTCAGCCGATCCATGATGAAATCCCGGAAAAGGGGGTCCGGCTCAGGCGCTCAGACGCTTGCGGCCGCGGGCGCGGCGAGCGGCGAGGACCTTGCGGCCGCCGGCAGTGGCGAGACGAGCACGGAAACCGTGACGGCGCTTGCGCACCAGTTTGCTGGGTTGATAAGTCCGCTTCACGGGTTTTTCTCCGCTGACCGGGCAATTTGCCTGTAGAATTGATGGTAAAGTCCGGAAGATGCGGCCCCAAATGAGCCATTTCCGGCCCCGGAAGAGCCGCTCCCGGTGGCGTACCGGGTTCATCGCGGACAATTTGCGCGGCTTATAAGCGAGCGTCTTGTTTTCGTCAACGCCGCAGGACACCACAGTTCCCGTGAATATCGCTGTTTCCTTGGGGTTTTTAACCCTTGAGGTGGCAGATAGCGGTATCAGCGCTTACATCCGACCTCGGCAGATTAGCGATCCGTAATTTGACCATCCCCAGGGGCGGGTCGCATCCTCCATCCGTCGAGCTCTATCAGAAGGCCAGCAGGGGCGAGATTCGTGGTAGCGACAGACCTCCAGCAGCCGAGCCAGGATTTGGATCGAGATCCGGATCCGGATCGGCCGGCGGACCAGCCGGCGACGCGGTCCCGCGGGCCGGACGGGCTTGGCCTGTCCGGAAAGCTGCTGTTGCTGACCGTCCCCCTGGTGATGATCGCGGCCGTGCTGCTCTATGTCCCGGCCATCGCGAACTTCTGGGTCAACCGGCTCAACGACCGCGTTGCCGCCGCCAACACGGCGGCACTGGTGCTCGATGCGGCGCCACTCGGCATGGTGCCGGATTCGCTGTCGCGGCAGATCCTGAAAAGCATCAATGCGCGTGCGGTGGCGATCAAGATGGGCCAGCAGCGCCGCCTGCTCGCCAGCGACAATCTGCCTGCCACGATCGAGCACGACATCGACCTGCGCGACATGACGGCATGGGAAGCGATCACCGGCTCGTTCCGGATGATGCTGGAGACCGGCAACCAGCCGATCCGCATCGTCGGCCCGGGCGTCGGCAATGCCCAGTTCATCGAGATCGTGACCGACGATCTGCCGCTGCGGCAGTCGATGTACCGCTTCTCCCGTAACGTTGTGGTGGTTGCGCTGATCATCGGCGTTTTGACCGCGGGCCTCGTCTATCTCGCGCTCCATTATCTGTTCGTGCGGCCGATGCGGCGGCTGACCGCGAGTCTGGTCGGCTTCCACGAAAACCCCGAAAGCTCGGCGCGGATCATCGTGCCGAGCCAGCGCAGCGACGAAATCGGCGTCGCCGAGCGCGAATTGTCGGACATGCAGCGCGACCTGATGTCGATGCTGAATCAGAAGAGCCGGCTCGCAGCGCTTGGCCTTGCCGTCTCCAAGATCAATCATGATCTGCGCAATCTGCTGGCCTCGGCGCAGCTGCTGTCGGATCAGCTCGCCAGCGTGCCCGATCCGCGCGTGCAGCGTTTCGCGCCAAAGCTCGTGCGCTCGCTCGAGCGCGCCATCGCCTTCTGCCAGTCGACGCTGTCCTACGGCCGTGCCCAGGAGGCTGCGCCGGACCGTCGCATGATGATGATCGAGCCCGTCGTTCTCGAGGTGCGCGAGACCGCGGGCCTTGCCAACGACGTCTCGATCGCCTGGGTCGCCGCGATCGAGCGCGGGCTCGCGGTCGATGCCGATCCCGACCAGCTGTTCCGTGTGCTGCTCAATCTGGTGCGCAATGCCGCCCAGGCGCTGGAGAGCCACGCCTCCGGCGACGGCGGCCCGCAGCAGATCCGGATCACCGGCAAACGCGAAGGCGGCGTCGCCATCCTGGAGGTCTCCGATACCGGCCCCGGCGTGCCTCAGAAGACCCGGGAGCATCTGTTCGAGGCGTTCCAGACCTCCGGCCGCCCCGGCGGCAGCGGGCTCGGCCTCGCGATCGCCGCCGAGCTGGTCCGCGCCCATGGCGGCGACATCCATCTGGTCGAAGGCACCATCGGTGCCACCTTCCGGATCGTCATCCCCGACCGCCCCGTGGAACTCCTCTCCATCCGCAACGAGCGGCAGCGGGCGTAAGGCTCGGCCAAAGACCGACAGTCTCTCGTCATTCCGGGACGGCCCAAGGGGCCGGGCCCGGAATCCATAATTCTGGCTGGCGGTTATGGATTCCGGGCTCGCGAAAAATACCGCCATCCCGGACCTTGCCAACAGGGGCAAGAGCGGATAGTCAGAGCGCTCTTTCGCACCCCTCCGGCGCTGTCCGGAGGCTGCGTGCGGGCCTAGCCCGCATGATCAGCGAAAAACGCGCCCGTAGCTCAGCTGGATAGAGCATCAGACTACGAATCTGAGGGTCGGACGTTCGAATCGTTCCGGGCGCGCCATTCCAACCTGCTCTAGGCTGCCAGGTTGCGCTTTTCATCCCCGATCAGATGGACCCGGTTGCGGCCGGCGGCCTTTGCGTCATAGAGCGCAATATCGGCCTCCGCGAACAATTCGACGATCCGCCGGCGATGCGGGCGGCCAACCAGGGCGGCTCCGATCGAGGCGCTGACTTCGAGGCGAAGACCGTTCCAGAACAGCGGGCGGCTCAACATCTTGACGGTCTGCTGCAGCACGCGTGCGATCCGCGCAGGGTCCGTCGGCGCGCGCAGGATAATCGCGAATTCGTCGCCACCGAGCCGGCCGACCAGGCCGGCATTGTGGAACGCCCGCCGCAAACGCTGCGCGACCTCGCACAGGCATGCGTCGCCAGCCAGATGGCCGAACGTATCGTTGAGCTCCTTGAAGCCGTCGAGATCGATCAGAACGAGCGCCGACGCGAAGCCATGATTCAGGCTGTCGTTGATCACCTCGCGATAGCCGGCCTGAAAAACGGAACGATTGGCCAGCCCCGTCAATGGATCGGTCTCGGCTTGCTGCCGCAGGTTCTCTATTGCTTGCCGGTCGGAAGTGATGTCCTGCTTGGAGCCGAAGATCCGCAGCGGTCGTCCGCCCTCTCGCACTGCGTTGATCGAGAGGCGCATCCAGCGCTTTTCGCCGCGCCAGGTTCTGATCTCGGTGTCGAGCGTAACAGGGCAACCGGTCCGGATGACCTCGGCGCGTGCGAGTTCCATGCTGCGCCGGGATTCGTCGATGTAGAGATCGACGATGTTGGCGCGCCGCAGCGGGTTGCCCGCTGGATAGCCGAAGATGTCGTAGACGCCTTGAGTCCAGCTCAGGCGCTCCGTCTCGAGTTCACACTCCCAGGCGCCGATGCGGGCGGCATTGAGGGCCTGATCATAGAGTCGTACGCGAACCTCATCCGGCAAAGTCGAGGTAGCATGGTCTTCTCTCATCGACGATCCGGCAGCATGTCGCGATTTTGCCCAAGTCCTTAAAGGCTAGGGCTGCTGCGTTAACGAACTCTATATGCCCGCGTGCATGCGGCAAATGATGGCGGCCACGATCACGTCAGGCCCGGCCTCGCGACGGCGCCTCCGCGGCACCGCGGGCAGCGCGCGTCCGTTCCGCGGCCACCTTCTTCCGCCGCCGCAGCCTGTCGAGGATCAAATACATCGCCGGCGTCGAGTAGAGCGTGAACAGCTGCGCCACGACGAGGCCGCCCATGATGGTGATGCCGAGCGGCTGGCGGATCTCGAAGCCGGGGCCGGTGCCGAAGGCGATCGGGACGGCGCTGAGGAATGCGGCCAGCATCGTCATGGTGATCGGCCGCGCCCGCAGCCGTGCCGCGAGCAGGATGGCCTCGCGGGGATCGAGGCCGCGATGCCGCTCCGCATCGAGGGCGTAGTCCACCATCATGATGGCGTTCTTCATCACCATGCCGACCAGCAGGATGCAGGCGATCGTGGTCACCAGCGTGAACTGCGTTCCCGTCGCCCACAGCGCCACCAGCGCGCCGAACGCGGTCGGCGGCAAGGTCGAGAGAATGGTCAGCGGATGGACATAGCTCTCGTAGAGCATGCCGAGCGCGATGTAGATCGCGATCAGGGCCGCCGCGAACAGCGCGGCCTGCTTGACGATCGACTTGTCCGCTTCCTTGGCCTCGCCGCGGAATTCCGCCTTGATGTCATCAGGGAGTTTTGCCGCGGCTTCTTCCTTGCGGATCGAGGCAATCGCGTCGCCGATCGAGGTGCCGGGCTTGATGTCGAACGAAATCGTCGCGGCCGGAAACTGCGCGCTGTGACGGACCCACATCGCCGCGTGCGCGCGCTGCGGCCGGGTCAAGGCGGTGAGCGGCACCGCTTTGCCGCTGGCGCTGGGCACGTAGATCTGGCTCATGGAGTCGGGGCCGGTTGCCGCCTGCGGCTCGACCTCGAAGATCACGCGCGAATAATTGGTCGGAAGGAACAGCAGATTGACCTGGCGCTGGCCAAAGGCGTCGTTGAGCGTGTTGTCGACCGCCACAGGCGTGACGCCGAGCATCGCGGCGCGCAGGCGGTCGATGGTCAGGCCGGCCTGGAGGCCTCCGGTCTCCCAGCTCGCGATGACGTCGATAATCTCAGGAATGCCGCGGACGCGGCGGATCATGTTTTCCGCAGCGCGCATCACCTGTTCCTCGTCGATACCCCAGAGCGTATACTGATAGCGCGAACCGCCGGACTGAACGCCGAGATTGAGATCCTGCAGCGGCACGAAGAAGACCCGGACGCCGTCGATCCTGTTCATGCGCTGGCGCAATCGCGCGATCACCTGCTGGATCGACAGCTTTCGTATTTCGGGCGGCTTCAGCGCGACCAGCATCTGCCCGACGCTGAGCGCGTTGCCATTGCCCTCGCCGATGAAGGACGTCAGACCTGAGATCGCGGGGTCCTCGAGGATCACTGCGCCGACGGCGCGCTGCCGGTCCTCCATGGACAGGAACGAGATGTTCGAGGGGGCAATGGTTCGCACGAACATCACGCCGGTGTCCTGGGTCGGCATGAAACCCTTCGGCAGTTGCAGATAGAGCCAGATGCTGGCGCCCGTCAGCGCGGTGATCATCAAGGCGGTGAGGAAGCGGCGGCGCAGCGTCCAGTCGAGGCTGCGGGTATAAAACGTGCGGCGTCCGGGATCCGCTTCGGGGTTGTGCAGCCGCTGCCGGCCGCGATCGAGCAGATGCCCGCACATCATCGGCGTCAGCGTCAGCGAGATCGCCGCCGAAGACACGATGGCGACAACCAGCGTCACGCCGAACTCGCGGAAATAGCGCCCGACGACGTCGGGCATGAACAGGATCGGGATCAGCGCCGCGATCAGGGCGACGGTGATGGCGACGACCGTGAACGCCATCTGGCGGGCGCCATTGATGGCGGCCTGCAGTGCCGGCTCGCCCTCGGACATCCGGCGGATGATGTTCTCGATCATGACGATGGCGTCGTCCACCACGAAGCCGGCGGCGATGGTCAGCGCCATCAGCGACAGATTGTCCAGGCTGAAGCCGCAGAGGCTCATCACGAACAGGGTCGCGGCCAGCGAGACGGGGATCGTGACGCTCGGGATCACGGTGGCCCAGAACCGCCTGAGGAACAGCGCGATGACGAGCACGACGAGCACCGAGGCGATCACGAGCGTGAGCTTGACGTCGTTCACCGCAGCGCGGATCAGCGTGGTGCGGTCATAGACCGTATGCAGCTTGATGCCGGGCGGCAGCCAGAGCTGGATCTCCGGCAGCTCGGCCTTGATCGCATCGACGGTCTCGACGATGTTGGCGTCTGACTGCTTGTAGACGAACAGGACGATGCCGCGCTCGGTGCCGTACCAGCCGGCGAGGCGGTTGTTGATGACGCTGTCGGTCACATCAGCGACGTCGCCGAGCCTGACCGGGGCGCCGTTGCGCCAGGCCAGCACGATGTCGCGATATTCGGAGGCCTGGAGCAGCTGGTCGTTGGCTTCGATGGTGAGGCGCTGGCCGTCGACCGAGACTGCGCCCTTCGGCAGGTTCTGCGATGCGTTGAGGACGGCGACGCGCGCAGATTCTAGCGACAGGTTCATGGCGGCGAGGCGCCCCGGAGACACCTGGATGCGCACCGCGCTTCGCTCGGCGCCGCTGACGATGATCCGCGCCACGCCCGGCAGTTGCGACAGCTTCGGCGAGATCACGCCGTCGGCGAGGCTGTAGACCTCGCCTGGTGTGAACACGTCGCTGGTCAGCGCGAGCGCGACGACCGCGGGGCCCGCCGGGTTGGCCTTCCAATAGGTCGGCGGCCACGGTCCCTTCGGCAGGTTGGGCCCGGCCGAGTTGATCGCGGCCTGGACCGCGCCGGCGGCGGCATCGAGATCGACGGAGAGCTCGAACTGCACCGTGATGCTGGTGCCGCCCATGGCGCTGAAGGAGGTGATTTCCGTCACGCCCGGAATCAGCGCGAGCGTTGTCTCGAGCGGCTGCGCCAGCGCGTTCGCCACGGTCGCCGGGCTCGCGCCGGGAAATGGCGCGAAGATCCCGATGGTGGGTCGCTCCACCGCCGGGAGCGAGGCGATCGGCAGACGGAAATAGGCGACGCAGCCGAGCAGGAACACGCCGATCATCAGCAGCGTCGTCGCCACCGGTCGCAGCACGAATTGTGCGGTGATGCTCACGAGATCGGCCGTTCCGCTCGAGGGAGCGCCACATCATCTGCGGATGCCGATCGCCATCCGAACCGGGTGCGCAGCGAGGCGAACGCCAGATAGACGACGGGGGTCGTATAGAGCGTGAGCACCTGGGAGACGATCAGGCCGCCCACGATGGCGATGCCGAGCGGCTGGCGCAGCTCCGAGCCGGTGCCGGCACCGATCGCAAGCGGCAATGCGCCGAACAGCGCCGCCATCGTCGTCATCATGATCGGGCGGAAGCGAAGGATGCAGGCCTGCCTGATGGCGTCGAACGAGGAGGCGCCGTCCTCGCGTTCGGCGGCGAGCGCGAAGTCCACCATCATGATGGCGTTCTTCTTGACGATGCCGATGAGGAGGATGATGCCGATCAGCGAGATCAGATTGAGATCCTGCCGGTACAGCATCAGCGCCAGCAGCGCCCCGATGCCCGCCGACGGCAAGGTCGACAGGATCGTGATCGGATGAATGTAGCTCTCATAGAGCATGCCGAGGATCAGATAGACCGTCACGATCGCAGCGAGCAGCAGCCACTTCTCGTCCGCAAGCGAATTGGCGAACTCCGCCGCCGTGCCGATCAGCCTGGTCGTGACCGCTTCAGGCAATCCGATCTCGCGCTCGGTCTGGCGCAGCGCCTCCGTCGCGTGGCTCAGCGACACACCCTCGGCGAGATTGAACGAGATCGTCGTGGCCGGGAAAAGGCCCTGGTGCGAGATCAGCAGTGGCGCATGTTGCCGCTCGATCCGCGCGAAGGCCGACAGCGGCACCGGCGCTGAAGCCTTGCTGAAGGCGCCGCTGAAGCCGCTGGTCTGCTGGTCGATGCTGCTGGCCTGGGCCGCTGCGGCGGTGAGGTAGATCTTGCCCAGGATATCAGGATCGTTGCGCAGGGCCGGATCGACCTCGATGATCACGTGATACTGGGTCAGCGGGCCGAACACGGTTGCGATCTGGCGCTGCCCGAAAGCGTCATAGAGCGTCTGGTCGATCGTGTTCAGGCTGACGCCGTAACTCGCCGCGAGCTGGCGGTCGATGGTAACAGACATCTGCAGGCCTTCGTCCTGGCGGTCGTCGGCGACGTCGGCGAGCTCCGGCCGCTTGCGCAGCGCCTCGACCAGGCGCCGGCTCCAGAGCCGAAGCTCGTCCTCGTCGAGATCCTGCAGCGCATACTGATATTGCGTTCGTGCGACGCGCGATTCGATCTGGAGATCCTGCGCCGGCTGCAGATGCAGCGTGATACCGTGAACGCCCTCGACCGCGTGTTGCAGCCGCGCCATCACGGCCGCGGCGGACGATTTCCGCGCATCGGGACTGCCGATATCGATATAGAGCCGGCCGCTGTTCAGCGTCGTGTTGATGGAGCCGATGCCGACGAAGCTGCCGACGGTGACGACGTCGCCATCGCGCGCGATGACGGCCGCGAGCTGCTGCTGCCGCTCCGCCATCGCCGCAAAGGAGATGTCCTGGGCCGCATCGGTCGTGCCGATCAGCAGGCCCGTGTCCTGCAGGGGCAGAAAGCCCTTGGGGATCGCTACGTAGAACATCCCGGTGGCGACCAGAGTGAGCACGGTGAAGACCAGCGTGAGGTTGCGGTGCTTCAGCACCCAGTCGAGCCCCCACAGATAGAAACTCGCGGAGGCGTCGAAGCCGCGCTCGCTGAGGCGGAACAAAAAGCCGTGCTGCGCATCGGGGTCCTCGCGTTGCAACAGCTGCGCGCACATCATCGGCGTCAGCGTCAGCGAGACGAGGCCGGAGATCACGACGGCAAAGGACAGCGTGATCGCGAATTCCCGGAACAGCCGGCCGACCACGCCGCCCATCAGCAGCAGCGGGATGAATACCGCGATCAGCGACACCGTCAGCGAGACGATGGTGAAGCCGATCTGCCGCGCGCCCTTCAGGGCGGCTTGAAGCGGATCCTCGCCGTCCTCGACATAGCGCGCGATGTTCTCGATCATCACGATGGCGTCGTCGACGACGAATCCGGAAGCAATGGTCAGCGCCATCAGCGACAGATTGTCGAGGCTGAAGCCGCACAGCGCCATGGCGCCGAAGGTGGCGACCAGCGAGACCGGCAGCGTGACGCTCGGGATCACGGTCGCCCACAGCTTGCGCAGGAAGATGAAGATCACCAGCACGACCAGCGCCACCGTCAGCACCAGCGTGAACTGCACGTCGTGGATCGCAGCCCGGATCGTCGTGGTGCGGTCGCTGACGACGGAGATCTTCAGCGCCGCGGGGAGCGAATCCTGGAGTTTCGGCAAAATGCTCTTGATGGCATTGACGACCTCGATTGTGTTGGCGCCGGGCTGGCGCTGGATGTCCAGCAGCACGGCGCGTTCGCCCTGGAACCACGCCGCCTGCTCGGCATCCTCGATGCCGTCGATGGCGGTGCCGACATCGCGCAGCAGCACCGGCGCACCGTTGCGATAGGCGATCACCGCATCGCGATAGGCCTCCGCGGTGAAAAGCTGGTCGTTGGTGTCGACGTGAAACGCCTGCCGGGGACCGTCCAGTGATCCCTTCGGGTTGTCGGCGGTGGTGGCGGCGATGCCGCGACGAACGTCGTCGAGCGACATTCCGAGCCCGGCGAGCCGGGTCGGGTTCATCTGCAGACGCACCGCCCGGGTCTGTCCGCCCTCGATGCTGACCGCGCCGACGCCTGAGATCTGCGACAGCTTCGGCACCAGGATGGTCGCGGCGTGATCGTTGGCCTCGTGCAGCGGCATCGTCTTCGAGGTCAACGCGAGGATCAGCACCGGCGTATCGGCTGGATTGACCATGCGATAGGTCGGCGGGCTCGGCAGTTGCTCGACGGGGATCCAGCCGGCGGACGCATTGATCCGCGCCTGCACGTCTTGAGCTGCCGCGTCGATCTTGCGCGAGAGATCGAATTGCAGCGTGATCTGGCTGTAGCCGTAGGAGCTGGTCGAGCTCATGTCGGTCAGCCCGGAGATCGTGCCGAAGTAATGCTCCAGCGGCGCGGTGATCGAGGTTGCGACGACGGTGGCGGAGGCGCCGGGATAGCGCGTCACCACCTGGATGGTGGGGAAGTCGACATTCGGCAGCGGCGCGATGGGGAGTTCACGATAGCCGAGCATGCCCAGCAGCACGACCGCGACAATCATCAGCGTCGTTGCGATCGGCCGGAGGATGAAGGGCGCGGACATGGCGGACCTCAGTCAACGCGCGGCTCGGAGCGCGGCTGGGTGGTGGGCTGCGCCTTGGCCGTCGGCGTCGCGCCCTCGATGGTGATGCGGGCGCCGTTCTCCAACCGGTAATAACCGTCGGTGACGACGCGCTCGCCCCTGGCGAGGCCCTTGTCGATCAGTGCGCGTCCGTCGAAGATCTGTCCGACCGTGACGGGGCGGAAGGCCGCGGTGTCGTCCGCCTTCGCGATCCAGACGAAATCGCCGCGCGGCCCGTGCCGTACGGCGATCGCCGGCGCCGTGATCGCGTTCTTGCGCGTGTCCACCGTGATGCGCCCGTTGGCGAAATTGCCCGGCCAGAGCTTCAGCGCCTTGTTCGGAAACATCGCCTTCAGCTTGATCGTGCCGCTGGCCTGATCGACCTGGTTGTCGACCAGCGTGATCGTGCCCTTGTCGAGCTCGGTCGTATTGTCGGCGGTGAGCGCGACGACGGGCGCCTCGGCCTGGCCGAGGCTGAGCCGGGTCTGGCCGACGGCGACCGCGGCGAGGGTGTAGATCACCGAGATCGGCTGTAATTGCGTGACGGTGACGATCGTCGTCGGCGACACCGCGCGCACGTAGTTGCCCTGGTCGACCTGGCGGATGCCGAGACGTCCGCTGAGCGGCGCGCGGATATTGGTGAAGCCGAGCTGCGTGCGCGCATATTCGATCTGCGCGTCGTCGTTTCGGACTTGCGCCTTGTACTGCTCGACCAGCGCGTGTTGCTGGTCCACGACCTGCCGGGAGATCGCGGCGGCCTTCTGGATCAGCGCGTCGTAGCGCTCCATGTCGATCTGGGCGCCGTCGAGCAGCGCCTGGTCCTTCTGCCGCACCGCGACCTGCTGATCGAGCTGGGCCTGGAACGGGCGCGGATCGATCACCGCGAGGACGTCGCCTTGTTTGACGTCCTGCCCTTCCTGGAAAAGGATCTGGACGATCTCGCCGTCGACGCGGCTCTGCACGTTGACGGTGTTGTAGGCCTGGATGGTGCCGATGCCGGTCAGATAGATCGGCACGTCCTCCGCCTTCGCGGCGGCGACCTTCACCGCGACCGGCGGCCTTGGCGGAGCTGCAGCGGCGACACCGCGCTCCGCTTCGGCCGCCTGCATGAAGGGCAGCGCGAACGGCAGCTTGGTATTCTTGATGTCATTCCTGAAATGATAGGCCGCATAGAATGCGGGCAGCACGACCAGCGCACAGATGAGGAGTTTTGCTGCGCGTTTCACGTTCAAACCCGTCACGGCTATATGCTACTGATTGTAACATTAGCACGTGTAGCATATCGAGATCAACGGCGCCGGCGTTGCTGAACGTCCGCCTTGCGATGGATTTTGCTGGATCGGCCCGGAGCGGCCCTACACGACTTCGACGGTCGCCGCGTCGAACTGGGTGCCGGCGCTGCGGTGGCGTGCGAGGATTTCGGCGGGCAGCTCCGACACCGCGTTTTGGGCAGTGCCCTCAAGCATCGCGTGGACGCGCTGGCTTGAGGCCTTCAGCACCGCCGGATCGAGCTTGCCGGAGTCCACGCCGTTGATGATCGACTGCGCCAGGGTTCGGGCACGCTCGGTGTCGGTCAGAGCCGAGCAGATCATCAGCATGTCGTTGCCGGCTGCCATGAAGCGCGCGCCGGCGTCAGGCGCGTCGAGCCGCCCGGCCATCGCGCGCATGCCGACGTCGTCCGACACGATCACGCCGCGGAAATTCATCGCCTCGCGCAGCAGCCCTTGCGTGATCGGGCGCGACAGGGTGACGGGATCGTTCGGGTCGAGCTTTCGGTACAGAATGTGCGACGTCATCATCATCTCGATGCCGCCATCGATCGCGGCGGCAAACGGCCTTAGCTCGCGCGCCTTGATCTGGTCGAGATCGAGATCGAGCACCGGCAGCTCGTGATGCGAATCGACCTGCGTGTCGCCATGTCCCGGAAAATGCTTGCCACAGGCCCGGACGCCACGGCGCTCCATCGCCCTGGTGAACGGCAGCATCGACTTGATCACGTCGTCAGCCGTGCGGCCGAAGGCGCGCTCGCCGATCACGGGATTGGCAGGGTTGCTGTGAATGTCGAGATCAGGCGCAAAGTTCAGATTGCAGCCGAGCGAGGCGAGCTCGACGCCCATGGCATCGCCGACCTGTTCCGCGGTTCCGGCCCAGCGCGCCGCATAGGAGAAGCGCGTGATCGGCGCCGGCGTGCGGCACACGCGTCCGCCCTCATGGTCGATGGCGATGAATTGCTTCTCGCGCTGGGAAGCATCGCGGATCGCGGCGATCAGATCCCGGTGAACAGACAGCCAGTCCCGATAGGGCAAGTCGTGGCGAAAATTGCTCTTGTAGAGGATGACGCCTGCGGGCTTGAGATCTCGCAGCAGCGCGCGATCGCGGTCATCGAGAACGCTGGTCGGCTTCAGGCCAATGAAGAAATGGTCACCGACCGTTGCAAGAAGGGAATCGCTCATCCGCCGGGACCGCCACAAATTGTTTCGGTTGATTGAGATGGAGCTGGACGCAACGCGAACTCTCAGCTCCTGCGCGTGCCTTCGAACCGCCCGCGTCGTGGCAACAGTATTTCAAATTTCCTTAACGAAATCAATATTCAGAGCGCTGACGCTGCGATCGCTGTGCAGCGATCGAGACGTGAGATCAGCAGGTCGATTCATCCGCGCTGTGGCTGCGAAGCGGCCAGGATCACGCGCCGCATGATCCCGGGCTCTGATGCAGGCCGGCGACGTCGGAGCGGCCCCTTCCGTGACCTGGACCAGGGTGATCGCGCCGGGCGTTATGATTCCCATCTGCGGTTGGGCGGACAGGTAGGTGGTGCTGCCGGCGCGCAGGTCGATGCTGACCTTCTCGCTTCCCTGCCCGAACAGATTGGTGCTCAGCGGCAGATTGTTGACGGCAACCTCGTGACGGCCCGGAGGCAGATCGCACGACAGGAACCCGGCGGCCTGACTGCCGCCAATCACGCGCCCGTCGACGGCGTAGTTGGGCATGACGGCAAATCCGAGCGCCGACGAACGATAGATGACGAGGCGCGAGCCGCTTGGCTTGACGTTATCAGTCAGGGCAACGTTGCCCGCTGGACCCGATGCACACCCGGAAAGAAACGCAGCGACGACAAAAATCCCCAGAACCCCACCACGCATTCCAGCCCCTGATCTTCCGATGTCCCCACGGCATCATTGTCAGGGTAGTGGCTGAAGTCAACCACGACCTCCGGTAGAATGGCGGGAGGTCGTGGCGTTTGCTTGCGGAGACAGGCGCGCGCTTACGCCGTGGCGAGCTGCGGCTGCACCGGCCGCCGGCCGATCATCAGCGACAGCACGGCCGCGACGATGCCGGTTGCGCCCGCGATCATGAAGGCTTGCATGTAATCGCCTTGCGACGACCGCATGAAGCCGGCGAAGAATGCGGCGCTGGCAGCACCGAGCTGGTGGCCGGCCACCACCCAGCCGAAGATCAGCGGCGCGTTCTTGTCGCCGAACGCTTCATTGGCGATGCGCACGGTCGGCGGCACGGTCGCGATCCAGTCGAGGCCGTAGAACACGGCGAAGACCGACAGGCTGACGAAGGAGAAGTCGGAGTAGGGCAGGTAGATCAGCGACAGCCCGCGCAGGCCATAATAGAAGAACAGCAGCTTGCGTGGATCGAAACGGTCGGTGAGCCAGCCCGACAGCGTGGTGCCGAACAGGTCGAAGAATCCCATCAGCGCCAGCAGGCTCGCGGCCTGCACCTCGAAGATGCCGTGGTCGCCGCAGAACGCGATCAGATGCGTCCCGACGAGGCCGTTGGTGGTGAAGCCGCAGATGAAGAAGGTCGCGAACAGGAACCAGAACGTCGGCACCTTGGCCGCGCGCACGAGGTTGCTGATCGCGGCGACGAACGGATTTCCCAGCGCGGGTGCTGCCGGCAGGTCCTCATGCGGACTGCCATAGGAGCGCAGGCCGATCGCAGCGGGCCGTTCGGGCACCAGAAAATAGATCAGCGGAATCAGGGCCGCGCAGCATGCGGCCACCGTCAGCACCACGGGCTGCCAGCCGCCCCATTCGACCAGCGAAGCGAGGCCCGGCATGAAGATGAGCGTGCCGGTGGCGGTGCTTGCCGTCAGCAGTCCCATGACGAGGCCGCGATTGGTCGTGAACCAGCGATTGACGATGGTGGCGCCGAGCACGTTGGCGACCGCGCCCGAGCCGATGCCGGAGAGCAGTCCCCAGGTCAGGAACAATTGCCATGGCGCGGTCATGAAGTAGCTCGCGGCCGTCGAGACCGACATCAGCATCAGTGCGCCCAGCACGGTGCGGCGGATGCCGAAGCGCTGCATCACGGCTGCGGCGAACGGACCAGCGAGGCCGTAAAGAAAGATGCCGACGGCCGCTGACGACGAGATCACGCTGACGTCCCAGCCAAAGGCTTTCTGCAGCGGCAGCATCAGCACGCCCGGCGTCGCGCGCAGGCCGGCGGAGGCCAGCAGCGCCAGGAAGATCACGGCGATGACCACGAAGGCGTATTTCGGGCCGAACGGCCGCCGCGAGACGGGGGAGGATTGAACGGAGGCTGGTGGCATGTTACTTACCGGTACGTATTGCGATGCGGTACTAATACGTACCGGTCAGTAACATTGTCAAGCCCGGACACGAGTCATGCCGAAAACCGGACCAGGCCAGATGCCGCGAAAAGTTGAAAAACCCGCCGCAGCCCCGCTTCGGGCCGCCGACCGCATACGCGCCTCCGCCAGCGAGTTGTTCTACCGCGAAGGCATCCGGGCCGTCGGCGTCGACGAAGTCGTGGATCGGGCCGGGGTGACAAAACCCAGCCTCTATCGCAGCTTCGCCTCCAAGGACGATCTCGCCGCCGCCTATTTGCGCGACTACGATCTGAACTTCTGGGACAATTTCGAGCGACACGGCGGCAAGGCCTACGGCAACGCGCGCGATCATGTGCTCGCCTATATCGGCCAGCTCTCCTCGCGCGCCGTGAGCAAAGGCTATCGCGGCTGCGGCCTCAGCAACGCCGCGGTGGAATATCCCTCGCGCGACAATCCCGCGCGTCAGGTTGCCGAAGCCCACAAGAAGGTCTTCCGCAAGCGCCTGCGCGAACTCGCCGCCCAAATGGGCGCGCGGCAGCCGAACGTTCTCGGCGATGCGCTGCTGCTGCTGATCGAAGGCATCTACGTCACCGGTCAGCAGTCCGAAGACGGCCCCGCGCAATCGGCGCTCGCGGCGGCGAAGCTGCTGATCGATGCGAGCGTGAAGGCGGGGTGAGGGGCTCTTATCTCACGTGATAAGGGCGTGGCGCGAAGCTTGCCAGCGACCATCCTTCGAGACGCCCGCTTTCGGCGGGCTCCTCAGGATGAGGAGGGAGTGCGCTGCATTCGTTTCAAGCCGCGCCGCAGCTGCTTAGCCTCATCCTGAGGAGACCGCGAAGCGGTCGTCTCGAAGGACGAGGCGCGCGCTCAGGTCGCTCGAAATGCCATGTGCGATTGTCTTGCCTGGAGCATGTCGCTGTTCGTCTCACCGCCACCCCAGCGCCGGCGCGACGTGCTTCAGGATCGCCTCGATCGCGTGCGCGCAATAATCCACACCGAGCTGGTTGGGGATCGTCAGCAGCAGCGTGTCGGCCTCGGCGATCGCCTCGTCCTGCTTGAGCTGCGCGATCAGCGCATCCGGCTCCGCGGCATAACTCCGGCCGAAGATCGCGCGGGTGCGGGGATCGATGAAGCCGATCTGGTCCTCGCCGCCGCGCTCGCTGCCGAAATAGGCGCGGTCGCGATCGTCCATCAGCGCGAAGATGCTGCGGCTGACGGAGACGCGCGGCGTGCCTGTATGGCCGGCTTCCGTCCACGCCGCGCGATAGGCTCGGATCTGCGCGGCTTGCTGCACGTGAAAGGCTTCGCCGGTCTCATCGTTCTTCAGCGTCGAGCTCTGCAAATTCATGCCGAGTTGCGCGGCCCACACCGCGGTCGCGTTCGAGCCGGCGCCCCACCAGATGCGTTCGCGCAGGCCTGTGGCGACGGGCTCCAGACGCAACAGCCCGGGCGGATTGGGAAACATCGGTTGCGGATTGGGCTCCGCAAATCCTTCGCCGCGCAGCAGGTCGAGAAAGACTTCGGCGTGGCGGCGCCCCATGTCGGCGTCGCTCTGGCCCTCGGCCGGGCGATAGCCGAAATAGCGCCAGCCATCGATCACCTGCTCCGGCGAGCCGCGGCTGATGCCGAGCTGGAGCCGGCCGCCGGCGATGAGATCGGCAGAGCTTGCGTCCTCCACCATGTAGAGCGGGTTTTCGTAACGCATGTCGATCACGGCCGTGCCGATCTCGATCTTGCTCGTCTTGGCGCCGACCGCGGCAAGCAGCGGGAAGGGCGACGCCAGCTGCCGCGCGAAATGATGGACGCGGAAATAGGCACCGTCCGCGCCGAGCTGCTCGGCCGCGACGGCGAGCTCGATCGACTGCAGGAGCGTGTCCGCCGCCGAACGCGTCTGCGATTGCGGCGAGGGCGTCCAGTGTCCGAAGGACAGGAATCCGATCTTTTTCATGGGCGTCATTTAATGATGGAAGGGAGGGCGTCAACCGCCGGCCCCGGCGGCCTGGGTATGCGATGACGGCAGCACGAAATGCCCGGCGCGTTCGACCAGCAGATCCAGAAAGCTTCGCGCGCGCAGCGACATCCAATGCGTCTCTGGATAGACCGCATGCAGGGGCAATGCGGCGATACTGTAGTCCGGAAGCACATGCTCGAGCTCGCCGCTGCGCAGGCCGTCCGCGGCATTCCAGTCAGGCAGGATGGCGATGCCGAGATGCTGCATCGTCGCCTCCTGCATCGCATCGGCATCGTCGACGTGAATCGGGCCGTTGATGGATGCGACATGACGGCCGTGCTCGGATTCGAAGGCCCATTGGTGTGCCGGCGACATCCTGGAATAGACGATGCACTGGTGCGAGCCGAGATCGTCCGGCGTGCGCGGCATCGGCCGGCCGTGCAGATAAGTGGGTGTCGCGACCAGATGGCGCTGCACGGTGCCGAGCCGGCGCGCGACCAGCGTGCTCGCCTCCAGATTGCCAATCCGCAGCGCCAGTTCGATGCCTTCCTCCACCAGATTGACGAACCGTTCGCTGAAGCGGATGTCGACCCGCACCTCCGGATAATTCCGCACATATTCGGCGATGATCGGCATCATGTAGCGGCGCCCGAATGACGAGGGAACGCCGATCCTCAGTGTGCCGGTGGGGCGGGGCGCCGCTTCCACCGCACTCGCCCGCGCCATGTCGAAACTGTCGAGGATCTGCCGCGCGAGATCATAGATGCGATGCGCCTCGGCCGTCGGTTTCAGCGTTCGTGTCGTCCGCGAAAACAGCTGCGCGCCGAATTCGCTCTCCAGCGTGGCGATGCGCTTGCTGATCGCGGGTTGGCCGATGCCAAGCTCTTTCGCAGCAGCCGAGAAGCTGCCGCCCTCGAGGGTGCGAACGAAAGCACGCAGGCAATCGATCCGGTCCATCGTTCATTCCCGTTTGGAATAAATTATATCCTATTTATTCCGTAGTGCGCAATCCGGCGTGCCGCTAGGCTTCCTCAAAACACGCCATCAGGGAAAACAGGGGGAGACGACCGTGGCACGCAACATCGGAATTGTCGGCGCCGGGATAGCCGGGCTGCATCTCGCGCTCTACCTGCAGAAGCATGGCGTGGACGCCACCGTCATCACCGACCGGCCGCCGGAGGAGTACCGCGACATCCGGCTCCTCAACACCGTCGCGCATCACCACGTGACGATCGCGCGCGAGGACTATCTCGGCGTCAATCACTGGACCGATCCGAACGATCATTATTACTACCACGACCATGTCTTCAATTTTCCGCAGCCGCTGAGCTTTCGCGGTGATTTCTCCAAGGCGAGCCGCGCCGTCGACTACCGGATCTATCTCCCCGCGTTGATGAACGACTTCGTCAATCGCGGCGGCAAGATCGAGTACCGGCGTATCGAGGAGCGCGACATCCGTCCGCTGGTCGCGCGTTTCGATCTCCTGGTCGTGTCGACCGGCAAGGGGCCGCTCGGCCAGCTCTTCACTTACCGTCCGGAGCACTCGCCCTATTCGCAGCCGCAACGGCGGCTGTGCGTCGGGCTTTACACCGGCGTACGGCAGCCCGATCCGATGAATGTCACGCTCTCGGTCTCGCCTGGCCATGGCGAGATGATCGTGATCCCCACCATCACCTTCGGCGGCATCGCCAACGCGTTGCTGATGGAGAACGTGCCGGGCGGCGACATGGAGGAACTGGCGACGCTCAGCTATGACGACAACCCGAAGCACTTCCTGAGGGTGTTGCTGGGCAAGCTGGAGAAGCACCACCCGACCACCTACGACCGCATCGACATCGCGCGGTTCGATCTCGCGCAGCCGCAGGATCTGCTGCAAGGCGGCGTGGTTCCGACCGTGCGCAACACCGTGGTCGCGTTCGACGACGGCAAATGCGCCATCGCGCTCGGTGACGTCCACGCCATCGTCGATCCCATGATGGGGCAGGGCGCCAATGTCGCCTCCTATGCGGCCTTCGTGCTCGGTGAGGAGATCGTCAAAGCCGATGCGCTCGACGCGCGCTTGTGCGAGACGATCGATCTGAAGCGGCAGGATCGCGTGCTGGCGGCCTCGCGGTGGACCAACGTGATGCTGCAGCCGCCCTCGGAGGCGCTGGGCATGCTGATCGGCGCGATGAGCCAGAATCCGGCGCTCGCCAACGAGTTCACCGAGAACTTCAACTACCCCGATCGCCAGTGGGATCGCATCTCGACGCCGCAGCGAATCCAGGCCTGGATCGAGCGCATGTCGGTGCCATCAGAGCCGGTCAGGGCGATTGCGTGATTTCAGATGCGAGCAGAGACTGAGATGCCGCGGGCCAACCCGGCGTCATTCCGCGAAGCGGCCTCCCGCTTTGCGACCGGCGTCGCGGTGCTGACCGCGCTGGACGAGCACGGTCACGTCTGCGGCATGACGGCGAACAGTTTCGTCACCGTCAGCCTGTCGCCACCGACGGTGCTGGTCTCGGTCATGCCCGGACGAATGCACCGGGCGATCTCGGCGACCGGTCGCTACTGCGTCAACGTCCTGCCGGACCACGGCCGCGACCTCTCGCGCCATTTCGCGAGCCAGCCGAACAGCGGGGCCGCTCCGGACTACGAGATCGTCGACGGCCTGCCGCGCCTTCAGGGGTGCATGGCCTGGTTCGCCTGCGAGGTCACACGTCAAATCGATGTCAGCGACCACACGCTGATCATTGCCGAAGTCTCGAACTGCGACCATCGCGACACGATACCACTGGTGTTCTTCTCCAGCCGGTATCATCGCGGGGCCGGGGTGCCAATGGACCGGTGAGGGGGCAGGGCAATCGCATATGGATTTCACGAGGATTGTCTGCGGGTTTGTTCGGCCTCTGCCGCTTGCGGGAGAGCATAGGCCGCTCTTGGCGGTCGTCTCCTAAGAACATCGAAGCGAAGCTTCGACTATGCACGCCTGAGCGATGCGCCAATTTTGATGAGTTCAGCCAGCTCCAAGATTGGCCTTCTCCCAGGCCCGGACATCTTTCTTCGCCTGGTCAAACAGCCGCTCGTGGTTCTCAAAGCAAACCATCCGCCTCGCTTCCGGGGTCAGACGTTTCCAGATCTTCTCGTAGCCTTCGAACACTTTGACCATGGCTTGCCGATTCTTTGGCGCGACGCAGTCGGTCCCGAAAAGGAAGCGGTCCGCATGACGATTGATGATGGTCGAGACACGTTTCGCGCTCTCCTCGGACTCGGTCGCGTATTTCGACACCTCGTCCCAGGAGATGTCGTAGTAGACGTGATCGAGGTCAGGGTTTTTCAGCGCGCGTGCAATGGCGTCGGCCTGCTGCACAAGCGGGCGAACGACGCGCCCGAGTCCGATGTGCGCCCAGATGATCTTGGTCTTTCGATGCCTCAGGAACAACTCCTTTGTCTGCAAGGCCAGGTGCGGCGGCTGATCCATCTTTGGAAAGGGACGTTCGATGTCGGTATGGAGCAATGCGATCAATCCGACCTCGCCCGCGAATTCGAGGATCCGGTCGAGCGCCGGATTTGTAAGGCTGGCCTTTTCGCCGGCGATCTTCGACGATACGAACTCCTTGTAGACTGAAAACTCGCCGATGCCGCAGAACACGCCTGGAAATGTCGTCAGAACACGGCGAATGTGATCAACGCCATACATGTCGGCCGGATTGAATCCGCTTATCATCGGATCGAACCGCGCGCGCTCGTCTTCCTTGAGCGAAAGCTACGACATGGCGATCTGCGCATCGGTGAACGAGTAATAATAGAGCGGCGCATCGGCCTGCATGTAGTACGCGGGCGGAATGTCTCCTGACTCCATGTAGGACCAGGTTTGCTGAAGCGGGAGCCCGAACAGGACCGAACGCTTGATCGTCGGACCCATCATTTTCAGATAGTCGCGGATCGCGGGTCCTTCCTGAATGTAATTGGTCAGGTGGATGTGGGAATCATTGAACAAATATCCTGACGAGGTCGCAGTCTTGCTCGGCTTCTTCATGGCATTCCTCCAGTCTGCGCGCGGGCGGCGGCGTTTTATCAACGAAGAGTGTGCATGATCGCGACGATCACCGCGCCCCACATTGTGATGACGATGTAGCCAATGGCGTAAGGGACCGTGTAGGCGAGTGCAGCAACGTTGCTCCCGCTCGCTTCGCGCAATGCGGTGAGCGCCGGCGGAACGGTTTGGGCGCCCGCGATGCCACCCAGGATCATGATCGGATTCATCCCCATCAGCCGCGCAACGTAGAGGCCGACGAACGGAGGAACGAGCGTGACGATCATGCCGGCAAAAAAGATGCTGGCGAAATGACCCGCACCGTGTTGGTGGAGCGCTTCCACCGCGTGCGGGCCGGACGTCAGGCCGATACCGGCAATGAATACGACAAGCCCGAGATCGGCGAGCAGCCGCTGCGCGGACTGCGGAATCGCACCGAAGACGGGATAACGTCCACGGGCCCAGCCAGCGGCCAATCCGACCAGCAGGATCGCTCCGGCCAGACCCAACCCTACGGGCACGCCATAGACGACCAGTTTGGGCAGCCCGAGCAAGATACCGAGCGAGATGCCGCCGGCAATGAACGCGAGATCGGTCTTGTCGAGATCACGCTCCATGAAGCCGATATGAGCCGCCGCACGTTCGACGTCATCAGGCGTTCCCACGATCCGCAGGACATCGCCGCGCTGGATCACTGTCCAGGACTCCCGAGGCAGCACTTCGTGTCCTCGCTGGATGGACTCCAGGTAGATGCCCCGGGTGAACGGAGCGCCGCCGAGTTCTGCGAGGGTCTTGCCGCCGGCCGCAGTGCGGGTCACGACGATCGATGCCCCGGTCTGCGGCACGGACAACAACTCAGGATCGTCGGCAATCTCGGGCCCGATCGTATCCATCACGCCGGAGAAGGCACCGACCCGGGCGGCGATGACGATCGCATCGCCCGGGCGGATCGACAGATCCGGCTCGATCCGCAGGAGTTGGGCTTCACGCTTGACGCGCTGCACGGCTAGTCGCTCTTTCGAGTACCTCTCCTCCAGCGCGCGCACCGTCAGGGCGAGATCGCCAGGCCTGGAAACCCGATAGCCGCGGATCCCGAAGAATCTGCTGGATAGCAGCTCCCCTTTGTTTCCGCCGGCGGCTAGTTTTCCTTCGAGCGCCTTGGCCTCGCTCTTCAGGTCGATGCGCATCAGCCACGGACCGACCACAGTCAGGAACAGGATCAATCCGACGTCGCCAAAACCGTAAGTAATGGCATCCGCAAGCGGCGCATTGGCAATCAGGGTCGCCTTGAGCTCGGCCGGGATGGGCAATCCGTTGAGCGCGCTGATGCCTGTCCCGAGCGCCGCCGAGGTCGTCAACCCGCCGGTGAGCAGGCCGAGCGCCGTTCCTTCATCGAACCCGAACAGGAGGCTCACTGCGACTGCCGTTACGAGACCGGTCACCGTCACCACGAGCGCAAGTGCCACTTGCGGCAACGTATCCCGCTTCAAGCCGCCGAAGAATTGCGGTCCGATCGAATAGCCGATGGCGAACAGAAACAAATAGAAGAACGTCCAGCGAAGCAGGTCGGGCAAAGCCGGCTTGGCAAAAATGCCGATGATGATTCCGGCAATCAGGGTGCCGACGACGTTGCCGAAGCCGACCCCCTTGAAATGAAATCGTCCAATCAGATACCCGAATACGACGCTCAGGAAGAGCGCCAACTCCGGATGCTTTCGCAGTAGATCGGCGAATGTTTCCATCGCTGCCCAGCCAACGCGGTGCCCTCGGACGCTATTCGAGAAAGTCGAGCATGCGCGCAATCAGCGGGATGATGCCGCCCGCTTGTGCTGCGCCGCAGCGCAATCCCCTGTCACAGCCCTCAAGCTCCGCGATCAAAATCGTAGAGCTTTGATTGAGATCAAGACTTGAGAGCTATTGGTCCGCAGAACCTCGATCTCAACCACGCGGCGTGACGCACGCGCATGAAGAAGACGCTGCCAAGGCGTCCCCGTGCCAAGCGCGACGATTGCAGAATCAATCGAGAGGGAGATGGGCCGTGGAGCAGGTTCTCAGCTGGTTGGCGGCGCATCCGTACATTTTGCTGTTCGTCGTTGTGGCCGGGGCCGTGCTGCTCGGTAAGGTCACTCTCGCCGGCTACAGTCTGGGCATGGTGGCTTCCGCCATCGTCGTCGGCGCGGCAATCTCGGCCTGGGCGTCACTCTACGGCATCAAGATGAAGTACGACGACTTCGCGAAGTCGCTGTTCTACTACCTCTTCATGTACGGCGTTGGGCTCAGGACCGGGCCATCGTTCGTCAACAGCCTGAAGGGCGACGGACTGAAGTTCGCCATTCTTGCGGTCTTCTGCTCCGTGCTCGGCGTGCTCGGCGCAAGCGGTTTTGCAAAGCTCTGGGACCTGCCGACCGGTGCAGCCGGCGGCATCCTGGCCGGCGCCATGACGATGTCGGCGGCCCTCGGTTCGGCGGAAGAAGCCGTGCGACAGGGAGCTGTCACCCTTCGTCCCGGCGAAACGGCCGAGAGCGTCAGCAGCATGATCGCGGTTTCATATGGCCTCACCTATATCTGGGGCACCGTCGGCATCATCCTGATCTGCAAATATCTGCCACGCTGGTGGCGTGTCGACGCCAAGGCGGCGGCGAAAAAGTACGAAGAGGAATTCGGCGTTCCGAACGTCGATGACGCAGCGATGACCGGTTTCCGTCCTCTTGCGCTGCGCGCCTACAGGCTGACAAACGACGATATCGTCGGCTGGTCCGTGCGACACTTTCTGGACAAGTATCCCCAATACAAGGTGCTCAATGTGAGGCGCGGCGATGAACGCCTCGACGCGCCGGACGATCTCAAATTCCAGAAAGATGACGTGATCGCCCTGGGCGGCAGGCTCGACGTCATGACGGAAAAAATGGGCTTGATCGGGCCGGAAGTGCCCGATGCCAAGGCACTCAACATTCCGATCGACTCTGCCGAAATCCTCGTCACGAACAAGGATATGGAAGGCAAGGAACTGGGCGAACTGCAAAAGGCAGACTTTGCCGGACAAATCGCACTTCACTCGATCGAGCGCGGCGGCGTGCCGATCCCGGTCGGCCTCCACACCAAGCTGCAGCGCCTCGACGTCTTGTTTGTGGGCGGCGTGAAGTCCGCGGTCGACCATGCCGCAGCACTGCTGGGCAAGGCTGCACGTCCGAGCACCGTGACGGACCTCCTGATGTGGTCTGTCGGCATGATCCTCGGCTTTCTCATTGGCCTGCTCGGCTTCCGGGTTCAGGGCTCGATGGTCACGCTGGGAGCGGGTGCCGGCCTGCTGGTTTCCGGCGTCATCGTGTCCTCGATCGCGTCACGGATCCGCTTCATCGGCTACACGCCGAACGCGGCCCGCAACATCATCGAGGATCTCGGGCTTGTCCTTTTCATCGCCATGGTCGGAGTCAACTCGGGCGCGGCGCTGATCTCACAGCTGACCGGTGCGATCACGCTCAAGATTCTCATCGCAGGCTTCATCACCACCACCATCCCGCCCATTCTCGTATGGGCGATCGGCTATCACCTGATGAACATCAACGCGGCGGTGCTGATGGGCGGTGTGGCGGGGGCGCGGACGCACTCCGGCCCGGCGCGCGAGGCCGCCAAGGAGATCGACAGTTCGGTGCCGTGGGTCGGCTTCCCGATCGGTTACGCGGTGGCGGGAGTTCTGCTCACCGTGTTCGGCTATCTCTCGATGGCACTCGCGAAATAGGTGTCGGGATATAAGGTGAAGATCGCCGGGATGTCGGCTCCGGACCAATAAGCCGACCTCGGCCAGCACCGGCCAAATAGCGGTCTGGGTCAGACCCGACAAAACGCGATGATGCCAACCTACACCTGTTTTGCCCGACGCCGCAAGTGATTTTCGGTTTTAAAGAAATTCTTCGCGCGAACGACCCGCTCCGCTAACTCCGGCTACTGTGCATGGGGTTGTTTTCGACTTTAATTTCGAAGCCACGAAAGCCCCAGGCGAGAGTCCGCTCTCGCCGCTACTTCATCACCCGCAGGCCCTTGGTCGTAAACCGATGCGTCTTGCCGCCGGGGCGGAGCGGGCGCTTGGTGCCGGCGGCCTTGCCGGTGCCGGGCGGCTGGTGCGCTGGGACGAGCTGATGGGGCTGCGAGCCGATCAGGTCGCGGCGGCCCATCCCGATCAGGGCCTCGCGCAGCACCGGCCAATTGTCGGGGTCGTGGTAACGCAGGAACGCCTTGTGCAGGCGGCGCTGGCGCAGGCCCTTGATCGCCTCGACCTTGTCGCTGCCGCCGCGGCGCACGCCGCGCAAGGGGTTGACGCCGGTGTGGTACATCGCCGTGGCGGTTGCCATCGGCGAGGGCAGGAAGGTCTGCACCTGATCGGCGCGATAGCGGTTCTTCTTGAGCCACAGCGCGAGGTTCATCATGTCCTCGTCGGTCGTGCCCGGATGCGCCGCGATGAAGTACGGGATCAGGTAATATTTCTTGCCGGCCTGCTCGGCCGCCGCATCGAACATGCGCTTGAACTTGTTGTAGGCGCCGATGCCCGGCTTCATCATCTTGTCGAGCGGGCCGCGCTCGGTGTGCTCAGGGGCGATCTTGAGGTAGCCGCCGACGTGATGGGTGACGAGCTCCTTGATGTATTCGGGGCTCTCGACCGCGAGGTCATAGCGCACGCCTGAAGCGACCATCACCTTCTTGATGCCCTTGGTCTCGCGCACCTTGCGATAGAGCCTGATGAGGTCGTCATGCGAGGTGTTGAGGTTCGGGCAGATCTCCGGGAAGACGCAGGAAGGACGGCGGCACGCGGCCTCGACCTTCGGGTCCTTGCACGCCATCCGGTACATGTTGGCGGTGGGGCCGCCGATGTCGGAGATCACGCCGGTGAAGCCCGGCGTCTTGTCGCGGATCTTTTCGATCTCGCGCAGGATCGAGCCTTCCGAGCGGTTCTGGATGATGCGGCCCTCGTGCTCGGTGATCGAGCAGAAGGTGCAGCCGCCGAAGCAGCCGCGCATGATCGTGACCGAGAATTTGATCATGTCCCAGGCGGGGATCTTTGCCTCGCCGTAAGAGGGATGCGGGGCGCGCGCGTAAGGCAGGTCGTAGACCGCGTCCATCTCCTCGCTGGTCAGCGGGATCGGCGGCGGGTTGAGCCAGAGATCGCGATCGCCGTGGCGCTGCACCAGCGGCCGCGCATTGCCGGGATTGCTCTCACGGTGCAGCACGCGTGAGGCGCGTGCATAGGCTTCCTTGTCCTGCTCGACCTGCTCCAGCGCCGGCAGCCGGATCACGGTCGCGCCCTTCTGGCGCGTCGCGCCCTCGTCGGCGGAATCGAGATCGTCGGCGTGCAGTTCGGCATAGTCCTCGGGCACGCGGCGGAACAGCGCGACGCCCCTTATGTCGTCGAGCTCGCGCGGCGCCTCCCCGGCGGCGAGACGATGCGCGACTTCGACGACGGCGCGCTCGGCATTGCCGTAAAGCAGGAGGTCGGCCTTGGCGTCGGCGAGCACCGAGCGGCGTACCTTGTCCGACCAATAATCGTAATGCGCGATCCGGCGCAGCGAAGCCTCGATGCCGCCGAGCACGATCGGTACGTCCTTGAAGGCCTCCCGGCAGCGCTGCGCGTAAACGACGGTGCAGCGGTCCGGTCGCTTGCCGCCTTCGCCGCCGGCGGTATAGGCGTCGTCATGGCGCAGGCGCCGGTCCGCGGTGTAGCGGTTCACCATGGAATCCATGTTGCCGCCGGTGACGCCGAAGAACACTTTTGGCTTGCCGAGCACCTTGAACGGCTCGGCCGACTGCCAGTCCGGCTGCGAGATGATGCCGACCCGGAAACCCTGCGCCTCGAGGAGGCGGCCGATGATCGCCATGCCGAAGCTTGGATGGTCGACATAGGCATCGCCTGTCACCAGCACGATGTCGCAGGCATCCCAGCCGAGTGCGTCCATCTCGGCGCGGCTCATGGGCAGGAACGGTGCCGGCTTGCGCGGGCGCGCCTGCGCCATCAGGGGCTTTTCGGCGGTGATGATCTGGATGTCCATGGGCACAGGCATAGGACTCCGGGCGCGCGAATTCAACCGGACCGTACGTCCTGATGCGACCGTGAAAGCCCCGTTACGAGGCAAATCCGGGCTTGTTCCGGAGCCGGCGGCCGCGGCGCCCCGATCACGCGCGATCCGGACCTCCAGGGGGCGGTATTCAGCTCCCCGAGCGGAGCGTGATGCCGACCACATATCGGCGGGCCATCGCGTGCCATCCTCTGCGCAGCTTCGGAGGAGAGATCGATGATCATGGTCGACGTGCTGCTGGTCCTGGCGATGATGTTTTTTCTGTTCCTGCCGATCAACGATCGCAGGACGGTCCGGATGAGGCTTTGCATGCTGTGCGCGTTGCTGGCGGTATTCTCGATCTCCGTCACGCGCAATCACGTCGCCCCCGCCGAGCTTGCGTCGATCGTGGCCGCGCATTGAGCACATAGTTCCATCGTCTCGGCGGTTCATCCTTAGGAACCATCCGCCTTTGCGCACATTCTGGCCTAAGGGATCGCAGCGAGCCCGGCTTGCGCGCGCCCGCGTCCAGGATCTGGACGACCTCGATATTCGCCTCGGGGCGATGGGGGAGTTGTGAGCACAGTCATAGAGAACTTGCTGCTGCGGAAGCAAAGGCTTGTGGAACAGCTTGAAAAAGCGTCGTCGGTCGAGGACCGCGACAAAATCGAGCACCAGCTCGAACAGATCAATACCGCACTGGATTTTCTCGACAGGCCGGGCTCGAGGGACGCGCGTTAGATCGGCTCAGCCCACCGCGAGCGCTTTGGCGTAGACCACGCCCGAATTGGTGATGTGCGTGGTCATCGCCGCTTCGAACGTCGAAAACTCGCCGCGCGCGAACAGATCGAGCAGCTTGCGGTGCTCGTCAAACGACGAGCGGGTGCGCACGTCGATCGGAGAGGTCAGGTTGGTGCGGAGCGCGGCGACACGGCCCGAGACGAGCTGGTAGGATTCAGCGAGATAGCGGTTGCCGCAATGCGCGAACAGGCCCTCGTGAAAGGCGGCATCGGCGCGGCCATAGGCGATGTTGTCCCTGGCCGCGACCGCCGGCTCCATCGCCGCGATCGCGCCGTTTATGGTCGAGATCGCGCCATCGCGGTCGTGGCGAAAGGCGAGCTCGGCCGCTTTGGGTTCGAGCGCAATGCGGAAGGTGCAGAGCGCGGTGATGTCCTCGGCGCTGGGCGTGAACACAAAGCTGCCGACTTGCGGCCGGATGACGACGAGCCCCTGCGCCTGCAACTGGCCCATCGCCTCGCGCACCGGCGTGCGGCTGACGCCGAAGGAATTGGCCACCATCTCCTCGGAGATCGCGGCGCCGAGCGCGAACTCGCCGTCGATGATGGCCTGCCGCAGCCGCAGCATCACCCGCTGCGACAGCGATTTCGGCGCATCGAGCTTCAGCGATCGCATAGGCTCTCTCAGATGACCTTGCCGGGGTTGAGGAGATGATCGGGATCGAGTGCGGCCTTCAATGTCCGCATCAGCGCGATCTCAGGCTCGCTGCGGGCGTGTCCCAGCCACTTCTTTTTCAGCGTGCCGATGCCGTGCTCGGCTGAGACGCTGCCGCCCATGTCGCGGACGAGACCATAGATGATCGCATCCATCTCCTCCTTCGGCTGCTGCTCGACGGGAAGGCCGGTGACCCAGGAGACAAGGTGAAGATTGCCGTCGCCGATATGACCGTAATAGACGCTCTCGCAGCCTTTGATTCCTTGCGCGAGCGCCGCCTTGCAGCGGGTGGCGAACTCGTCCATCCGCGCCACTGCAAGGCCGATGTCGTAGGAGATGTGCGGCCCCAGCACCTGGCCGAACTCGGCGCAGATGTCGCGGACGCGCCAGAACGCCTGCGTCTGCGCCAGCGATTGCGCCACGGCGGCATCCGCGAGCAGCCCGCGCTCCATCAGACCTTCGAGCCAGGCCTGGAAGCGCGGCGCATCGACGCTCTCGTCGGTGCCCTGAGCCTCGATCAGCACGTAGAGGCCTTGGCCGGCGGCGACCGGCGGCTTGACGCCGGCGCGATTCGTGATCACCTCCCAATAATCCGGCCACATCACCTCGAACGCCGAGAGCAACGGGCCGAGCCCGCTGCGCGCGGCATCAAGCAGTGCGACAACCGCCGCATAGTCCTTCAGCGCGCAGAGCGCGGCCATGGTCGAGCGCGGCTTCGGAAACAGTTTCAGCACCACGCGGGTGATGATGCCGAGCGTGCCTTCCGAGCCGATGAAGAGATGCTTCAGGTCGTAGCCCGCGTTGTTCTTCATCAGCTTGTTGAGGCTGGTGATGATGGTGCCGTCGGGCAGCACGACTTCGAGCCCGAGCACCAGCTCGCGCGTCATGCCGTAGCGGATCACGCGATTGCCGCCGGCATTGGTCGAGAGATTGCCGCCGATCGCGCAGGAGCCGCGCGAGCCGAGATCGAGCGGAAAGAAGAAGCCGGCCTCGTCGGCAGCCTTCTGGATCGTCTCGAGCGGCGTGCCCGATTTCACCGTCATCGTCATCGAGGCGCGATCGATCTCGTCGATGCCGGTCATGCGCTCCAGCGAGATCGCGACCCAGCCCGCTTCGGGCGCGGCGCCGCGGCAGAGCCCGGTCAAGCCGCCCTGCGGCACAAAGGGCAGGCGCGCCTGCCGGCAGGTCAGGATCGCATCGGCAACCCCTTGCGCATCGAGCGGACGGATCACCGCGAGCGGCGTTTGCGGCAGGCTCGCGCTCCAGTCGTTGCGGTTGCGTGCGGGCACGTCGTTGCCGGTCAGCACGGCTGCGGTGCCGAGCTTGTTACGCAGCGCGGCGAGCAATGGCTCGGGATGTCCAACGGGGGTCACCACGTTCATGCGAGACCTCCTCCAATTTCGGCTGCGCCTCATGCGCACCGCGAGGGCTGAAAGGATTTGCGTCGACCTTGTATGTAAGGTACAAGATAAAAAGTAAAGCAAAAACAAGGCTTGGCAGGTCCTTAAGATCGTTGGTGATCAGAGACTTGGCCGGGAGCCGCAACAACGGGTGGTGCTATGACGGAGGCAATTCGCGGGTTCTGGGTGGCGTCGGCGACGCCGCTGGCGACCGACGGGAGCGTGGACTCCGCAAAGCTCGCCGCTCATGCGAAGCGTCTCTTCGGCAAGGGCGTCGACGGCGTCGTGCTGTTCGGCACGACCGGTGAGGGCACCTCGTTCAATGTCGCCGAACGCGTCGCGACCATCGAAGCCGTAATCAAGGCTGGCGTGCCGGCAGAGCGCATCGGCGTCGGCGGCGGCTTCTCTGCGATCAGCGACAGCATCGCGCTGACGCGCGCCGTGCTCGGCCTCGGGCTCTGCCACGTGCTGTATCTGCCGCCCTATTTCGATCGCAGCGTGCCGCCCGCCGGGATCGAGGACGCATTCGCCGCGATCTTCGACGGTGTCGCGGACGATCGCCTGCGCGCCTATCTCTATCACATTCCGCAGGTTTCCGGTGTCGCGATCCCGACCAGCGTCGCTGCGAATCTGCGCAAGCGTTACGGCAAGGTGGTCGCAGGCCTGAAGGACTCCAGCGGCGACTTCAAGCAGTTCCAGGCATTCCGCGCTGCGGCGCCTGAACTGGCCATCACAGTCGGCAATGAAACCGACATCGCGCGTGCGATCGCCGGCGGCGGCGCGGGCACCATCTGCGGCATGGCCAACATCGCGCCGGAGCTGGTCAAGGCGATGATCGACGGCAAGGATGTCGAGGCGCGCATGCAGGCTGCGGTCGATATCGTGGTGAAGTCGCCATCGTTCCTCACGACGCTGAAGGCCATTCTCGCCGCTCAGACCGGCGATTCCGGCTGGCTGCGCGTGCGGCCGCCGCTGCGCGCGTTGTCGGATGGCGCTGCCCTCAAGACGAAGTTGGACGAGCTGACCAGCCCCGCCATCGCCTAAGCGCGCGGTTCATTCGCTGTCATCGTCCGCGGTGCGCGCCGACATGGCCCGGGCCGCGACGAGCGCGGCGGCAAAACCGGCCGCCGCACCGACGCCGAGCGCCCAGCGCGGGCCCAGATTGTCCGCGACCCATCCGACGATCGGTGCGCCGATCGGCGTGCCGCCAAGCGCGACGCCGAGGCGCAGTGCCATCACGCGCCCCCGCATCCGCGGCTCGGTGGAGAGCTGCATCATGGCGTTAGACGTGTTGGTGACCGTCAGCGCCGCGACTCCGATCAGGATGAGCGAGCCGGCAAACAGCCAGTAGCTGGGTGCAAGCGCCGCCAGCGTGCAGCCGGCGCCAAACGTTGCGGCGCCCAGCAGCAGCGAGACGAATTTCGGCTGCGCGCGCCCGGCAGCCAGCAGCGCGCCCGAGATGGTGCCAATCGCCATTGTCGACGACAACAGGCCGAAGCCACGCGCATCGGTGTGGAAGACGCTGACCGCCATAGTCGAGATGAAAATCGGAAAATTCAGCCCGAACGTGCCGATCAGGAACAGCATGATCATGATCGCCCTGAGATCGCTGCGTGACCAGACGTAGCGAAACCCCTCGGTCATGCCGCCCGGTGCCCTGTGCGCCCGCGCATTCGGGCGAAGCTCCGAGGTGCGCAGCAGGGCGAGTGAGCAGAGCACCGCCATGAAAGATGCGGCATTGAGAAGAAAGGCCCAGCCGGTGCCGATCGAGGCGATGACGATCCCTGCGATCGCTGGCCCCACCATCCGTGCGGCATTGAAGGACGTTGAGTTCAGCGCAATCGCATTCGAGAGTTCGCCGTCGCCGACGAGCTCGGCCACGAAGGTCTGACGCACCGGGGCATCGAAGGCTGCAGCGCAACCGAACAGGAAAGCGAACACATAAACGTGCCAGAGCTGCACAAGGCCGGTGACAGTGAGAAGACCGAGCACCAGCGCCAGCACGCCCATCGTTGCCTGGGTCGCGACCAGCAGCCGCCGCTGGTTGAAATGGTCGGCGGCATAACCCGTCCACGGCATCAGCAGCAGCTGTGGTCCGAACTGCAGCGCCATCACCATGCCCACCGCCGAGGCGTTGTGCCGTGTCAGCTCGGTGAGAACGAGCCAGTCCTGCGCGGCGCGCTGCATCCACGTTCCGGTGTTGGACACCAGCGCACCTGCAGCCCAGACACGGTAATTGTAGTTGCGCAGTGAGCGAAATGTGCCCGCGGTCGGCACGCTCACGCCCCCGTTGGCGTGTTGCCGCCGTGGAACCGGCCGAAGCGCCGTGCGAGAAACAAGCTCAATAGCAGCATGCCGAGCCCGAGTGCGACGACATCGCCCGAGTGCAGGAGGGAAAATTCTCCGACGCGGCAGACGAGGAGGTATCCGACGACAAGGTTGAACGAACCCCAGAGCACGTTGACCATCGACGAGGACAGCCCTTCGCCCCGCGGCGTTGCGAACGGGGTCTGGAACGGCTCCCCGCGTTGGCCACTCACGAGATGTGGCACGGCGTTCGCAAGAAATGCGCCGCCCCAAAAATAAGAAACGAGATGAAGCCAGTTCATTCCTGCGCGCTCCTTGTCGCCAACAACGCGATGATCGCCCGTGTCAATCGTCGACGAGCCGCTTGAGCAGAGAGACGGCCGCAGCGAGCTCGTCCTGCTCCCGCGCTGACAGCCGCGCCGAAATGGTGCGTGAGAGCCAGTCCTGCCGGGCGGCACGACCGACCCGGATCCATTCGCGGCATGCTTTCGTCAGCGACAGGATGGTTTGACGGCCGTCCTCCGGATCTGGTGCGCCACTGACCAGACCCGCGGCCAGAAGAGCGGCGACCGCGCTGCTCATCGATTGCGGGCGCATTTTTTCCGATCGGGCCAGGCTCGACACCGTGGCGGGACCGTCCTTTTCCAGGCGCAGCAGGATCGACACCTGAGACGGCGTCAGGTCCTCCGGGCCAGTCTGCTCGCGAAGTCGGCGCTTCAGCTTTCCGACCAGCGAACGGAGGTCTTCAGCGAGCGCGCCGGCGCGCGCGGACGGGCGTTGGTCCGACGAATTGATCATGGCAGATTGACTGGCATATAGGAAGCTAATCTGTAAAGGTTAGCTGCGCAGTTAGTCTGTTCAAAATGACGTGAGCATGGCGTACTGCCCCCGTGGTCGTCGATCATGTGCAGTCACCATCGGCAATGAGCAGGTGTGTTCATCTCGTAGGCTCCAACTGCTTGCGACGATGCCCCTCTCACCTAAGCTGCGAATTTCCCGGTACGACTAGCCAACAGCTCGACAATCGTTCAAAAGCCCATGGCACCTCCTTGTTTGGGTTCACGCCATGAAGCCTCCGACTGTCACCCCCGCCGATATCCGCCGCGCGCTGCTGCTGCGCGAAGAGATCGCGCTGCTCGATCTCAGGCATGAGGCGGCCTTCGCCACCGGGCATCCGCTGTTTGCGGCCAACATGGCGGTGGATAGGATCGCGATCGAGGCTGAGGTGCGGCTGCCGCGCAAGGACGTGCCGGTCGTGCTCTTTGATGACGGTGAGGGGCTGGTCGCGTCGGGAGCCGAGCGCCTTGCGGCACTTGGCTACGGCAATGTCCGTGCGCTCGATGGTGGGCTGAAAGCCTGGCGCGCCGCAGGCTACGAGGTGTTCGAGGACGTCAATTCCTATTCAAAGGCGTTCGGCGAGCTGGTCGAGGCGCGCCGCCACACGCCGTCGTTCAGTGCAGACGAAGTGGCAAAGCTGATCGCCGACAAGGCCAACATCGCCATTCTCGATGTTCGCCGCTTCGACGAGTATACGATCATGAACATTCCGGGCTCGGTCAGCGTGCCCGGCGCGGAACTGGTGCTGCGGGCCGGTCAGGCTGCGCCGGATCCCGATACGACGATCATCATCAATTGCGCCGGCCGCACCCGCTCGATCATCGGCACCCAGTCGCTGATCAATGCCGGCGTGCCCAACAAGGTGCGCGCGCTGCGCAATGGCACGATCGGCTGGACGCTGGCGCGGCACACGCTGGCTCATGGTGCCGACCGGCGCGGTGCCGTCGGGTCGTTCGAGGGTGGGCCGGCCAATGCCCGCGACGTCGCCTACAGCGCCGGCGTCCGTCATGTCGGCGCAAACGAGATGTCGGCGCTGGTCGCCGAGACCGGTCGCACACTCTACCGCTTCGATGTGCGCGACGCCGAGGAATACACGGCCGGTCACCTCAAGGGCTTCCGCCACTATCCCGGCGGACAGCTTGTGCAGGAGACCGATATGGCCGCGCCGGTGCGCGGTGCGCGCATCCTTCTGACCGACGACAAGGGCGTGCGCGCCGACATGACGGCGTCCTGGCTCGCGCAGATGGGCTGGGAGGTTTACGTGCTCGAGGGTGGCTATGCCGGCGCGCTCGAGGTCGGCCCGCCGCTGGTCCTGCCGAAGCCTGACCCCGCGCATCGCTACCGCCGCCCCTACGAGGGAACCGATATCGCCGAGCGCGCCATGCAGGCCTATCTCGAGTGGGAATACGGCCTCGTCGACCAGCTTCGCCGCGACGATACGCACGGCTTCTATGTGATCTGAGCGCGGTCGCGTTGATCCACCGGACTTGTACGGAGCGGCCGGACCAGGCCTTGCCATGCCGCGCGAATGATGGTCGATTTTAACCCGAATCAGTTTTGCGTTCTGCCCAGACATCAGGGGTCGCCTGGATCCCGCCGCGACGGACGCAAATGGCTCACGACGCCGATACGATCGAACGACCTGCCGCAAGCGCTGCGTTTCTGCGCAATTTGCCGGCGCCGGAGCCGTCGATGGGCTCGGCCGCATACGTTGCCCAGCGTGAGCGGGCGCTGGCCTTCGATCCGCGCCGGCGTGCGAACTACGATAGATATCTGCGCGCGCGGACCGACCGCACCATCGTCGATTATCTGCCGATCAAGCTCGACATCGAGAATGTCAGCCGCTGCAATTTTCGCTGCACCATGTGTCAGGTCAGCGATTGGCACAAAGGCCAGCGCGCCGGCGACATGCCGCTCGAGAGCTTCAAGGCGCTGCTCGATCACCAATACGGCCTGATCGAGATCAAGCTCCAGGGCATGGGCGAGCCGCTGATGCAGGGCGATGCCTATCTCACGATGCTGCGTCATGCGCGCGAGCGCGAGATCTGGGTGCGTACCACCACCAACGCCTCGCTGCTGCATCTGCGCGAGAATTATCGCCGGTTGATCGACGCCGATCCGAACGAAGTGCAGATATCGATCGACGGCGCCGACGAGGCGACGTTCGAGAGCATCCGCCGCGGTTCGGTGTTTTCGCGCGTCATCGCCAATTGCAAGCTGATCAACGCCTATTCCCGCGAGATCGGTGTCGACCGCACCAAGATGTGGGTGGTGGTGCAACAGTCCAACCGGCACCAGTTGCCTGATTTCGTCGAGCTTGCCGCCGAGGCCGGCTTCACCAGCCTCGCCTTCTCGCTCGATCTCACCAATTGGGGCCAGGACAAATGGGGTGCGGCGTTGCGCGACATCGTCGCGGACGATGCCTTCACCGAGGACCTCTGCGAGCGGCTGATGGCGCGCGGCCGCGAGCTCGGCGTGCGCGTAGCGTTCTGGAACGTCACGGACAAATATAGCTGGCGCAGGACCGACAAGCTCTGCCCCTGGCCGTTCGAACGGCTTTATGTCTCCTCCGACATGCGCACCGTTCCCTGCTGCACCATCGCCAACCCCGAGGTTGTCGATCTCGGTAATGCCGAGGATCTCGTCGCGATCTGGCACGGCGAGGCCTACGAGACCTTTCGCCGGGATCACCGCGAGGGCCGCATTCCCGAGGTCTGCAAGGGCTGCTATCGCGAGGACGATCGGACCTAGCCGATCTCGCGGCCGTAACGATCGATCAGCGTCCCGATCTCCAACGGCTGGTAACCGTAGCGCGTGATCGCATGCGCGCTCGAAAGCGTGAACGATGTGTTGGTCGGGGCGGTCTCTTCGATCTTGGCCGACACCCCGAGGGCGAGCGCAAGGCGTTCAATGATTTCGCGCACCGTCAGCGATCCCGCGGCGCCGAGCACCGCCGCGTCGAAGCCACGCCAGGGCTCGCGGGTCAGCACGGCCTGGACGAGTGCGGCGATGTCGTCGATATGGGCTGCATTGTTGTAGAGGCGGTCGAGATGGAAGGCGCGTATTGGTTCGCCGGCCCGCAGCCGCGACGCCACGCCTGCGAGCCAATTCCGATGCGCCCCCGGGCCAACGATTCCCGGCAGGCGCAGCGCCAGCGTGGAAAATTCGGCCGAGAGTTCGGCGAGCCGCTGCTCGGCGATGAGTTTCGTCGCGCCATAGGCGTCGGGATCACGTATCGGCGTGGCTTCGTCGACGATGTCCTGCGCAATCCGGCCATAGTAAGAGAGCGACGAGAAGAAGATGAAGCGGCTGGCGCCCCAGCGTTGGGCGGTTTCGATCAGCGCGAAGCTCGCATCGACATTGTCGCGAACGAGCGTTGTGACATCGACGCCCGGGCCGGGTGACGTTGCAGCCGTGTGCACGATGGCGTCGAACGGGCCGGGAAGTTTGCCGGCGTCGATGAGATCGGTTCGGATCAGTTCGAGCCGCGCGACGCCGCGCAGCGGGGTAAGGAAATTCGTGTCGCGGCGATGGATGCCCAAGACATCATGGCCGCCGCCCGCGAGCCGACGCGCGACGGCGCTGCCCGAGAAGCCGGAGACGCCGGTCACGAGCACGCGCATCGTTCGCCCTCAGCCGATCGTGGCCAGGATCCGTTCGGGCGACAGGCCATGCGCCGCGAGCAGATCATTGGTCGAGCCGTAATTGTGGATGAAGGCATCCTGCAGGGTGAACGTATCGAGCCGGCAGGTGGCGCGGACGTCCCACGCGATCTGCTTCACCTGCGAGGCGAGCCCGCCCTGCGGCGCATGTTCCTCGATCACCACGACATGGCTGTGCTGTTGCAGCGCGGTCGTGATGCCGTCACGGTCGAGCGGCTTCAGCGTATGCGCCGAAACCAGCGAGACCGAGCGTCCTTGCGCGGCGAGCTTGTCGGCGATCGCAGTCGCCATCGCCGTGATCACGCCATAGGTGAGGATGCAGACGTCGCTGCCGCGGCGAAGATAGCGCAGCTTGCCGAACTGCCAGGGTTCGGCGTTTGCTGTCAGCACCGGCTCGCCGGCCTTGCCGATACGCAGATACACCGGCCCATTCTTCTGCCGCGCGCACCAGCGCGTGGCCTCGATGCATTCGAGGGGATCGCAGGGCGCGAGCACCTGCATGTTGGGCAGCGCGGAGGCGATTGCGATGTCCTCCTGGGTATGGTGTGTGCCGCCCAGCGTCGAATAGATCACGCCCGCGCCCATGCCGACGACCGTGACGGGCAGGTTCTGGTAGCAGAGATCGTCGCGGATCATCTCGAACGGACGGTAGAGGCTGAAGGTCGCGATGGTGTAGGCGAAGGGCTGGCAGCCCTTCAGTGCGAGGCCTGCCGCGATGCCGATCATGCTTTGCTCTGCAACGCCGACGTTGATGAATCGCTCAGGATATTCGCTGGAGAATTTTCCCATGCTGCCGGCCGGCGAGATGTCGGCGACGACGATATAGATGTCAGGGTTGGCGGTCGCCTCCGCGTACAGCGTCTCGGAAAAGGTGTTTCTCACGCCTGCGTCTCCAACTCGCTGATAGCCTGGGCATACTCATCCTTGTTTGGCGCGCGATAGTGCCAGATCGGTGCATTTTCCATGTAGCTGACGCCCTTGCCCTTGGTGGTGCGCGCCACCACCATCAGCGGCCTGTCGCCCTTGCGTGCCGATGCCGCCCGGACGATCGCCGCGGAATCGTGGCCGTCGATCTCGGCGGTCTCCCAGCCAAACGCCTCGAACTTTGCACCGAGCGGATAGAGCGAGGGATGTGTCTCGGAGGTGCGCCCGAGGCTCTGAAAATCATTGTTGTCGATGAAGGCGACGATGTTCGTCAGCTTCATGGAAGATGCCATCAGCACCGCCTCCCAGGTCGACCCCTCCTGGGTCTCGCCGTCGCTGAGCACAGTGTAGATCATTCCGTCGCGACGCTTGCCGCGTTCGGCCAGCGCCATGCCCACCACCATCGACAAGCCATGGCCGAGCGAGCCGGTCGAGGCCTCGATGCCGGGATTGCCGTAATCCGGATGCACGCCGAGGCGGCCGTGCGGCGTGCAATAGGCATCGAGATCGGCCCGCGTCAGCACGCCGAGCTCCTCCAGTACGACATACTGGATCATGCAGCCGTGGCCCTTCGACATCAGGAAGGTGTCGGGCGAGGACAGGCCGGGCTTGCGCATCAGCTCATTGTAAATGCCATCGACGATCTCAGTGCACGAGAACGCGCCGCCGATGTGCAGGGCCGAGACGCGTTGCGAGATGTCGAGGATGCGCCGGCGGTAACGCTGGCAGCGTATCCGCGCAGCTTTACCATCGAAGCTGGCTTGGGTCATGAAAGCGTCCTCGTCCTACTCGATGATCGTCCAGAAATAGTCGCCGGTATAGCCGGCCTCGTCGAACAGCGCGATCCAGCCTTGCGGGTAATCGTGGAAGCGGGCGGTCAGCACCCACTCCTCGAAGACGGCCTTCTGCTCCGGCGTGCGGTACGAATCGACCTGCACAAAGGCGCGGCCACCCGAGACGCGCTGGATTTCCTTCAGCGCCCGGATACAGCCGGCGCGGTCGAGATTGTGAATGGTGTTGAGGGAGATCGCACACCTGAAGCTGTTGTCGGGGAACGGCAGGTCCAGCGCGTCGCCGAGGTGCAGGCGACCGATCGTCTCCGCCTCGCAGTGCATCAGCGCGTAACGGGAGACGTCGAGGCCGAATGCCTCGAGCCCGGGACAGGCGATCATGAAATCCTTGACAAGAAAGCCCTTGGCGCACCCGACATCGAGCACGCGATCGCCGGGCTTGAGCGAGAAGTGCTGGATGAAATCCTGCGCCACCGGCGCCCAGCGTCCGTCGTAGCGATAGCCGCCATAACCATATTCGCGCGGACCGTCGAAATAGGCCTCGCCATATTCACGGGAGATGCGGATGTGCTCCTCGGTCTTGGCCGTGGCGCGCGCGGAGAGATTGCGCTTGCCGCGCGGCAGCTTGGAGAGGAGGTTTACCTCGGTCATCGGCATCATCCAGTCTGTGTCACGACGCCCGCGCGCCGAGCGTGCGGTAATCGAGGCCGGCCGCGCGGGCGGCGGCGGCATCGAGCATGCGGTAGGGATCGAGAATCAGGCGCCCGCGCATGATGCGAGCCAGATCGGCGGGCGCGAGTTCGCGGAATTCCGGCCAGGGCGTCATGATCGCGAGCGCATCGACATCGCGTGCGGCTTCGAGCGCGCTCGATGCGGCCGTCAGCTTCGGATGCTGGGCGGCGGACGCAGGCACAGCCGGGTCGAACGCACGCACCGGCCACGTCGCGAGCTGTGCGATCAGCGCCAGCGCAGCCGAGTTCTTCACCGAATGGGTGTTTTCCTTGTAGGCGAGGCCCAGCACGCCGATCCGCGCCTGTGGCGCCGTCGCCAGTAGCGCCTCGTGCAGCTCGCGCAGCGCCCAGTCCTTGCGATGGATGCTGTTGGCGACGATGGCGCGGATCATGCCGGAATCGGTGCTGTGCTGCTCCGATAGCCGCATCACGGTGACGAGGTCGCGTTCGATATTGCCGCCGGCGAGCCCAAGCCCCGGTGCGAGATAGGCATAGGGGCCAATGCGAGCGTCGAGCTTGAGCGCGGGCGCGATCTCGGACCAGTCGGCGCCGACGCGCTCGCAGAGCTCGGCGAGCGTGTTGGCGGTGGTGACGGACGCCGCCAGCGCGCAGTTGATCGAGATTTTTGCCAGCTCGGCGCTCTCGAGCCGCATCGGCAGCAGCGGGCAGCCGAAGGATTCGAGAAAACTTCGCCAGGCGGACGGCAATGCCGCGTCTGGATCGAGGCAGCCAAGGATGAAGCGCTCAGGTCTGGTCGCGCGTTCGACGGCGCGGCCGAAAACCAGCGTTTCGACCTGATAGAGAATACTTCGGCCGAGACGCTGCCGTTCCCGGGTAAAGCCCGGCGGCACCTGGCTGAGGATGACGATGGTCGCATCGACGCGGGTGTTGGCGAGCACGAGGTCGAGCAGCGCATCGATGCCGTTGAGATTGCTGGCGCCGGTGCCATCGGTCGGCACGTCAGGCGCGACATAGACGAGGTCGCATGCGTGCAGCGCCGCTGCGTCCGCCGAGAAGTTGATGTGGTCGCGATGCGCGCGCAGGAGCTCGTCGAGCCCGGGCTCGCGCACCGGCAGATCGCCCGCTGCGATGCGCCCGATCAGATGCGCATCGACATCGAAGCCGAGCGTCACAAAATTCTGGGCTGCGGCAGCGATGGCCGAGCAGAGGCCAAGATGGGTCATGCCGGCATAAGCGATGCGGGGCTGGGTCATGCGCCACGCCCCGCTTGAATCTCGTGATCGAGCCGCGTCAGCGCGCGATGCAGCCAGATGTCGTTGGAGAGATCAGTCTCCGCACGGGCTTCACAGAGCTGCTTGAAATGCACGAATTCGAGCGCCCAGGTCGGATCGTCCTGCACCAGGATCTGGCTCTCCTCAGGCGGCCGGCCGCTCGGCAGCACGCGGGTGCGGTGAACAAAGCTGCTCGGGCCCCATTTGCAGAGGGACTCGATATGCGCCGAGCCGTGCTCGGCAAAGACGTCACAGGTGAAATGGTTGCGCCAGGACAACAGCGTCATCTCGAGCTCGATCTGCGGGCGCCCCTCGGCTGCGATCACCACATGGTCGGGTGCGCGATTCTCGAAGCTTTCCGCCGAGACGATGCGGAAACGATCGGCGACGTCGCCGAACCAGAAGCGGACCGTGTCGAGCAAATGCGAGCCGAGATCGCCGAGCACACCATCGCCGGTGTCGCGCCAGGCCGAGTTGCGCACGAGCCGGGCGGTGCCATTGCCGTAGAACATGCGGCAGCGATAGACGGAGCCGAGCCGACCAGACTGTAGTAATTCGCGCATCCGCACGAAGTGTGGCTCGAAGCGGTGATTGTAAGCGGTCACGCACAGCGCGCCAGATCGGCGGGCAAGCGCTTCGAGGGCGCCAAGGTCGTCGCCGTTTACGGCAAACAGCGGCTTCTCCACCAGCACGTGCTTGCCGCGCTCAAGCAGATAGTTCAGCAAGGCGATCTTGGGCGCGTCAGGTGTGCAGACGATAGCCGCATCGAAGCGATCGACAGGAACATCTTCAAGCCGGCGCCAATTGGCTTCCGGCGCGACGGGATCGACGATCCCGACTGCGTCTTCGCCCGCGACCTTGAAGCGCTTGTGGCCTTGCACTCCGTACCCGACGACGATGACTTTCATCGCGGCCTCAGCGGTACTGTGCCTGCCGCTCAAGACGGTCGATCTTGTCGAGGATATCGTTCGGTTCGGTCGGAACGTTGCCCTGGTGCTCGCAGGCGACGGCGGCGGAGAGCGAGCCGAGCACGGCGGCCACCACGGCGTTGCCGGTGAGATACATCGCCGGTGCAGCATAGGCGAGCAGGGCATCGCCTGAGCCGACGGCGTCGACGACGTTGTCGGCAAAGCTGTCGACGGCAAAGAAGGAACGAACGTCCTCGTCGCTCTTGGGCTCGCCGCGGAACGCCATCAGGCCGCGCGGTCCGAGCTTGAGCAGCAGCGTCCTGCAATGTGCCTGGCGATACAGCTCGGTGCCGAGCGGACGCACCACGGAGTCCTGGTCGCCGAGCGCGAACCGCGCCTCGCGCTCGTTCGGCGTGATCAGGTCGAAACCCTGGAATTCGAGAATATTTCCCCAGCGGCTCGCGACCTGCGAATCGGCGACCCGGAAGGCGGTCTTCGGGATCGCCTTGACCAGATGCGGAATGGTCTCGCGGTTGAAGATGCCGTGGCGGAAATCGGTGAACACGACGATGTCGGCCTCCACCGACGCGACGCGATCGGCCAGCGTGCGCAGGATGCGCTCGGAGATCGGCCGGTTGTCGACGCGGTCGACCTTGAGCAGATGGTGGCCCGCGGCGACGATGACGTCCTTGTTGGTCGTCGGTCGGTTTGGATCGACGATCGCGTGGAAATCGATGTTGGTGGCGCCGAGATCCTGTTTGACGAACTCCGCCGTCGAATCGTCGCCAAGCACGGTGGAGAACGTGACTCTCGTGCCGGCGCTGGCGAGATGTTTGGCGACGATGCCGGCACCGCCGACGAAATCCTGCTTCTCCTCGAAGCGCACGCTCATCGTCGGCGTCTTGGTGCCGCCGCCGATCACGGCGCAGCGCGTATAGGTGTCGACGATCGTGTCGCCGATGACGTGGACGCGGAGATCGTGAAAGCGGTCGAGCACGCCGCGCAGGCTGTCGAAATCGAGGTGCTCGGCATAGAGCAGCGTCAGCAGCTTCTCGGTCGCGATCGAGGGCGGCGACGTCTCGATGATGTGCGAGGACGAGAACACGATGTCGCCGGGCGTGAAGATCAGCTCGCCGCCATAGGCCTCGACCGCTTGCTTCTCTTCGGCGGTGCGCGGATGCAGCCCGGCCGCGGTGTATTCGTAACCCTTGGCGAAGATGTCGGGCTCGATCAGGCGGATGTTGTCGATCGGCGTCGGCTTCGGGTCGATCATCACGTAATCGACGGCTTCGAGCGCGGCGAGGTTGAAGGCGCGCAGCTCCTGCGGCACGAACGGCCGGAAATTGGCTTTCAGGATATGCGCGTCCGCCGTGAGGCTCGCGATCAGGATGTCGCCCTTGCTCTTGGCATAGAGCAGATGGCGGACATGGCCGGGATGCACGACGTCGAACGTGCCGTGGCACATGATGACCTTGCGGGCGCGCGGACGGCGGCCGATCAGCGCGGCGATCTCGGCCGCGCTCTTCAGCTTGTGGCTCACCATCCGATGCGTCGCATCGTCCATCATGCCGGCGCTCCCTTGGTCGCAAGCGCGTTGAACCATGCCGACGTCGCCGCGGCAATGGTATCAGGGTTCCAGAGCGGCGCATCGCGCCAATAGTCGATCTCGGCGAGGATGCGACGGACGCCTTCCTCGAAGCTGACTTTCGGTTCCCAGCCAAGCTCGCGGCGAATCTTCGCGATGTCGGCAAAAGTACAATCCGGCTCGCCCGGCCGTTTCGGAATGTGGATCACGGGGCCGCCGAGCAGTGCGACCAGATGGTTGACCGACTGCGGATTGCCGGCGCCGAGGTTCCAGATTTGACCGGTCAGCTCAGTCTCCCCGGCACGCAAAAAGGCGTCTGCGACGTCGCTGGCATAGACGAAATCGCGCGTCTGGGTGCCGTCGCCGACGACGGTGAAGGGCTTGCCGGCGAGCTTCTGCCGCAGAAACACGCCGAACACCGCGCCATAGGCGCCTGCGGTGCGTGAGCGCGTGCCATAGGCATTGAAGATGCGGATGACGTTGACCGGGAGCTTGTACACGGCGTGCCAGTGCAGCACCGCCTGCTCACCCTGGTACTTGCTCAGCGCATACGGATATTGCGGCGAGATCGGATGGTCTTCACGGGTCGGGGTTGAGGCCAGCCCATAGCAGGAGGACGACGCCGCATAGACGAGCTTGCGCACGTTCGCCTGGCGCGCGCATTCCAGCACCTGCGCGGTGCCCTGCACGTTCACCCGCATGTAGTCGAGCGGCGACTCGATCGAAGGTACGATGTCGCCGATGCCGGCGAAGTGGAACACGCTGATAACGTCGCGGAACAGCGCTTCGCCCGGCTGCAGGTCGCGGACGTCGCCGCGTTCGAAAGTGAGATCGGGACTATGGCGATGCGCGGCGAGGTTGGCCTCGCGGCCGCCGACGAGATTGTCGATCACCCTCACCCGGTATCCCCGCGCCAGCAACAGCTCGACCATATGGCTGCCGATGAAACCGGCGCCGCCTGTCACCAACGCGGTCGGGCGCGCACTCATCTGGCGCCGAGTTTCTTCATGGTGCGGACGTTGTAGTACCAGTCGTCGTCAAAGCTGTTCGGCAGCAGATGGTTGACGAAGGCGCGGGCGAGGTCGCGCATCGCGTCCTCGATCGTTCGCGCCGGCGCATAGCCGAGCACGCGGCGGATCTTGTCGGAATTGACGTGATAGGAGCGATTGTCGTTCGACGGCGTGGTGACGATGCCGATGTCACGGCGGCCGTTCGTCTCGACGACGGACTTCACCATCGTGGCGAGGTCGGCGATCGAGTGGTTCTCGAAGCCGATGTTGAAGGTCTCGCCGTGGATCTTGTCGTGCGGCGCGGTCAGCATCAGCCGGTAGGCATCGACCATGTCCTCGATATGGAGGTTGGGCCGCATCTGCTTGCCGCCGAACACGGTGATGGCGCCCTTGTTCACGGCGTGGTTGGTGAGGATGTTGACGGAGAGGTCGAGCCGCGTGCGCGGGCTGTAGCCGCAGATCGTCGCCGGACGCACCGTCACGCAGGTGAAATCGTCAGCCTTGTGCTTCCACAGCAGCGGCTCGCACATGCCCTTGAACTTGTTGTAGAGCGTCAGCGGCACCAGAGGATGCTCTTCAGTGACGTCGGGCGCGTCGCTGACACCATAGACCGAGCTGGTCGAGCAATAGACGAAGCGCTTCACGCCCGCCTTGCGCGCCGCGACCACCAGTGGCTCGAAGCAATCGTAGTTGATGGTCTTGGAGAGGTTCTCGTCGAGCTCGAAGCTCGCATCATTGGAGATGCAGGCGAGATGCAGCACCGCATCCTGGCCCTTGAGGTACGTCGCGAGCTTGGCGGTGTCGCGGATATCGCCCTGCTCGACGCGCAGGTTCGGATGGTTCGGCAGCCGTGAGCCGAAGAACAGGAGGTCGTAGACGGTGACGTTGTAGCCGTCGGCGAGCAGGCGGGGAACCAGCACATGGCCGACATAGCCGGCACCGCCGGTGACGAGGACGTTCTTGAGCATTGCAATCCGGTGTCGTTAGCGATCGATACGACCGGCCACGCGCTTCCGGGCCGGCTTGCGCGGCGACAGCTCGTAGCCGGCTGCCAGCGCGTCATTGCGGAACATCGCGACGGTCTCGCGCGAGTAGATGTCGAGGTCCTTGCCGATCAGGTCGAATTTCTTCAACAGGTCGGCGGACAGCGTGATGATGTGACAGCCGATGGCGTCGGCCTGGAACAGGTTGAGCAGCTCGCGCGGGCTGGCCCAGAGCAATTGTGCCGCGGGGCGATCCGACAGGATATCGAGCGCCTCCGACATCATCGCGACGGGATCGCGTCCGGTGTCTGCGATGCGCCCGGCGAAGACCGAGACGATGGCCGGCGTATTGGCGTCGAGCACGTCGCGGACGCGTTCGACCTGGCTCAGCGTGAGAATGGCTGTCACGTTGACCTTCACGCCCTCGCGCGCCAGCTCCGCAATGGCAGGGCCGCAGAACTCGCCGCGGGTGGTCGTCACCGGAAGCTTCACATAGACATTCGGCCCCCACGAGGCGATCTCGCGAGCCTCATGAGTGATGGTGGCGAGGTCGTCGCCGAGCACCTCGAAGCAGATCGGCCGGTCGCGCACGATGCGCAGCGCCGCGCAGCCGAACTCACGATAGTCGCCGACGCCTGCCGCGCGCATCAGCGACGGGTTGGTCGTGAAACCCTTGATCCGCGAATCGAGCGACGTGCGCTGGATCGTCGCGAGATCCGCGCCGTCACCGAATATCCTGATGTTGAGCGCGTCGATGCTCGGTGCGTTCATGTTGCGTAAGCCCCTTCAGCCCGTTGCCCGCTGGATCCATTTCACGCGGCCCAGCGCGGCCAGATCAAACCCATCCACCCGTTGCACTGAACGAGTTCCGTTCGGTGCAAAGGCGACTCACGCACGACGTAAAACTACTCCTCACGGAGTCCCCAAGCCAGCGCTTCACCATTTGGTGGCGCTGCGCTGCAACTTCGGATGCGAGACCAGGCAATGCCAAACCACCGCCTGGAACGCTTCGGCATGCGGCGTGACGCGCTGCTCTGCCGCAGTGGGAATCACGACGACGATGTCGCCCGCCTGTTTCGCATAGCCGCCGTCGCGTCCGACGATGCCGAGCACGCGGGCGTCCTTTGCTTTTGCCTCTTGCACCGCCGCGACGATATTGGGGCTGACATTGCGCTCGAGGTTGCCGCCGCCGACCGAGAGAACCAGGATGGCATCGCGCGGCCCGATGCGGCTGACCCGCAGCCATTCGACGAACACACTCGGCCAGCCCTCGTCATTGGTGCGTGCGGAGAGTTCCGAAACATTGTCGGTCGGTGCGTAGGCCTCGATGCCGCACAATTTGCGGAAGTCGTTGACGGCGTGGCTCGCATTCGCGGCACTGCCGCCGACGCCGAGGATAAACAGCCGGCCGCCGCGCTGGCGCAGGACCACGAGCTCGTCGCAGAGCGCCTCGATTTCGCCTGTCGGCAAGGCCCGCGCAATGTCGCAGACCTCCCGCAAATATTGGGCGACGTGTTCCACCTTCGCAACCGGCCTCGTTTGTGCTTCGTCGAGCCCGGTGTGCGGGCCAACCGGCGAATCACCGCTGATCTGGTTATCCCGCTGCGAATCCCGACGCACGTTCAAAACCGCCGCAATTCGCGCCACCGTAGTCTTACCGTGTCCGCGCATTGCCGATCCATGTCCGTGTTCTGAGTCGATTCGGGGCCCCCGAACGATAGGCCGGGGGCAGTTATCAACAGGTCGTGCGCCGGAATGGCCCCGTTCGGCGCCGATCGGGGGCACGGAAGGCCGCTGGCCTTGATCGGCCGCTCGCTTAAGCTATCAGGGCTGATTCCATTCCGGCGCGCGCAGAGGCCGGGCGCGGGGTGGAACACGAATGACCTCCAGCCGGTGAAGCGCCATGAGCAGCGATCGTGCCGACGATTTTCCCGCAGGTTCTGCGACCGGGATCAAGCCGCTCGCCCGTGAGCCCTGGGTCGAGATATCAGACGGTGCTGCGCTTGCGAATTGGTCGGCGGAGGACGAGATTCGCTACAACCAGCAGAACAGGCAAAGCGAGAAGCTGAGATTCTTCCGCCAGGTCTTCGATTTCCTGAAGGAGAACGAGATCGCCGGCGATTATCACGAATTCGGCTGCCACCGCGCGCGCACCTTTCGCATGGCGCTGACCGAAGCGCGGCGCAAGAATCTCCACGACATGGCGTTCTGGGCGTTCGACAGCTTTGCCGGCCTCCCGGCGCCCGAAACCGAAACCAGCGTTGGCAAATGGACGCAAGGCGCGCTCGCGACCTCCGAACAGGAGTTTCTGCGCCTGATCGGCGAGCACGGCGTCTTTGCGGACAAGGTGCGCACGGTGAAGGGCCTCTACGGCGATTCACTCACGCCGGCGCTGAAGGAGCAATTCGCAAGCAGCGGGCGCAGAATCGCACTCGCGAACATCGACTGCGATCTCTATGAGTCCGCCATTCCTGTGTTCGATTTCATCGAGCCGCTGCTTCAGCCTGGATCGGTGCTCTATATCGACGATCTCTTCGTCGGCAACCGCGGCAATCCCGGTCGTGGCCTGGCGAAAGCCTTTGTCGAATACCGCGAGCGCTCGCGCTGGCGCTTCGTGCGCCATCTCGACATCGGCTGGTGGGGGCGGTCCTACATCGCTGCAGACACCGAGTCGGATCTGATCTGATCGGCACTACGGATCGAACAGGCTTGCGATGGGGCCGGGTGTATCGGGGCCTGAGGCGCGCAGCGTGTAGACCGGCCCACGAAATCCCATGGCTGCTATTTTTCGCGCGATCTCGGCATCGTGCAGATAGGCCGCGATGACAATGGCCGCCATGCCGGCGAGGCGTTCGGCGCGCGGCGGCTCGATTCCGATCTCGCCCGCAGGGCCGTAGACGCAGCGTCCTGCATAGGAGGCGGTGTCGTCGAAAACAGCCGCAAACGCCGTGCTTTCATGATAGAGGCCGAGCAGCGCCTGCGCATAAGCGTTGGCTCCGTAGAGCGCAATTGGCCCGTCGATCGCAGTGAGGCGTTGCGCCGCCCGCGTGCGCCGTTCGGCCAACGCCACTGCAAATTCCGGCGGCGAGATACCGGACGACGCCCAGGGCTCCCGCACCGATGGCGCCGCCGCACGCAGCAGGAAACCCATGTCGTGGCCCTGCTTGATGTCGAATACGTCCACGACCACAAAGCCGGCACGCGCGAGCAGCAATTCCATCTCGGCGCGGCGATAGTAGTGCACGTGTGGATAGTGAAAATCGACGATCGAATGGCGGCGCAGGATATCGTCGGCGCTGGGCATCTCGATGTAAGCTGTGCCGTCATCGGCAAGGCTGGCGCGAAGCGCCGCCAGGAACGCTGCGGGCTCCGGCACATGCTCGATGACCTGGCGGCATACGACGGCATCGAAGCGGCGCCCCGCCAGCGCCGGGACCGGGAACATCGCGCGATGCAATGTCACGCCCGTGCCGGCGAAGCGTTCTGGCTGAAGTGCGCGGCTGGGTTCGACCAGATCGACACGCGCTGACCGGCGCGCCATTGCCAGCGACAGCGCACCGCCACCGCCGCCGACTTCGAGCACGGCGGGCCCGGGCTTGAGATGTCCCATGATCAGCGCCGCGGTCTCGTCCACGGCCGCGATCATGCCCGGGCTCACCGGCTCGTTGGTCAACACCAGCGCGCCATAGAGCTCGTCGGCCGCGTCGTTGTCGAAGGCGCGGTTGAAGAGATGTCCGCAGCGGCTACAGGCGGCGATGTCCAGACAGCCGAAGCCGGCTGCTGCATCCGCCATTCCGGCCGGACGAACGGCATGCATCGGTGTGCGCGCCACCGACCATACCGTCACCGCATCGCCCGATCCGCAGACGACGCAGCGATGCGGCGTGGCGGCGGGCCCGGTCATCTAGCGCCAGGCCTCGATCGGCACCGGATGGTCGCGGCCGCCTTCTGCAATCTGGCGCGCCATCACCATCGCCTGCTCGAGGCAATCGTCGATGTCGAGACCGTAGCGATAGCTGCCGGCGCGGCCGATCGAATAGACGTGGTCGGGCATCAGCGCGTAATATTTGCGCGCGAGTTCCTGCTCGGACTTGAACGGCAGCGGATAGTGTTTGCCGTTGTGAGAAGGGATTTCCATGCCGACGAGGCTGGTCGGCGATTTGTGGTGCGTGAACTTCTTGTATTCGACCAGCCGCGTGAACGCCTCGTCATTGGCGTAGTAGAGGAAGTAGACGTGCTCGGGAAAGACGTGCTCGGTCGGCAGCACGATCTTGTGGAAGTCGCGGCCGATGAAGGCGAGCTCGCCATGGCAGCGGCCGAACGGCTCGTCCGGCGAAATGGTCGAGATGATGACGTCGTAGCTGTGCTTCTCGCCGCCGAACCAGACCGCGCGCGTCGGCAGATCATAGCGCTCGATGCGCGTCGACAGCAGCACGCGCGCGCCTTCGGTGGCGACGTCGAAATAGCGGTTGTAGCCGTCTTCCGCGTGCGGATAGGCCGACCATGCGGTGTCCCACGCCGCGCGCGAGCCGCTCTTGATGGTGACGCCCTTCGGCGACCAGTTGAACGTGTCGATGCGCTTGTTGTCGTCGACCAGCCACATCTTCTTGTTGTACTTGTCGATCAGCTTGTCATAGAGCGTCTGGCCGACCGAGCCGACCCAGTATTCCTCGAGGTTCTTGGCTTCCGCGACGCCGCGCGCGGACTGGCGCTCCGCAGCGATCTTGGCGCGATCAGGCATCAGCGCGATGTCGTCCTCGTGGATTGGATAGTTGTAGAACGCATTGTCCGGCTCGACATAGGTGATGAACTGGTGGTCGGCGCAGGAGCGCAGCGGCACGATCGCATCCATGTAATCGTACACGGCGCGGTTCTGGGTCAGGAAGTGACGCGGGCCGAACGTGTAGGGATGGCCGCCATACCAGAAGGTGCGCACGCCGGCGCCGAGGAACGGCGCGGCTTCCACGATCGTGACGTCCCATCCGCCCAGCTTCATGAGTTGATGCGTCGCCGCGCACCCGGCGATGCCGCCGCCGATCACCAGAGCTGTCTTCATCCGTCCGGTCCAGTCCCTACGCGAATCGAGATCATGCCGGTATCGGCGAACGGCCGGACCGCGTCAATCGGGCTGGCCGGCTTGTCCGTATTTCCAAGGATGGGCCACGCAGAATGCGACGGCCTCGCCGACATCGGCGAACATCCGGTCGGGCTCGGGCGGCGCGCGATCCGGATAGCGCTCGACATCGCGGCAGGCAAAGCCTGTCTGCACGCCATAGCTCGTCAGCCCCATCGCGCGACCGGCGCCGATGTCGCGCAGGCTGTCGCCGATCAGGGCGGAGCGGCCGACATCAATGTCGAAATCGGCAATTGCCCGGCGCAACAGCAATGTTCCCGGCTTGCGGCATTCGCAGACGATCTGGAACTCCGGCGCTCCGCCCGGCGTCCGCTCCGGATGATGCGGGCAGAAATAAATGGCATCGATGATGCCGCCGTCCCGGGCCAGCAGTTCGCGGAGCCTTTCAAAAATCGTCTCCAGGCCGGCGAGAGTCACAAAACCCTTTGCGACCTGGGCGCGGTTGGTGACGATGATCGCGAGGTAGCCAGCCTCGCGCGCCGTCCGCAGCGCCTTGCCCGCGCCCGGGATCAGGCGGATGTCGTTTGGCCCCAATACGCCATGGCCGCCCGGCTCCTCGTTCAATACGCCGTCACAATCGAAGAAGATGGCCGGGCGCATGGGCGTTCCAATGGGTTTGGTATGCTTGTAGTGCGGCGCCCGGATGGAGCGAAGCGAAATCCGGGTTTCACGCCTATTGTGCTGTGCGGCGTCCGCGGTCTATGTGCTCGGACAAAACCGCCATTCATGGAGATTGTATGCCAGCCCCAGGCCAAAACCCTGAGCGGAGCGCGAAGGCGCTGCTGCTTGAAGGTGTCAACGACAGCGCCGTGGATCTGTTCAAGAGCGCGGGCTTTACCAATGTCGAGCGCCTGACCAAGGCGCTGGATGGCGAGGCGCTGCGCCAGGCGCTCAAGGGCGTGTCGTTGCTCGGCATCCGCTCCCGCACCCAGATCACCGACGAGGTGCTGGAAGCCGCCGACGGACTCCTCGCGGTCGGCTGCTTCAGCGTCGGCACCAACCAGGTCGATCTCTCGGCAGCGCGCAAGCGCGGCATTCCCGTGTTCAACGCGCCGTTCTCCAACACGCGTAGCGTTGCCGAACTCGTGATCGGTGAGATCGTGATGCTGCTGCGGCAGATCTTTCCGCGCTCGGTGTCGGCGCATGAGGGCGGCTGGGACAAGTCCGCGGCCGGCAGCCGCGAGGTGCGCGGCCGTACGCTGGGCATCATCGGCTACGGCAATATCGGCTCGCAGCTCTCGACTCTCGCGGAAGCCATGGGCATGCGGGTAATCTACTACGATCGCACCGACAAGCTCCGTCACGGCAATACCGAGCCGGTCGAGAAAATAGATGAGCTGCTGGCGCAGAGCGACGTCGTCAGCCTGCATGTGCCGGAGACGCCGGAGACATCGGGCATGATCGGCGAGAAGGAGCTGCGGGCGATGAAGCCGGGCTCGTTCCTGATCAACAACAGCCGCGGCACCGTGGTCGATCTCGACGCGCTCGCGAGAGCGCTACGCGACGGTCACATCGCCGGCGCCGCCATCGATGTGTTTCCGGTCGAGCCGTCGTCGAATTCGGAACGTTTCAAGAGCCCGGTGCAGGGCATCAGCAACGTCATCCTCACGCCGCATGTCGGCGGTTCGACCGAAGAGGCGCAGGAGCGGATCGGCGGCGAGGTGGCACGCAAGCTGGTTGATTATTTCGTCACGGGATCGACCATGGGTGCCGTGAATTTCCCGGAGGTCCAGCTGCATTTGCGTCCGTCCGGCGTACGCTTCAGCCATGTCCATCGCAATGTGCCGGGCATGCTGCGCCGGCTTAACGAGGTCTTCCTCCAGCGCGACATCAACATCGCCGCGCAATATCTGGAGACGGCCGGCGACCTCGGCTACGTCGTGCTCGATGCCGACCTCAACGGCGAGGATTCAGGCGTGCTGCTGGCGCAGATCCGCGGCCTCGAAGGTACGGTCGGCGCGCGGCTGGTGTTCGAGCACTAGACGCGCTTTCGAGCCAAGTTGACGGCCGACAGAAGGTCGCATTGAATGCGACCTGCGGCCGGATTGAACAAGAACAGAAGACACGGGTGGGAACGATGACGCGATCGAGGGCGAAGCTGTGCGCTTGGCTGGTGGGAACGTCGGCGGTGCTGGGCGCGAGCGGCGCGTGCGCGGCGACGCTGGCCGAAGATGCGGATACCGTCTGCAAAAGCCTGGTCGGCGGCGCCGATGCGGTCAAGGTCGATTCCGCCGCGTTGCAGGCGCCCTCGCAGCTTGCCGTCGCCGAGCGCGGTCCGACGCCGGCGGGGCGGATCACGCCCGCCAACCCCGCGTTCTGCAAGGTGCTCGGTCATATCGAGCCCGTCGATCCCAAGGCTCCGCCGGTCAAATTCCAGGTCAACCTGCCCGTCGAGTGGAACGGGCGCTCGGTGCAGTATGGCGGCGGCGGATTTAACGGCGTGCTGATCACCGGCCTCGGCCTGCCGCCGGCCTATCCTTTCGACAAGCCGTCGCCGCTCGCGCGCGGTTTTGTCACCTACGGCACCGACTCTGGTCATGAGTCCAAGCCGGGCGAGCCGCCGCAGTTGTTCGCGCTGAATGACGAGGCGTTCGAGAATTTTGCCCACCGCGCCTACAAGAAGGTGCGCGACTCTGCGGTCGAGTTGATGCAGCGCGCCTATGGCAAGAAGCCGGACAAGATGTACTTCATGGGCTCGTCCGAAGGCGGCCGCGAAGCCCTGACCATGGCGCAGCGTTATCCCGACGATTTCGACGGGATCTTTGCGCGTGTGCCCGTCATCAACTGGGTCGGCTTGCAGCATGCCGGCACACGCTCCGGTCTTGTGACCATGGGCGAGGGTTGGATCAATCCGGCGCAGGTCAAGCTGGTCGGCGATGCCGTGCGGGCCGCTTGCGACAAGGCCGACGGCTCCGACGATGCGCTGGTGCAGGACCCCGTGGGCTGCAAGGCGGCGTTCAAGGTCGAGACGTTGCGTTGCGCCGATGGCAAGAGCGGCGATCAGTGCCTCAACGACGCGCAGATCAAGGCCATCGACACGCTGCACGCCACCTATAAATTCCCGTTCACGCTCGCCAACGGCCTCGACGACTATCCGGGCTGGGGCGTGTCGGGAGAGGATACGCCGGCGATCGGCCCGACCGGCGGCTGGACAGCGTGGTGGCTCGGCAAAGCGCCGCCGGCGCAGCCGCCCGCGCCCAATAACGGCATCGCCTGGGTCTATGGGGCCGGCGGCATCCAATATGTGTTCGCGCGGGATCCCAAGCTCGACGTCACCACCTACAAGGTCGAAGAGCACAAGGCGCGGCTGCTCGAGGTCTCGAGCCTGATGGACTCGACGGATCCCGATCTCAGCCGCTTCCGCGCCCGCGGCGGCCGGCTGATCATGCTGGAGCACATGGCGGACTACGCGCAAAGTCCCTATGCCGGCATTCGCTATTTCGAGAGCGTCGAGCACAAGCTCGGCAAGGCCGAGACGGCCGAGTTCGCGCGGCTCTACACCGCGCCCGGCGTCGACCATGTCGGCTCCGGCGCGCCGGCCAATGTCGACATGCTGAGTGCGCTGGTCGACTGGGTCGAGAAGGGCAAGGCTCCCGGCGACCTCGAAGTCGCCGAGCAGAAGGTCGAAGCGCCGTCATTTGCGGTCGCGCGCGCGATGCCGCTCTGCCGCTGGCCGGGCTGGCCGCATTACAAGTCCGGCCCGGTGACGGCCGCTGCGAGCTTCAACTGCGCGCCGTAGGGCATATGACCAGAACGCGATGGCGGTGGACTTACCCCGCCGCCATCGCCTGCGCGCCGCCAAGCAACTGAGCATTGAGCCGGCCGCCGGGGTGAATCACAAGCTGAGCCGGCTCACGTTCGCCGCGCGCATCCTTCGTCATGAAAGGAACTCCGCTGCAACCAGTACTAGTGCATTCGATGGGCGAAGTCTTAGTGTGCCGGTCCGCCGGCCGCCTTCACCCTGCGTGTCAGCAGCACCGCGATCGCGGCGATCACCAGCACGATGCCGATCACCGCGAACGCGTCGGAATAGCCCATCACGAGTGCCTGGCGTTTCACCGTCTTGCCGAGCGCGATGATGGCCTGCTCGCGCGCGGCGTTGGGGTCGGGGACGCCATGGGCCGTGAAGTAGTTGGTCATTTGCGCGATGCGGGTGCGGACCTCCTCGCGGCCAAGCGTGACGGATTGGCCGATGATGTTGGAGTGGAACTGCTCGCGCTTGGTGATGATGGTCGCGAGCGTCGCCGTGCCGATCGCGCCGCCGAGATTGCGGAACATGTTGCTGATGCCGGAGGCCGCAGCCGCATCCTGCGGCGCGATGCCGCCCGTCAGCACCGAGGTCAGCGGCGTCAGCACCATGGCCTGGCCCACCGCGCGCACGATGTTCGGGATCCAGAACTGGTCGCCGGCATAGTCGGGCGACATGTTGATGTTCATGAAGCAGCTGTAGGCGAAGATCAGAAGCCCCGTGATGGCGATGTAGCGTGTGTCGAAGCGCTGCATCAGTTTCGGGATCAGCGGGATCAGCACGAGTTGCGGCAGGCCGGTCCAGGCCAGCACGTTGCCGATTTGCTCGGCGTTGTAGCCTTGCGCCTGACCGAGATAGGACGGCAGCATGTAGACCGAGCCGAACAGTGCGAAGCCGACCATGGTCATCGCGACGGTACCGAAGCCGAAATTGCGCTGTGTCAGCAGGCGCAGACGGATCAGCGGCTTCTCAATCGACAGCTCGATGGCGATGAACAGGGTGAGGCTGACGGCCGCGATCACGCCGAGCTTGAGGATGAAGGGTGAGGAGAACCAGTCGTCCTTGTTGCCTTCCTCGAGCACGGCCTGCAGCGCCGATAGGCCGATCGCCATGGTGACGATGCCAGCCCAGTCGCCTTCCTTCAAAAGGCCGAGCTGCATCTTCTGCCGCTCCAGCGTCAGATAGAGTGCGGCCACCATGACAGCGGTCGGGATCACGTTGACGAAGAAGATGGTGCGCCAGCCGTAGTTCTCGGTGAGATAGCCACCGATGGTCGGGCCGATCGCGGGAGCAAAGGTGACTGACAGCGCGAAGATCGCGAGCCCAACGGGCTGCTGCGGTTTCGGCAGCTTGGTCAGCACCAGCGTGAACGCCATCGGAATCAGCACGCCGCCGGCAAAGCCCTGCAGGCCGCGCATTGCGATCATCGACGGCAAATCATGCGTGAAGGCGCAGGCGACCGAGAACGCTGCGAACAGCGTCGCGCTTGCCAGCATGTAACGGCGGAACGAGAACACGCGGCTCAGGTAATCGGTCAGCGGGATCACGATGATCTCGCCGATCAGATACGAGGTCGAGATCCAGGAACCGTTGTCGGCGCCGGTGCCGATGCCGCCCTCGATGTTGAGCAGAGAGGCGTTGGTGATCTGGATATTCAGGATCGCCATGAACGAGCCGATCATGGCGGCGAGTACGGCAATCCAGGTCGCAGCGCTCGCGCGGTTGGGATCGATGGCGACGTGATTAGACGTCGCGGCCGACGTTGCCTGCGTTGAAAGTGAGAGGCTGTTTGACATGGCACGACCCTCCGGAAACGAGCTTCGCCTTGGGCGGCACGGCCGCATTCGCGGTCGGCGCGATCGAACGTGTTGCAATGGTCGGGATCACGGACATGCCGGGCCGCAGCGCGATTGCAGGCCCGTGTCCGGCATCGAGCGCGATCTTGACGGGGATGCGCTGCACCACCTTGGTGAAATTGCCGGTGGCGTTATCGGGCGGCAACAGCGCGAATTCCTGCCCGCTGGCCGGCGCGATGGAATCGACGTGGCCGTGCACGACCTGGCCCGGGAACATGTCGACCTCGATATCGACGGCCTGGCCGGATTTCACGTGGGTCAGTTGCGTTTCCTTGAAGTTGGCGACGACATAGGTGCCCTCGGCCGGCACAATCGACATCAACTGCGTGCCCGCCTGCACGAACTGGCCCATGCGAAGCGAACGATTGCCGACCACACCGTCGATGGGCGACACGACGTTGGTGTAACCGAGGTTCAACTCAGCCTGGTGCTGCGCGGCTTCCGCGCGTGCCGCGGCCGCCCTGGCCTGCACGATCTCCGCCTTGAGCAGGTCGACCTGCTTCAGAGCCGAGGCGAGATTGGCGGTGTCGCGTTCGAGCGTCGCCTGCGCGGTGGCGATACGTGACTGTGCCTGCTGCGCGTTCTGCACACTGCCTGAGCCGGTCGCGGCGAGATCGGTGTAGCGCTTGTTGTCTTGCGCGGCGAAAGTGAGGTTGGCCTGATCGACGTCGAGCGTGGCGCGCGCGGCCTTGATGACCGCCTGCTGTACCTCGATTTGCGCTTCCTTGCTCAAGATGGTCGCGTTCGCCGCCTGCACGTCGGCGCGGGCCTGGTCCAGCGCGACCTTGAAGTCGCGATCGTCGATCCTGGCCAGCACCTGGCCGACCTTCACATGCTCGTTATCGGCGACCAGGACGCCGTTGAGATAGCCGCTGACCTTCGGGGCGATGGTGGTGTTGTCGGCCTTCACATAGGCGTCGTCGGTGGAGACGAGGTATTGCCCGACCGTCCAGTAATCGTAGCCGTACCAGCCCGCGCCGGCGAGGGCGAAAACCGCTGCCCCCATCAGTAATAGCTTGCGAAGATTGAGTTTTTTCCTGGCGGCGAGGGCCGGTGTGCCGGGCAGGACACCCTCCAGCGCGGTAGCCGGAACGGCAGTTTGGGCGGCAGCAGATGGGGTGGTGTGCACGGTCATGGCCGGCTCCCTGAATTAGGAAACTTGACGATTTCCAAAATGAGACTAGCTTCGGAATTGTCAATGGAATGACAGGCATCATGTAAAGACATGGCTCAGGCAAAACCGTCAGATGACAGCCGCCCGCGCGGACGGCCTCCGGTGCGCAGCGACGAGGAGACGACGAGAATCGTCCTCGAAGCCGCGCGGCATACGTTTGCGGTCGAAGGTTATGCCGCCACCAGCACCGAAGAGCTTGCGCGCCGCGCCGGTATCTCGACAAAGACGCTCTACCGCCTGTTTCCAGGCAAGGCTGCGCTGTTCGAGGCGATGTGCGCTGACAGGCTCGAGCGGCTGCTCTCTGCCGTCGATCTCCAGGCCAGCGACGACGTCGATATCGAAACCGGTTTGCGCGCGGCGCTGATGGCCTGCGCCGATCTCGCGCTCGACCCTGAGGTGGTGGCGCTGCAGCGCATGGTGCTGCAGCAATCCGCCACCTTTCCCGAGCTCGCTGCAAATTTCTACACCAACGGCATTGCCCGCACCGCCAAGGCACTCGCCGGCTGGCTGCGCCTTCAGGTCAAGCGCAAGCGCGTCGTCGTTGACGACGCCGAGGAAGTCGCCGGCATGCTGATCGGCATGGTCGCGTCGGCGCCGCAGCGCGCGGCGATCTATGGCGGCGCGCCCTTGCCGTCGCGCAAGCAGATCGAACGTCGCGTGGAGACTTGCGCGGCTCTGTTCCTCGACGGCTGCCGCGCCAGTTCGTCCTAGCGGTCCGTTTGACAATGGCTCTCATTTCGCCTAAATGCTTCGCATGCGAAATAAATTGGGCGCGGCGAGGCATCACCGGCTGATCTACCTGCTCAACGTCGCACAACGCCGCTTGCAGCGCTGGATGGCCGCGCAGCCCCAGAATGAGGTCACGCCGGCGCAGGCGGGGCTGTTGTTCATCCTCGGCAAGCGAGACGGCGTCCTGATGGGTGAGGCGGGCGGGGCGCTCGACATGGGGCCGGCCGGCATTTCGGGACTCGTCGATCGCAGCGCCGCGGCAAAACTGGTCGAGCGGCGGGCCGATCGTGAGGACGGTCGCGCCTGGCGGGTGTGGCTGACGCCAAAGGGCCGCGCTGTGCTGGCGCAGGCGAAGACCGACGCGGCGGCGGTCAATGCAGCGCTGACCGAGGGATTTACGGCAGCGGAGATCGACGTCGTCGCGCGCTGGCTGACGAGCATTCAGGACAAGTTTCCAAGGGATCCAGAGGAATAGAGGGAGATACTCATGACCGAGCATGTGCGAGTTGAGAACAACAAGGGAATCCTCACGATCACGCTGGCGCGTCCCGACAAGAAGAACGCGCTGACGGACGCGATGTACGGCAAGCTCGCCGACACCATCGAATCCGCCGAGTTCGACCCGTCGGCGCGTGTGATCCTGATCCGGGGCGAGGGCGACATGTTCACCGCCGGCAACGATGTCGGCGAGTTTGCCGCCGTGGCCAGCGGCAAGTCCGAAGGCAGCCGCAATGTCGGCCGCTTCATCCAGTCGCTGGCGCGCTGCACGCGTCCGCTGGTTGCGGCGGTGCAGGGCCGCGCGGTGGGTGTCGGCACAACGATGCTGCTCCATTGCGATCTCGTCATCCTCGCTGACAACACCCTGCTGTCGACGCCCTTCGTCAGTCTCGCGCTGGTGCCGGAGGCCGCGTCGAGCCTCCTGATGCCGGCGCGCATCGGTTATGCGCGCGCCTACGAGATGTTTGCGCTCGGCGAGACCGTGGCGGCCAGGGCCGCGCTGGAATGGGGCTTGGCGAACCGCGTGGTGCCGCTCGACAAGCTCGATGCCGAGGCGCTCGCGCTCGCTCAGCGTCTCGCCCGACAGCCGGCAGGCGCGCTCACCGCGACCAAGAAACTGATGCGCAACGGCGAGGCGCTGGTTGCTCAGATGCAGGCCGAAGGCGAGCAGTTCGCGCAGCGCCTGCGCACCGCCGAGGCGCGCGAAGCGTTCACGGCGTTCGCCGAGCGGCGTCCGCCGGATTTCACGAAAGTTTCGTGACGCCGAGAAAGCGGGAACTCCCGCAATTTGACTAAAAGCTTAACGGAACATTGGCATGTCGCGATGCAAGGTGGCCACTTCCTGGAAGTAGGCCCCTTGTGACTCATGGCAATGTTTAAGAAATCGGTAAGTTCGCTTCTCCTGGTGTTGATGGCCTTGCTGGCGGCCGGTGCGCTCGCCTCTACGGCGATCCAGATGGTCGGGGCCTTCGGCCGCTACAACGACAGTATCGAGACCGCGCGGCTTGCCGCCGCCGACAAGGCGATCTTCCAGGGCGTGCTGTCGCTGCGCAACAATCGCGGCGACGCCCAGAGCGCGCTGCTCGGCGACGACGATCCTCGCGCAAAGCTTGCCGATGCCGAGAAGGCAGAGCAGGGCGGCTATGACGGCATCAACGCAGCGCTCGCGACCGCCAATTTCGCGCGCCGCGACGAACTCGCGAGCACGCTGAAGCAGCGCTGGGGCGAAGCCGCACCACAGTTCCAATTGTTCTATGACGAGGCCAAGCGTCCGCGCGCCGAGCGCAAGATCGAGCGGACCAGCTCCTGGTATGACGCCGTCACCAAGGTCATCGACACGGCGAACCTGGCCTCAACCGCAGTGTCGAACCGCGCCTGGATGAACGATCCCTTCATCGCCCGCATGATCCAGGTCCGCCGCTTCGCCTGGCAGGTGCGCGATCGCTATGGAATCCATTGTTCAGCACTGCGCTCGAACGTCAACAGCAGCAAGCCGCTCGACGACAACCAGAAGCGGTCAGTGGCACAGTGGGACGGCACCATCAATTCCGGTTGGGTCGGCATGACCGAGGTGCTCGCGGCGCCCGACGTGGCCGCGGACCTGGTCACTGCTGCAAAGGAAGCACGGGCCAAGACCGACGGCGTTCTCAAGCAGATCAGCGAGCTCACCAGGAATTTTGACGGCAGCGGCAAGCCCGCGATGGCGGCGGCGGACTGGAATACGCTCTGCCAGTCGCCGTTCCCGCTCATCGTCGGGGTCGCGACCATGGCGCTCGATCAGTCGATCGCGCGCGCCGAGGCCGTGCAAGCCAGGGCGCTCACCAACCTCGTCGTCCAGTCGCTTGCGTTCCTGCTGGCGCTCGCCGTGACCCTGACCGGCGTGTACGTCGTGCGCAATCGCCTGATGCGCCCGGTGCGCGCCATTCTTGACGCCATTGCCCGCATCGGCGCCCGCGACTATGCGACGCCGGTTCCGCAATCCCGCTATCCCGACGAGTTCGGCACCATGGCCGCCGCGCTCGAAAGCCTGCGCGAGAGCGCGGCGACCGCCGAACGTCTCGGCCAGGAACGCGAATCGCAGCAGGCGCTGCAACTCGCCCGCTCCGGTACCGTCGACGACGCGTGCCGTAGTTTCGACGACACCGTGCAGGCCGTGATCCACAGCGTCGCCGCGTCGGCCAGGGAACTCGATGCGACGGCGACCGATGTGCGCACGCTGGTCTCGGAATCGGGCAGCCAGACGGCCGCGGTCTCTGCTTCCGCCGAGCAGGCCACCAACAATCTCGAAAGCATCGCGGCTGCCACCGAGGAGCTTTCGGCATCCGTCGGCGAAATTTCAGCGCAGGTGCAGTCGAGCGCGCGCGATGCGCGCGAAGCGGTGTCGCAGGTCGAGCAGACCAACGCCACCGTCGAGATCCTCGACCAGACCGCGGGCCGCATCAGCGAAGTCGTGAAGATGATCCACGCCATCGCCGGCCAGACCAACCTGCTCGCCCTGAACGCCACCATCGAGGCGGCCCGCGCCGGCGAAGCCGGCCGCGGCTTTGCTGTGGTTGCCGGCGAGGTCAAGAGCCTCGCCGCACAGACCGCGACCGCGACCGAGGAAATCTCGCGCCAGGTCGAGGAAATCCAGGGGGCAACCGGACAGGCGGTCGCCGCGATCCGTTCGATCGGCGGTGCCATCAGCGGCATCGACGAGAAGATGACCGCCATTGCCGCCGCGGTCGAGCAGCAGCGCGCGGCCACCACCGAGATCTCGCGCAACTTCCAGCATGCCGCCCAGGGCACCCGCGAGGTCACCGATACGATCGGCAGCGTCGCCAAGCTCAACCAGGAGACCGGCAATGCCGGCTCGGTGCTGTCCCAGTCCGTGACCAAGATGTCGGCCGATGCCGACCGCCTCCGCGTCGCGGTCGAGGGCTTCCTGGGCGCGGTGAAGACCGCCTAGGCTTTCTGCCCTGTTCCAGCGGCGCGAGGATCGGCATTGCCGCCGCTCCCCGCGCCGAGTACACCTGTGGCGCCCCGCGAAAGCGGCGACAGCTGTAAGTGCATATCAGGGATGGAGAGTTCGATGCCGGTCACCTCACACAAGGCCCAGCGCCCCTATCGCGGCGTGTTTCCGGTCGCGCCCACCATCTTCAACGAACGCGGCGAGCTCGACCTCGAGGGCCAGCGCCGCTGCATCGATTTCATGATCGATGCCGGTTCGAATGGCCTGTGCATCCTCGCCAATTTCTCCGAGCAGTTCGTGCTGACCGATGCCGAGCGCGAGAGCGTCATGCATGCGGTGCTGGACCACGTCGCTGGCCGCGTGCCGGTCATCGTCACCACCACCCATTTCAGCTCGGCGGAGTGCGCGGCGCGCAGCAAGCAGGCCGAGGCCGCCGGTGCGGCCATGGTGATGGTGATGCCGCCCTATCACGGCGCGACCTTCCGCGTGCCGGAGAAGGGCGTCGTCGAATTCTTCAAGGTTCTCTCGGGCGCGATCAACATTCCGATCATGATCCAGGATGCGCCGGTCGCGGGCACGCCGCTGTCGGTCGAGCTGCTGGCGCGGCTGGCGCGTGAACTCTCCAACATCCGCTATTTCAAGATCGAGGTGCCGGGCGCGGCGTCAAAGCTCCGCAGCCTGATCGAGGCCGGCGGCAAGGACATCGAGGGTCCCTGGGATGGCGAGGAGGCGATCACCCTGATGGCTGATCTCGATGCGGGCGCGACCGGTGCGATGACCGGCGGCGGTTACCCCGACGGTATCCGCCAGATCATCGATCCCTATTTCGCGGGCGATCGGGAGAAGGCGAAAGCCGCCTATGAACGCTGGCTGCCGCTGATCAACTACGAGAACCGCCAGTGCGGCCTGATCGCCTGCAAGGCGATGATGCAGGCCGGCGGCGTGATCAAGTCGGACGCGGTCCGCCATCCGCTGCAACCGCTGCATCCGGCGACCAAGGCAGGGCTGCTGGAGCTCGCCAAGGAGCGCGACGCGCTGGCGCTGCGGTGGGGGGAGTAGACCTCGCTGCCGGTCAGAATCTCCACTGTCGTAGGGTGGGCAAAGCGAAGCGTGCCCACGATTTGCGTGTCGTCGAGAAAGAACGTGGGCACGGCGCCTCGCGCCTTTGCCCACCCTACACGAGCTGAATGAGACGCGTGAGCCCGGCTAACTCGCCAGTACCCACTCGCCGATGATGCGGAAACGCGCCTTCGCATCATCCTGCCTGAACAGCGTAATGCGATCGATCGCAAGCGTCTCGAGCTTCAGCCCCGCAAACTTCGCCCGCAGCATCTCCAGGATCGGCCCGCGCCGCTCCGCATCGAGCAGCCCCGTCAGCGTCATGTGGAAGCGGAATTCTTCCATCACGTAAGGGTAACCCCAGCGGTCGAGATAGTCGCGCTGGCGCTCGGTAAGCTTCTCGGGCTTGCGCCGCGTGCGATCTTCCGCGGTCAGGGGCGGACGGAACGAATCGAAATGGCGGACGCAATCGGCGGCGAATTGCTGGAGCGTGTCGATGGGCTCAGCCGGAATGACAGCAATGAAGCCGCTGATGGAATCGACGACCGGGCGGATCACCGGAATCGGCCGCGCCTTTTCGGCAAAGGTCGCGCAGGCGCCCATCAGCTCGGCCTCGGTCTTGCCGGACGCGAGCCCCATCGGCGCCTTCAGTGTGCCGTGAAAGCCGTATTTGCGGGGATCGGCAGTGATGTCGCGCCAGTCCGGGGCGACTTGCAATGCGTCCTGCGGAAACGAAATCTCGTCGCCGCGATAGGCATCATAGCCCAGCAACTCGGCACCGAAGCGGGATAGCGCATTGTCGGCGCCGGCGGCAAAATAGATCGCGTAGCGGGGAAAACCTGTCATTGCCTGAGCATAGCCAATTTATGCCGCGACGACAGTCTCGCGCGGTGTTGCCGTCGCGCCGAGCAATCGGGGCGCATCGGTGAGATGCACGAGCTTGCCGGCCGCGATCACCGCGACCAGCCGCGGACGCAATGGCATGCTGTCGTCGACCAGCAGGATGTCGGCGCGATGGCCTGCGGCGAGCGTGCCGCGATCGGTCAGGCCGATGGCCTGGGCCGGCGCCGCCGAGATCAGCTTCCAGGCCTCGGTCAACGGCAGCACGCCGTCCGCGACGAGGCGGAACGCAGCGAGCAGCGGCGCCGGATAGTAATAGTCCGAGGCCAGTACCGAGCAGAGCCCCTTCGCGATCATGTCCGACGCCTTGGTCCAGCCGGTGTGGCTGCCGCCGCGCACGACGTTCGGCGCACCGAAGACGATGGCGTCGCCGGCAGCCGCGGCCTCGCGCGCCGTCTCCTCGTTGATCGGAAATTCGGCGAGCGTCACGCCCATGGCGCGAAAGTTTTGGCGCATCGCCGGCGTCGCGTCGTCATGCGAGAGCATCCGCACCCCGGCCGCACGGGCCGCGGCCGCGAGCCGGATGATGGAGGCCGGAACATCGGCGGCGCGCGAGACGATATGCGCGACGAGCTTGTCGAAATCCTCGCTCGACAGGCCGGTGCGCTCCACCATGCGGTTGCGCTTGCGAGGATTGGAGATGTCGGCAACGACCCCGTCCATGTGGTCATTGAAGGCGAACAAATCGACACGGCCCTCGGCGAGCCACTCGCTGATCTCGTCCTCGGCATCGAGATTGTGGGTCTCGTGCCGCAAATGAAAGCGGGTGTCGGCGGCGAAGTGCGGACGCTGCCGTTCGATTGCCTCAAGCAGGCGTCTTGCATTGTCGCCACTGCGCAGGCCCGGCTCCCACGACCATGTGGTGGCGTGGAACACCGTGGTGATGCCGTTGCTGACGACCTGCCGGTCGGTGTCGGCGAGCGCAATGTCGATCGGGAAATCGACGCCGGCCCGCGGCATCATCTGCCGCTCGAAGGCATCGCCGTGCAGATCAACGATGCCGGGCAGCACCAGCAAATCGCGCGCATCGATCGCCAACCGCGCGCGGCCGCGAGACGCGTCGATCTGCGCGATGTCCGTTCCAGAGATTGCGAGTGAAGTTTCGGTGAGCTCGGAGCCGACCAGGGCCCGGCCTCCCTCGATGAAAATGTCTGTCACGCGACCGCGCTTCGTTTGCTGGAAGAGGAATTTGCCTTTGCTTCGTATGCCGACAGGAAATCTTCAATTGTGAGCTTGCGGAAATCAGGCAGCGCCTCACGCAATTTGTCGTGATTCCAGTCCCACCATGCCAGCTTTGCAAGCCGTCCGGCAACCTCTTCCGAGAACCGCCGCCGCACGATCCGCGCCGGATTGCCGGCAACGATCGTGTAGGCCGGCACGTCCTTGGTGACAATGGCGCCGGCCGCGATCACCGCGCCAGTGCCGACGTTGCGGCCCGGCAGCACGACCGCGCCATGGCCGATCCAGACGTCATGGCCGATATGGACGTGATGCTGGCGCCGCCAGTCGAAGAAGTCTGTATCGTCGCTCTCGTCCGGAAAGTAGGCGCTGGAGCGGTAGGTGAAATGCGCCTGGGTCGCGCGATGCATCGGATGATTGCCGGGATTGATCCGCGTCATCGCCGCGATCGAGCAGAACTTTCCGATGGTGGTGTAGGTGATCTGCGCGTCGTTGACGACGTAGGAGTAATCGCCCATCGCGACCTCGTGCAGGATGGTGCGCGCGCCGACCTCGGTGTAGGCGCCGAGCCTGGTTTCGTGCAGCTTCGCCGAAGCATCGATGGTCGGCTCGACCGATAGCACCTTGGCCATGTTGCATCCGGAGTTCGAGGGCGGGCGCTCGTCTTCGAGTGGCTTGATGACATCATCATGACGACGACATGACAGGGGATGAGGTGGGTTGGATCGCCGCACTGCATTGCGCATGTCACACAAGTGTCAACCGTCAGGGATAGCGGTGGGCCCCAGCTACTCTGGAGCCCTGCATGCTGGTGGTGGAAGGTCTGACGTGCCGCTTCGGCGCAAAAGCCGCGGTGGACGACGCGTCGTTTCAAATCTCCCCCGGCGGATTCGTCGGTGTGATCGGGCGCTCCGGCGCCGGCAAGTCGACCTTGCTGCGAACCATCAATCGTCTGGTGACGCCGACGCAGGGTCGTATCCTGTTCGACGGCCTCGACGTCACCGCGCTGCGCGGCAAGGAGCTGCGGCAGTGGCGGGCGCGCTCGGCGATGATCTTCCAGCAATTCAATCTGGTTGGCCGCCTCGATGTCCTGACCAACGTGCTGATGGGGCGTCTTGCCACCATGCCGGCCTGGCGCTCGCTCTCGCAGATCTGGCCCGAGCAGGACAAGGCGCTGGCGATGTCCGCGCTGGAACAGTTCGACATCGCCCCGCTCGCCGCCCAGCGCGCCGACCAGCTCTCCGGCGGCCAGCAGCAGCGCGTGGCGATTGCCCGCGCCCTGGTGCAGCAGCCCGATATCATCCTCGCCGACGAGCCGATTGCCTCGCTCGATCCGCGCAATACCAAGATCGTCATGGATGCGCTTCTGCGCATCAACAAGCATTTCGGCATCACGGTGATCTGCAATCTGCATTCGCTCGATCTGGCGCGCAGCTATTGCGACCGCCTCATCGGCATGGCCCAGGGCCGCGTAGTGTTCGACGGCGCGCCGTCCGCGCTGACCGATCTCGTCGCGCGTGAGCTCTACGATCTCGAGGCCGCCGACGTCATGGGCGGCACATCTGCGCCGTTGCCGGAGGGCGTCCCGGCACTCGGAACGGCCGCGGCGGCTTGAGCCGCCGCGCATCCGTCATTTCCAGTTTCTTGCGTCAACCGATCCTATCAGATGAAGAGGACATCATGATCACTCGCAGACTCGTTCTTGCCGGCGCAGCCGCGCTGACCCTTGCCGGATCCGCTTCCGCCGAAGACTGGAAGACGAAATATCCGGAGATCACCTTCGCCGCGATCCCGGCCGAGAACGGCTCGGGCGTGACCGAGCGCTACGGTCCTTTCATCAACTATCTGTCGAAGGAGCTCGGCATCAAGGTAACGCTGCGTGTCGCCAATGACTACGCTGCCCTCATCGAGGGCCAGCGCGCCGGCAACATCCAGATCGGCTATTACGGTCCGGCTTCCTTTGCGCGCGCCCGTCTCACCGGCGTCAAGACCGATGCCTTCGTGATCGACGTCAATTCCGACGGCTCGAAGGGCTACTACTCCGTCTTCTACGTGCTGGCGAAATCGCCGTACCAGAAGATCGAGGACCTCAAGGGCAAGAATCTCGGGCTTGTCGATCCGAACTCCACGTCCGGCAACAACATGCCCCGCTTCAAGCTGAACGCGATGAGCATCGATCCCGATGCCTATTTCTCCAAGGTGGTCTTCACCGGCAGCCACGAGAACGCCGTTCTGGCGCTGGCCCAGGGCACCGTCGACGTCGCCGCCAACTGGTGGAACGCCGACGACGATTCCAACCTGACCCGCATGCTCAACAAGGGCATGGTGAAGTCGGCCGACGGCACGCCGATGAAGAAGGAGGACTTCCGCATCATCGGGAAGTCCGACCTCATCATCAACTCGCCCTACGCCTACCTGAGCGATCTGCCCGAGGACATGAAGGCCGCGATCAAGAAGGCCTTCCTGGATGCCGCGCAGAAGGATCCCGAGGCGTTCAAGAAGCTTTCCGACGGCAAGAACAAGCCGTGGGAGCCGATCGCAAATGACGATTACAACAAGACCATCGAGCTGATTAAGTTCGTCGACAATCTGCGCAAGAAGGCGTCCTGATCTCGTCGGGACGATTTGCTGGAGCCGGGTCGATGGACCCGGCTCTTCTCTTGAGGGATCCTTTCCGCTGAACCCATGACCGTTGCGGTTTCGCTTCTCCCCGAGCAGCAGCTTGCTGTCCTCAATGCCGCTTACCGCAAGGCGGTGGCGCGCAAACGCCTGCGCCTGCTGGCGGGCCTCGTCGTCTTCGTCGCCGCGCTGATCGTGGTCTCGATCGGTGCCGAGGTGAACCTGCGCACGCTCTTCACTTATTTCGGCCATTTCGTCAGCTATTTCGACCGCATCTTCACCCTCGATAGCGGCCAGCGGGTTTGGATCAATTTTGGCGAGTGGTTCTGGGGCTGGCACAAATGGCTCAGGCTGCTCGGCGAGACGCTGCTGATCAGCTATGTCGGCACCCTGATCGGTGCGGTCCTCGCCTTCGGCCTCAATTTCTTCGCGGCCGAGAACACCTCGCCTGCGACGTGGCTGCGCTTCACGGTGCGGCGCCTGCTCGAATTCGCCCGCACGGTGCCCGGCATCGTGTTCGCGCTGATCTTCGTCATCGCCTTCGGCCTCGGGCCGATGGCCGGCGTGCTCGCGATCGCGATCCACTCCACCGGGGCGCTCGGAAAGCTGTTCTCCGAGATCGTCGAGAACGCCGACATGAAGCCGGTCGAGGGCATCCGCTCAACAGGCGCGAGCTGGATCTCCTGCATGCGCTTTGCGATCCTGCCGCAGGTCTCGGCGGGCTATGCCAGCTACGCGCTGCTGCGCTTCGAGATCAATGTGCGCGAGGCGTCCGTGATGGGCTTTGTCGGCGCCGGCGGCATCGGGCAGGAACTGATCGTCGCGATCCGCAAGTTCTACTACTCCGACGTCAGCGCCATCCTCGTCACCATCATCGTCACGGTCTTCCTGATCGACATCACGACCGGCTGGGTCCGCGGCCGCCTGTTCGGCAAGGAGGCGCGGAAATGAGCAAGCCGCAGGACGTGAACACCGCGGAGCTCCGCGCACGCTATCCCGATGTCTTCGACCGCCCGACGTCGTCGCGGCTGGCGACGCCAATGGTGCTCGCTGCTGCCCTCGCGATCTTCCTGTTCGGCCTCGTCGATCTTGATTTCTCGCCGTCGCGCTTCATCTCGGGGCTGAGCCAGCTCGGCTGGATCAGCATGATGATGATCCCGCCAGATCCCGGGTCGTCCTTGCCGCTCTATCTGAGGGCGCTGGGCGAAACCCTGTCGATCGCGCTGCTGGGTACCACGCTGGCTGCGCTGATGGCGCTGCCGGTCAGCCTGCTTGCGGCGCGCAATGTCGTGCCCTCGATCTTCCTGCGTTTTCCGGTGCGGCGCTTCCTCGATTCGATCCGCGGCGTCGACACGCTGATCTGGGCGCTGGTGTGGATCAACGTGGTCGGCCTCGGCCCGTTCGCCGGCGTGCTCGCGATCGCGGTGTCGGATTTCGGTGCGTTCGGCAAGCTGTTTTCGGAGGCGATTGAAAGCGCCGACCAGAAGCAGGTCGAAGGCATCCGTGCCTCCGGCGGCAGTGCACTACATGAGATCCGCTTCGGTCTGATGCCGCAGGTGCTTCCCGTCATCGCCGGTCAGGTGCTTTATTTCATCGAGTCGAACACACGCTCGGCCACCATCATCGGCATCGTCGGCGCCGGCGGCATCGGCCTCCAGCTCGCCGAGCAGATCCGTGTGCTGGAATGGCAGAGGGTGTCGTTCCTGATCCTGATGATCCTGGTCGCGGTCGCCGCGATCGATTTCATCTCGGGCAAGCTGCGCTTTGCGATTATCGGGCGCAGGGCGGTAGCCTGAGTTTCTGTCTTGCCTTCTCCCCTTGTGGGAGAAGGTGGCGCGAAGCGCCGGATGAGGGGTTCTCTCCGCGCATTCGGATAAGAGTTGGGCCCGCGCAGAGAACCGCTCACCCGTCTCGCGGCTCCGCGGCGAGCCACCCTCTCCCGCAAGGGGGGAGGGGAAGAAGCCTACGGCTCCACTAAAAACTCCACCCGCTCGGCTGCAAATCGCGAGTGCTTGGTCACCAGCGGTTTGCCTTCGAGATCGAGGTCGGTCGCATCGACCACCAGGATCGGCCGCCCCAGCGGCAGGTCGAGCCGCGTGGCATCGGTGGCGTCGACGATGCCGGCGGTGATCCTGGTGGCGCCGCGGCGATAATCGCGGATCCCGTAATGCTCGAGCATCTTCGTCATCGAGCGCGTCTCGGCGAACACCGTGCCCGCGCCCGGAAACCGCTCTGCCGAGAGCCAGGTGGTGGAAACGCAGATCGGCGTGCGGTCCGCGAGGCGAATGGCCTCGATCCGCACCAGTGGCGCGCCGGTCTTCAATCCCAGCTCCCGTGCGAGTTCGCGGGTTGCGACATCGTCTGACGCCTCGATCAACCGGCCTTGCGGCTCGCGGCCTTCGGCGCCGACGATCTCGGAAAAGCGCGTGCGAGAGCGCAAGGGATAAGCGAGCTTCTGCGCCTCGACATAGGTTCCGCTGCCGCGCTCGGCGCGCACGATGCCGCGTTCGGCCAGCGCCGCCAGCGCGCGCCGCACAGTGTGCCGATTGACGCGATAGGTCTCGGCGATCTCCATCTCGCCCGGCAGCTTGTCGCCCGCGGCAAACCGGCCGTCGGCGATGCCGCGCTCGATGCCGTCGGCAACGAGGCGCCACAGCGCGACGCCCGAAGAGGCGGTGTCCTGCATGCTCATGTCGGCGATCAGCCTAGCCCGGAAATCACACGCTTGTCACGAAACAGTCATGGCGCGTCCGTATCAAGTTGTCTATTATCATAGACAACTTGAATTCGGCAAGTTCTCTGGAAAAGTTCGGTGGATTCGGTGACCCAGCACAACACCCAAGCCCAGCGCCAGGCCGCCATGGCCGTGCTGGCGCACGCGGAGGCGGGCGAGATCGCCGCCCGCCTCCGCACGATTGCCTTGCCCGGCCATCAGGATTTGCGCGCACCGGAAAACGGTCTGGTGATGTTGCGTGGCCGGGTCGGCGGCGACGGTGCGCCGTTCAATCTCGGCGAAGCCACGGTGTCGCGCGCGGCGGTGCGGCTCGCGAGCGGTGAGGTCGGCTTCGGCTACACGCTCGGCCGTGACGGCGAGAAGGCGCGGCTGATCGCGCTATGCGATGCGCTGGTGCAATCGCACGATTTCAGTGCCGCCGTCGAGCGCGACGTTATCGCACCGTTGCGCGAGCAGCTTATGGTCCGGCGCAGCCGTGCGGCCGAAGAGACCGCGGCGACGAAGGTTGATTTCTACACCATGGTGCGCGGTGAGGGGTGAGGCCATGACCACGATTGCGGAATTGCCGCCAGGGTTCGCCGACAAGGTGTTGTCGGCGCAATCGACCTTTCGCTCGGTCATGGACGCGATGGCGCGGCCGGGCTCGGTCCAGCGCATCGTGCCGGTGGCGGGAGCGCCTGATACGATGATGCGCGGTACCGCCGCGATCGCGCTGACGCTGTTCGACCACGACACGCCGCTCTGGCTCGATGCGCGGATGGCGGAAAGCACCGACGTCCTGAAATGGCTCAAGTTCCACACCGGTGCGCCGGTGGTGCAGGATACGTCGATCGCATCATTCGCGCTGGTCAGTGACGGCGGTGCGTTGCTTCCGCTCGAGCGCTTTGCGCTCGGCACCAACGAATATCCCGATCGTTCGACCACGGTGATCATTCAGGCCGACAGCCTGGATTCAGGTCGCGGTTTCGAGCTGCGTGGCCCCGGCATCGATGGCGTCGCGACGCTCCATGCCTCGATCAAGCCGTTCGACCTGTTCGAGCGCCTGCGTGTCAACGAGACGCTGTTTCCGCGGGGAATCGACGTGGTGCTGGTCGCCGATGATGCCGTGGTCGCGATCCCGCGCACCACGCGTGTCGTGAGCAAGGGAGGCTAGAGGCATGTATGTCGCAGTCAAAGGCGGCGAACGCGCCATCGAGAATGCCCATCGGCTGCTCGCCAATATCAGGCGCGGCGACCAAGGCGTTGCGGAAGTCTCCCTGGACCAGATCTCGGAGCAACTTGGACTCGCCGTCGACCGCGTCATGAGCGAAGGCTCGCTTTATGACCGCGAACTCGCGGCGCTCGCGATCAAGCAGGCACGTGGTGATCTGATCGAGGCGATATTCCTCGTCCGCGCCTTCCGTGCCACCTTGCCGCGCTTCGGCAACAGCGAGCCCGTCAACACCGGTGCGATGCGTGTGCAGCGGCGGGTGTCCGCGACCTTCAAGGACATTCCGGGTGGCCAGATCCTCGGGCCGACCTTCGATTACACGCATCGCCTGCTCGATCCCTCGCTCGCCCAGGGCTTTGTACCTGAAGCGCCGGCGATATCGGAGGCTTCGACCACGGCGACGCCGCGCGTAACCGACATTCTTGGCCGCGATGGGCTGATCGAATCCTCGCCTCAAGCCGAAGAGGGCGCCAGCGTCGGCGACCTCACGCGCGAGCCGCTGAACTTCCCGGCGGACCGCGACTTGCGACTGCAAAACCTCGCGCGTGGTGACGAAGGGTTTTTGCTGGCGATGGGCTACTCCACCCAGCGCGGCTATGGCCGCAACCATCCCTTCGTTGGCGAGATTCGCTTCGGTGAGGTGGAGGTCGAGTTCGCCGCCGAAGACGTCGGCTTTGCCGTGCCGCTCGGTTCGATCGAGCTCACGGAGTGCCAGATGGTCAACCAGTTCAAGGGCTCGGCGACGGAAGCGCCGTGCTTCACCCGCGGCTATGGCCTGGCTTTCGGCCAGAGCGAGCGCAAGACCATGTCGATGGCCCTGGTCGATCGTGCTCTACGTGCCCGCGAGCTCGGTGAAGAGGCGCTGGCCCCGGCGCAAGATGAAGAATTCGTATTGTCGCATTCGGACAACGTCCAGGCGACCGGCTTCGTCGAGCATCTGAAGCTGCCGCATTACGTCGACTTCCAGTCCGAGCTCGGCCTCTTGCGCAAGCTGCGCAAGGAATTCGCCGAAGCGTCCACTGAAGCCAACGCGCCCGGTGCCATGAAGGAGGCCGCGGAATGAACGCGCCCTCCTACAACTTCGCTTATCTCGACGAGCAGACCAAGCGGATGATCCGCCGCGCGATCCTGAAGGCGATCGCGATCCCCGGCTATCAGGTGCCGTTCGCCAGCCGCGAAATGCCGATGCCCTATGGCTGGGGCACCGGCGGCGTGCAGGTCACCGCTGCGATCCTCGGGCCGCAGGACGTGCTGAAGGTGATCGACCAGGGTTCGGACGACACCACCAACGCGATCTCGATCCGCAAATTCTTCGCCAAGACCGCCGGCGTTGCCACGACGACCTCGACTGACGAGGCGACCGTGATCCAGACCCGCCATCGCATCCCCGAGACGTCGCTGCACGCGAACCAGGTGCTGGTCTATCAGGTGCCGATCCCGGAGCCGCTGCGCTTCCTCGAGCCGCGCGAGACCGAGACGCGGCGCATGCACGCGCTTGCCGAATACGGCCTGATGCATGTGAAGCTGTACGAGGACATCGCTCGCTTCGGCCACATCGCGACCGCCTACGCCTATCCGGTGAAGGTGAACGCGCGCTACGTGATGGACCCGTCGCCGACGCCGAAATTCGACAATCCCAAGATGGACAATTGCCCGGCGTTGCAATTGTTCGGCGCCGGCCGCGAGAAGCGCATCTATGCGATCCCGCCTTATACCCAGGTGGTATCGCTCGATTTCCAGGATCACCCGTTCGAGCCGTATCGCTTCAACGCGCCTTGCGCGCTGTGCGGCGCCGAAAACTCCTATCTCGACGAGATCGTCACTGACGACAAGGGCAGCCGCATGTTCGTCTGCTCGGACACCGATTATTGCGAGGGACGTCAGGCCGACGGCCATCACGGCAGCATGAGCGCTGCGCCCTACAAGGACAAGGCGCAAGGTGAAGCAAATGGCTGATCAGGATCTGCTCGAAACCGATCAGCCATTGCTGGTTGCTGATAGCCTCAGCAAGTCCTACGGCCGCATCGCGGCCTGCCGCGACGTGTCGTTCTCGCTCTATCCCGGCGAAGTGCTGGCGATCGTCGGCGAGTCCGGCTCCGGCAAGTCGACGTTGCTGCAACTCCTTTCGGGCCAGCTCGCCGCGAGCGCCGGGCAGGTGTCATACCGGATGCGCGATGGCGTCACCCGCGATCTCGCGGCGCTCGGCGAGGCTGAGCGGCGCCTGCTGTTTCGTACCGATTGGGGCTTTGTGCATCAGGATTCGGCGCAGGGTCTGCGCATGGCGGTCTCGGCCGGCGCCAATGTCGGCGAGCGGCTGATGGCCGTGGGCTGGAACCATTACGGCCGCATTCGCGAGTCGGCTTCCGACTGGCTCACGCGGGTCGAGATCGACGTCGCGCGCATCGACGATGCGCCGCGCACCTATTCGGGCGGCATGCGCCAGCGCCTGCAGATCGCGCGCAACCTCGTCACCGGGCCGCGGCTGGTGTTCATGGACGAGCCGACAGGTGGACTTGATGTTTCAGTGCAGGCCCGCCTGCTCGACCTCCTGCGCAACCTCGTCGCCGAATTGCATCTCGCCGTCGTCATCGTCACCCACGATCTCGCGGTCGCGCGCCTGTTGTCGCACCGCGTGATGGTGATGAAGGGCGGTCGCGTCATCGAAACAGGTCTCACCGACCAGGTGCTGGACGATCCGCGCGAGCCCTATACGCAACTCCTGGTCTCCTCGATTCTGCCGCCATAAGCTTTTCAAAATGAGTTCTCCGATGACCGCCATGATCGAAATCGCCGACGCCAACAAGACCTTCACGATGCATCTGCAGGGCGGCATCGAGCTGCCGGTGGTGCGCGGCGTGACCTTCCAGGTCGAACCCGGTGAATGCGTCGTGCTGTCGGGGCCATCGGGCGCCGGCAAATCGTCGATCCTGAAGATGATCTTCGGCAATTACCGCTGCGACTCCGGCCGCATCGGCATTCGCCATCGCGGCGAGGTGATCGACCTCGCCACCGCCGAGCCGCGTCAGATCCTCAATGTCCGCCGCGCCACCATCGGCTATGTCAGCCAGTTCCTGCGGGCCGTGCCGCGCGTCGCGACCATCGACGTCGTTGCCGAGCCTTTGATCGTCAACGGCATGGGGCGCGCTGATGCACAGGCGCGCGCCGGCGAACTGCTGCACCGACTCAACATACCCGAAAGACTCTGGCAGCTTCCGCCCGCGACCTTCTCCGGCGGCGAGCAGCAGCGCGTCAACATCGCGCGCGGCTTCATCTCGGACCTGCCGATCCTGTTGCTGGACGAGCCGACCGCGTCACTCGATGCTGCCAACCGCGCCGTCGTGGTCGAACTGGTCGCCGAGAAGAAACGCCGGGGCGTGGCCATGGTCGCCATTGTCCATGACGACGAAATCCGCCATTTGATTGCCGACCGCATCGTCGATGTCACCAACTTTGCCGCCGCGGCCTGAAGGAAGAGGGACATGAACGCCAAGCCGAAGGATACCGTGATCGCCAACGCCAGGATCGTGCTGGCGGACCGGGTGATCGAGCAGGGCTGGCTTGCTCTTGCGGACGGGCGCATTGCCGAGATCGGCGAGGGCAGGGCGCCCGCGGGCGCAGAGGACGCCGGCGGCGATCTCATCATGCCCGGCCTGATCGAGCTTCACACCGACCATCTCGAAGCGCATTACGTGCCGCGGCCGAAGGTGTTCTGGAATCCTGTTGCGGCCGTGGTCTCCTATGACGGTCAGCTCGCCACCTCGGGCATCACCACCGTGTTCGACTCGCTTCGGGTCTGGCGCGAGGACGGCGCCGAGGAAGTCGACGGCCGCGCCGGGGTGCTTGCCGCAGCGATCACGACCGCACGTGACTCGCAGCTGCTGCGCGCCGATCATTTCCTGCATCTGCGCTGCGAGATCCCGATGCCGAGCGTGGTCGAGGAAGCCAAGGAGCTGATCGACCGGCCCGACGTCAAGCTGATGTCGCTGATGGATCACACGCCTGGCCAGCGCCAGTTCCGCGATGAAGTGAAGCTGCGCGACTATTACCGCGGCAAGGGCGGCGGCAAGACCGATGCCGAGCTCGATGAGCTCTTCGCAAAGCGCTTCGAGTACCAGAAGCTCTATGCGCCGACCAACATGCGCGAGATCGTGGCGCTGGCGCATCAGTACAGGATTCCGCTCGCGAGCCATGACGATACCACCGAGGAGAACGTCGCGGATGCCGTGCGTGACGGCGTCGCGGTGGCGGAGTTCCCGACGACGCTGGAGGCTGCACGCGGTCTGCACGAAGCGGGCATCGACATCCTGATGGGCGCGCCCAACGTCGTGCGCGGCGGCTCGCATTCCGGCAACATCGCCGCGGTCGATCTCGCCCGCGAAGGCCTGCTCGACATCCTGTCGTCGGACTACATTCCGTCCAGCCTGCTGATGGGCGCGCTGCAATTGCCCGAACATGCGCCCTCGATCAGCCTGCCGGCGGCCGTTCGCACCGTGACGAAGGCGCCCGCCGACGCGGTCGGCCTCACCGATCGCGGCGAGATCGCGATCGGCAAGCGTGCCGATCTGATCCGCGTGCACGTTGCCGGCAGCGTTCCCGTGGTTCGCAGCGTCTGGCGCGAAGGGGGCCGTGTCGCATGAGCGATACCGTCGTGACGGCAAGGGACGCGGCGGCTGCGATCGGGCCCGGGCGACTGGTGCTCGTGGTCGGCCCGTCCGGCGCCGGCAAGGATACGCTGCTGCGGCTGGCGCAGGCGGCCTGTATCGACGATCACGACATCGTCTTCCCGCGTCGTGTCGTGACGCGTGCGTCCTCTGCCGACGAAGACAACATTGCGCTGAGCCCCGACGAATTCGCCCGCTCGCGTGATCACGGCGATTTCGCCGTGCAATGGGATGCGCACGGGCATTCCTATGCGCTGCCGCTGGAGATCAACGACGACATCCGTGCCGGGCGCGCCGTCGTCGCCAATGTCTCGCGCACGGTCATCGCTACGTTGCGCCAGGCCTACGCCAATGTCGTCGTGGTCGCGATCACGGCGCCGCCGGACGTGCTGGCGCAGCGCCTCGCCGCCCGCGCGCGTCACAGCGACGGCAATATCGCCGAACGGCTCGCGCGCAGCGTCGATGACGCATCGGCCAATGCCGATGTCACCATCCTCAATGCGGGCAGCGCGGAGTATCACAGCCGCCACCTCCTGCGCGTGATCAGGAACGAATGCTGGCGCGAGTAGCTGGTGGAACAGGAGAGAGCGGAATGTGTGTGATCGAAACGGTCGAACAGCTGGAAGCCATCTACGGCGCCACCAACGACGCCTCGACCGTGAAAGTTGCCGACCACGTCACCCCGCTCTATCGGATCTTCATCGAGAAGGCGCCGTTCGCCGCGCTCGCCACCATCGGTCCTGAAGGCATCGATTGCTCGCCGCGCGGCGATCTTCCCGGCTTCGTCCGCATCCATGATCCCAGGACGCTGATGCTGCCGGATCGCCGCGGCAACAACCGGGTCGATTCCCTGCGCAACATCGTGCGTGACCCCAGGGTGTCGCTGATGTTCCTGATCCCGGGCTCGGGCAACGCGGTGCGCGCCAACGGCCGCGCGCATCTCTCGATCGATCCGGAGCTGCTTGCCTCGTTCAAGGTCGAAGGCAAGGCGCCGCGCAGCGTCATGGTGATGAACGTGGACGAGATCTATTTCCAGTGCGCCCGCGCCATCGTCCGCTCCGACCTCTGGAATCCCGACAAGCGCATCGACCCGAAGACGCTGCCGACACCGGGCCAGATCCTCGCCGAGATGAGCGCGAACAAGGTCGGCGGTGCGGAGTATGATCGCATCTGGCCCGAGCGCGCCGCCGCGACGATGTGGTGAGTACCTTACCCTCTCCCCTTGCGGGAGAGGGTGGCTCGCCGCGGTAGCGGCGAGACGGGTGAGGGGTATCTCTCCGCGAGTACGTCTCTCACGATCTGCATTCGCGGAGAGATACCCCTCATCCGGCGCTTCGCGCCACCTTCTCCCGCAAGGGGAGAAGGAAGATGAGTCCGCCTCTCAATTAAACGCCATCCCGCCACTCAGCGCGATCGTCTGCCCGGTCATGTAGGCGTTGTCGACGAGCAGCATCACGGCTTTCGCCACCTCGTCCGCGGTGCCGAAGCGGCCGAGCGGGATGCGGCTGACGAGTTGCGGCTGGCCGCTCATCATGTCGGTCTCGATCAGCGAGGGCGCCACCGCGTTGACGGTGATGCCTTCCTTCACCAGACGCGCCGCATAGCCGCGCGTGAGGCCTTCCATGCCGGCCTTGGAGGCATTGTAATGCGGCCCGATCGAGCCGGCGCCGCGTGCGGCACCCGAGGAGATGTTGACGATGCGGCCCCATTTCCGCGCACGCATCGACGGCAGCACCGCCTGCGTGCACAGGAACACGGACTTCAGATTGACCAGGATGGTGCGGTCGAAATCGTCCTCCGTGAGATCGTCGACGCCGCGCGTGATGGCGATGCCGGCATTGTTGACGAGAATGTCGATCGGCCCGAGCGCGCCCGTGACGCGTTCGGCCATGTCAGTCACCGCCTCGCGTTGCGAGACGTCGGCCGCCACGACGATGGCACGTCCACCCTGCCGGCCGATCTCGCCTGCCAGCTTCTCGGCCTGCCCGATCTGCTCGCGGCAGTTGATCGCGACGGCCGCGCCAGCCTCAGCCAGCGCCCTGCAAACCGCCGCGCCAATCCCGCGCGAACCGCCGGTGACGAGTGCCGTCCGCCCTTTCAAGGTCTCGCTGCCCATGGGATCTCCGATCGATCCTGATTGATTCGTTCAGCCTTTCAACGCCACCAGCAGTTCATCCGGGCGCTCGGCCATGATCATGTGTCCGGCGCCCGGCACCACCACCGTCTTCGCGTGCGGGATGGCGGCAGCAAGCGCCTTGCCGGCTTTCATCGGTGTCATCATGTCGCGTTCGCCGAGGATGAGCGTCGTCGGCACCTTCACGCTTGCAGCGGCCGTGAGCGCGTTTGCATAGGCATTGCAGGCCGACAGATCCCTGAACAGCACGCCCGGCTCGCAATGCTTGAGCACGGCCTGCGCGCCGCCATGCATCCACAGGCCCGGCGCGAGGCTGCCGCCGAGCTCGGCCTTGAAGCCGAGGCCCCAGATCGAGACCATATCGTTGGCGTCCTGCTCATTGGCTTCGGCGGCCTTCAACAGATCCGGGCCAACGGTCATCGTCGCGGCGGTGCCGATCAGGCTCAGCGCGGACACCTTGTCGGGGTGACGCGCCGCGGTCTCCAGCGAGATCAGCGATCCCATGGAGTGGCCGATCAGGTGCGCCTTGGCGCTGCCGGCCGTATCGAGCAGCGCCGCGGTCCAGTCGGCCATCTCGGCGATGCTTCCGAGCGAGGGCCCGGCCGAACGGCCATGGCCGGGCAGATCAGGCGCCAGCACGCCAAAGCCGTGATGGGCGAACCAGCGCGTATGCAGCGCCCAGGTCGAATGGTCGAAACCGGCGCCATGGATGAAGACGACCGTCGGCAGGGACTTGTCGAATTCGCGGCCGCCGGTTGCGGCAAACACCTCAACACCGTTGACGGAGAGCTTCATCGGGTCAAACCTTCTGCGAGATGCGCAGCGCCTGCGCGAGATCGTCGATGATGTCGCCGGCGGTCTCGATGCCGACAGAGAGCCGCACCAGCTCCTCGCCGATACCGGCGGCCTTGAGCTGCTCGGCATCCATCTGCTGATGCGTGGTCGAGGCGGGGTGGATCACCAGCGTCTTGGCGTCGCCGACATTGGCGAGGTGGCTGATCATGCGCAGCGACTCGATGAACTTGCGGCCCGCGGGCCGGCCGCCCTTGATGCCGAACGAGACGATCGAGCCCGCGCCGCGCGGCAGCAGCGTCTTGGCCAGCTGATAGTCGGGGTGGTTCTCCAGCGAGGGATGCAGCACCCAGTCGACAGCCTTGTTGGATTTCAGCGCCTCCAGCACGGATAGCGTGTTCTGCATGTGCCGGTCCATGCGCACGCCGAGCGTCTCGACGCCCTGCAGGAGCTGAAACGCATTGGTCGGCGACAGGCAGGCGCCGAAATCGCGCAGGCCCTCGGTGCGCGCGCGCATGATGAAGGCCGCCGTGCCGAATTGCTCGTCGAAGACGATGCCGTGATAGCCGCCATAGGGCTCCGTCAGCACGCCGAATTTGCCGGACGCCCGCCAGTCGAAGCGGCCGCCGTCGACGATGGCACCACCGATCGCGATGCCGTGGCCACCGATCCATTTGGTCGCCGAATGCATGACGATGTCGGCACCGAGCTCGATCGGCCGGCTGAGATAGGGCGTGGCGAAGGTGTTGTCGATCAGCAGCGGAATCCCTGCTTCATGCGCGATCGCCGCGACTTTGGGAATGTCGAGCACCTCGAGCCCGGGATTGCCGATGGTCTCGCCGATCACAAGCTTCGAGTTCGGCTTGATCGCTTTCCGGAATGCATCGTGATCGCGCGGCTTCACGAAGGTGGTGGTGATGCCGAAGCGCGGCAGCGTGTGCGCCAGCAGGTTGATGGTGCCGCCATAGAGCGAGCTCGACGCCACGATGTGATCGCCGGCGTTCAGCAGCGTCGCGATGGCCAGATGCAGCGCGGCCATGCCGCTCGCGGTGCAGATCGCGCCGACGCCGCCCTCCAGCGCCGCGAGCCGCTCCTCCAGCACACCGGTCGTCGGGTTGGAGATGCGCGTATAGATGTGCCCGGCGCGCTCCAGATTGAACAGCGCTGCGGCGTGATCGGAATCCTGGAAGACGTAGGACGTGGTCTGGTAGATCGGCACCGCCCGGGCCCCGGTCACGGGATCCGGATGCTGGCCCGCATGCAGGCTCAGGGTCTCGAAGGCAGGCGGTTTGGGCGCGGGCATGCGTGGCCTCGTTGGTCGGTCGGCGATGGCGCTCTTGTGCCATAAAAACGCTGGTGACGTCAGCCCATTGACAGCGTCGAAGGGGCGCACAGGGCTTGGCACTCGCGCCGCTCGCGCTGGTGGGCGGGGCCCAGTTTAAGCCTTCGATAACGCCCGCGTCGCCTTCGTGGCGCAAATGAGTTCCTTAACGAATCGCCTCTAATTTGCGCATTCCCACCTCGTGATGGCTTGTCGCCTTATCCTTAAGGTGCGCGCCGCCCAACAAAACCCGAAGAGGCAGAATGCCGGCTCTCAAGGATCTGTTTTCGCTGCGCTCGATCGGCGCCAAGCTCGCGCTCATGACGTTGGTTGCCGCGATCTGCATGGCTCTGGTCGCTTCCACGATCCTGTGGCTGGCACGCAATCAGCTCGTCAACGAGCGGGTCGAGAAGGCGCATGCTGCCGTCGATATCGTCTGGAACCTGGCCGATGGCTACTACAAGGCCTACAAGGCCGGGCAGATGACCGAGGAAGAAGCCAAGAAGCGCTTCCAGGAAGCCAATAATTACGTCTGGTACGAGGACCACAGCAACTACGCCTACATCTACGATTACGAGACGGGCCTTTGCGTCTCCAATCCCGGCATTCCGCAATTCGTCGGCAAGGACATGCGTCCGAACAAGGACGCCGACGGCAATTTCTTCGCCGTCACCCTGATGGGCATCGCGAAGAAGGGGCAAGGCACACTGCGCTATTCGTTCCGCCGCAGCGGCTCCGATCCGACCCCGCTGGCGAAGGTGGCCTTCACCCGCGGCTTCGCGCCGTGGAATCTGATGATCGCTTCGGCCGAGTACATGTCGGAGGTCGACAATTCCTTCTGGTCGATGGCGCAGACGGCCTCGATCGTCATTGCCGTCCTGATGCTGATCTCGATCATGATCGCCTGGGCCGTCGGCCGCAGCGTGGTCAAGCCGCTCACCGGCCTGAAGGAGCGCATGGCCTCGCTCAGCGCCGGTCAGCTCGATGCGCCCGTCGCTCATGCCGATCGTCGCGACGAGATCGGCGAGATGGCGCGCACGGTGCAAGTGTTCCGCGACGCCATGATGGAGACCAATCGTCTCCGCGAGGAGCAGGCCGCTGCCGAGCAGCGCCAAGGCGAAGCGCGCAAGGTCGACATGAACCGGCTCGCCGATCAGTTCGAGCGCGAGGTCGGCGAGATCATCGAGCTGGTCTCGGTCGCCGCCGGCCAGCTCGAGACATCGTCGACGACGCTGTCGAAGACCGCCGACACCGTCTCACAGGTCTCCAGTCGCGCCTCGACGGCATCGGGCGAAGCCTCGGCCAACGTGCATTCGGTCGCCGCAGCGAGCGAGGAGCTTGCCTCCTCCATCGGTGAGATCTCCCGCCAGGTCGAGACCTCGGCGCGGATCGCGGGCGAGGCCGTCAGCCAGGCGCAGAAAACCGACACCCGCATCAGCGAGCTGTCGCAGGCCGCCAGCCGCATCGGCGACGTCGTCGATCTGATCCAGACCATCGCCGGCCAGACCAATTTGCTGGCGCTGAACGCGACCATCGAGGCCGCGCGCGCAGGTGAGGCGGGCCGCGGCTTCGCAGTCGTCGCGTCCGAGGTGAAGTCACTGGCCGAGCAGACCGCGAAGGCGACCGGTGAGATCAGTCAGCAGATCGCCGACATCCAGTCGGCGACGCGCGACTCGGTCGCGGCGATCAAGGAGATCGGCGCGACGATCGGCAAGATCTCTGAGATCTCGTCCGCGATCTCGGCTTCGGTCGAGCAGCAGGGCTCCGCCACGCAGGAGATTTCCCGCAACGTGCAGCGCGCTGCCGAAGGCACCTCTCAGGTCGAGACCAGCATCGCCGACGTGCAGCGCGGTGCGTCCGAGACCGGCGGTGCCTCCGCCCAGGTGCAGTCGGCCGCGCAGTCGCTGGCGGGCGAGAGCGCGCGCCTCAAGCGCGGCGTCGCCAGCTTCATGAGCTCGATCAGGGCGGCGTAAGCGACGCTTCTCAAGGATCGCCGTCATGGCCGGGCTTGTCCCGGCCATCCACGTTCTTGGCGTGAAGATGAAAGGCGTGGATGCCCGGGACAAGCCCGGGCATGACGACTAGGCAGCCGCCCTCGCCAGCCGATCCCGTACCTCGGCCGCGATCTCGAACGAGCGCAGGCGCGCGGCGTGATCGTAGATCTGCCCCGTCGTCATCAGCTCATCCGCCGCGGTGTCGGCGATCAGCGCCTTCAGCTTGTCTTCGACAGCGGCGGGCGAGCCGACGGCGGAGCAGGCGAGCGACTGGGCCACGCCGGCCTTCTCGGCCGGCGACCACAGCACGTCCATATCGTCGACCGGCGGCGGCAATGGGCCCGGCGTGCCGCGGCGCAGATTGATGAACTGCTGCTGTAACGAGGTGAACATGCGCTGCGCCTCGACGTCGCTGTCGGCGGCGAATACGTTGACGCCGACCATCGCATAGGGCTTGTCGAGCTGCGCCGAGGGCTCGAACCGCGCGCGATATTCGCGCAGCGCCGGCATCATCATCTGCGGCGCAAAATGCGAGGCGAACGCGAAGGGCAATCCCAGCATGGCCGCGAGCTGGGCGCCGAACATGCTGGAGCCGAGGATCCACAGCGGCACGTTCGTCCCCATGCCCGGCACGGCGCGGATGGCCTGGTTCGGTTGCACGTCACCGAGCAGCGCCTGCAGTTCCAGCACGTCATGCGGAAAGTTCTCGGCAGCCGTTGCAAGGTCGCGCCGCATCGCCCGCGCGGTGAGCTGGTCGGTGCCCGGCGCACGTCCGAGCCCGAGATCGATCCGCCCGGGATAGAGCGACTCCAGCGTGCCGAACTGTTCGGCGATCACAAGTGGCGAATGATTCGGCAGCATCACGCCGCCGGAGCCGACGCGGATCGTCTTCGTGCCGCCCGCGACATGCCCGATCACTACCGACGTCGCCGCGCTCGCAATCCCCGTCATGTTGTGATGCTCGGCCAGCCAGAAGCGTTTGAAACCCAGGGCTTCCGCATGCCGGGCGAGATCGAGCGAATTGCGAAACGCTTGCGCGGCGTCGGAGCCCTGCTTGATGGGAGCGAGGTCGAGCACGGAGAAGGGGATCATGAGAGAGCTACCGGAGTGGAAGGGCTGCGTGTCTGGAAGCAAGACATGTAATGTCACCGCGTAGGATGGGTAGAGCACTTGCGAAACCCATCATGTCTCCTCACCAGAAACTTTGATGGGTTTCGCTTCGCTCTGCCGATCCTGCGAGCCGGTTGCCCGCTTCACAACTCTGTTATAGCGCCCCGTCGCGCCCGTCGTCTTGGCTGTGCGTTTCGTGCTTGATGTTGTATCCTCGGGCAAACAACCGCACGGTTGCCAGGAGGACAGACATGACCCTTGTCGTACTCAACCGCCGCAACCTCCTCATTGCCGGTAGCTCCGTCCTTGCATCGGGCGTTTTGGGCGCCGGGGCTTCCGGGCTCCTGCTGCCTGCGCATGCGGAAGGTCTTGCGCCGACGGAATCGATGACCGGTGGCGCAAACAACTACCGCAAGGGCGCGCCGATCGTGGAGCGGATCGGAAAAGGCGGCTTCGTGATGAGCGGCACCGTGCGTCGCGCCGGCGACGGTGCGCCGCTGGCCGGGCAGCGCATCCAGATCTGGGCGCACACGGTCGAAGGCCAGGAGCACGAGCCGCAGAGCCACGGCGCCACGCTGACCGACAAGGACGGTGCGTTCCGGCTCGAGATGCCGCAGATCATTCCGATCTTCGGCCAGCCGCACGGTCACCTCGCCTATGACAGCGGTGAGTTCAAAACCGTCTTCCTGCGGCCGATCATGCGGAGCCCGAAAGAAACCAGCCTCGAGGCGCACTTCGTGCTTCAGCCGACCTGACCGCGTTGCAAGTGCAGAGCTGGAAATCCCTGATCTGGTCTGCCCTTGCTGTCGCCATCGGCGTGCCCGTCGCGCTTGCTGCGACGAGCGAGCAGCTCGCGTGGCGCGGCCCGGTCTACATCCTCGCCGGATTCGCGGGGATTGTGGCCCTCGCTCTGGTGCTGGTACAGCCGCTGCTGATCGGCGGGTATCTGCCGGGCCTTTCGGCCTATCGTAACAGGCGCGCCCATCACTGGATCGGTGGCGCGCTGGCTCTGGCCGTGGTGATCCACGTCGCCGGCCTCTGGTTCACCAGCCCGCCCGACATGATCGATGCGCTCACCTTCGCCTCGCCGACGCCGTTCTCCCCCTTCGGCGTGATCGCGATGTGGGCCATCGTCGCGGTTGCGCTGCTGGCGGCTCTCCGCCGGCGGCTTGGCCTGCGCCTGAAAACCTGGCGCATCGTCCATATCCCGCTCGCAATCGTCATCGTCGCATGCAGCGTGATCCATTGCCTGCTGATCGAGGGGACGATGGAGACGATCTCGAAGGCGGCGCTCTGCGCGCTGGTCCTGTTGGCCACGATCAAGGTGATGGTCGACCTCTGGCGAAAGCGGGCATTGCGGGGCGAGAGGGCGTAGGCTTGATCCCATCCCGCCGGCCGATTGCCGCCGTTGTCGATGGAAGATATCCTCGCGCCATGACCGTGAGCACCCCCGATCTGAAAGCGTTCCTGCTCGCCACGCCGTTCTTCGGCGGCCTCGCGGACGCAAGTCTCGACCTCCTGATTTCGATGCTGGTCGAGCGTCCCTTCGATGGCGGCGCGACTGTCGTGGCCGAAGGCGAGCCGGGACGCTCGATGTTCATCGTCAAGTCCGGCCGGCTTGCGGTCAGCAAGCGGGCGGAGTCGGGGAGCGTGATCCCGATTTCGGTTCTGGAGCCGGGCGATTTCTTCGGCGAAATGACGCTGATCGAAATGCAGAACCGTTCCGCCACGGTGGTCGCGGAGTCTCCGACCGTGCTCTACGAGCTGACCGCCCAGAAGCTCTATGCCTGCTACAAGGCCGACATCCACGCCTATGTGATCGTGCTGCAGAACATCAATCGCGAGCTGTGCCGCCGGCTGCGTCGCGCAGACGATCGGTTCACAGGGCACTAGGCGGGCGAAGAAATCGATAGAGACGCAGGATCGGGTGAGCCTCGCTCCCTCCGGGCTACGCCGCTACAGCAGCGCCAACGAGTGCAGCGAGTTTCTGTGAAAGCCGAAGGCAATCAAGCCGGCGAGAAGCAACGCAGTCCCGGCCACGATCAGGCAACACGCAATCACTATTGGAGCCTCTGGTTCGTCTTCAATGACGAAGACGATAATGGATAAAATTTTACCGACAATCGAAAGGAAGAATTAACCTTACCTGCGGGGTCCAAACGGCAAGAGCCTCGGCATCAAGTCTTTGGATATGTCGACTGCTTGTGCTTGCCATGCACGCCGATTGCCCGTCGGGCAAAACACCCGGTTTCCCGCACATCGCCGTCAACCCTCCTCCATAAAAATATTCCACTTTACCGAAATTCGGAATTGCGGCATTCTCTCGCCATCCCGGCCCGAGGAGAGGGGCGATCGTACGTCGTCACGAACGTGGGCCGGGGATGCGGTGGACGCGGCAGCGCCGGCGCGGATGCGAGGGCAGGGCGGGCAGAGGATTGAGCCGAACCCCGTGAGCCCGAGCAAGCCGTGGCGAACGAACGGCGCCTGTATCCGAAGACGCTTTGGGCTCGAGCCGGCCGTGTCCGGCGAAGCCCACAGGGCGGAGACGGAAACGCTGCGTACGGCAAAACCGTGTGGTCCCGGCCGTCGTCGCTACGGTCAAGTCTTGCGGAGGCGGCACTGGCGTCAACCGGCGCGGTGTCGGTGAATTCCGTGAGGCGACGGAGGCAAAGGGAATTCGTCTCCGGGGAGAGCGCGGCATAAGCCGTCCAACCATCGCGCAGGGAAGGCCGAGTGTTCGGCGTCACCTGTATGCTGCTGTGCGGTCTCCTTGCGCTACACCTTCGCGCAGCGGACCGCGGGTGCCCGTCGGCACCCGGTCTTCCCTGCGCCCTCTTCAAACGAGGAGGGCAATGGCACGCGCAAAACTCGGGCGTCCAGTGCCGCGAGAATGCCGATCCGTGCTTGCTTCAAGAAGATGAAATGGTGCTGCCAGACAGGATTGAACTGTCGACCTCTCCATTACCAATGGAGTGCTCTACCACTGAGCTACGGCAGCAATGCTGGGGTAAGAATCGGCCGCCACAGGGGCCTACCAAGCGGGCCGATATCTGCCACAGGCCTCCCCGCTGTGCAAGCTTGCAAGGACGGCCAAAACGAGAAAATCGGGACGATATCGGGGATTATACGGCTGTTTGGCCCGGAAATGACCGGCTTTCCGTCGATTTTGGTTCCGCGTCCCCCACCAACTGGCCAGTTGGCCGCTGCGGCGGATTCGACCCATTTTGGATTTCGCACGATCGGGACCATCGGGGCCTCTTGAGCTGCCGCAATCCCTGGGCATGTTATCGCCACCGCTGTATGGACCCGTGATGGCTGACGAGAACGACAAGACCGCGAGACAGGACCGCACATCGCGGGACGACCGCCTGAAATCGGCGCTGCGGGAGAACCTGAAGCGGCGCAAGGCGCAGGCGCGCGAGCGCGCCGCAAGCGCCGACCCCTCGCAAGATGGCGATGGTTCCCTAGATGAGGGGACCGCCGGCAAGGCCGGCAGCTAGAATTTTTTGGAGTGCGTGAACGTGGCCATGGGGCAGAACGAACAGGATCAGATCGGCAAGGACGCGCAGATGGCGCGTTTCACCCGCCCCGAACAGACCTTTCCCGCGCTGACGTCAGCCGAAATCGAGCGGCTCAGGCATTTCGGCGAGCTCCGCACCTACAGGGACGGCGAACTGCTGTTCGAGACCGGCAAGCCGGGGCCGGGCATGTTTGTCGTGCTGAAGGGCCATGTCGCCATCACCCAGCGTGACGGTCTCGGTCATGTCACCCCTCTGATCGACCAGGGCCCCGGCCAATTTCTGGCCGAGCTCAGCCAGCTCTCCGGCCGTCCGGCGCTGGTCGATGGCCGCGCCGAAGGCGAGGTCGAGACGCTGCTGTTGCCCCCGGAGCGCCTGCGCGCGCTGCTGGTTGCCGAGGCCGAACTTGGCGAGCGCATCATGCGCGCGCTGATCCTGCGCCGGGTCAATCTGCTGCAGGCCGGCGTCGGCGGTATCGTGCTGATCGGCCCGTCGCATTCGGCCGGCGTGGTGCGGCTGCAAGGCTTCCTCACCCGCAACGGCCAGCCGCATCATCTGCTTGATCCCGAGCGCGACCGCGACGCCGCCGAGGTGATCGCGCGCTATTCGCCGAAGCCCGAAGATTGGCCGCTGGTCGTCACCCCTGACGGCGCGGTGCTGCGCAATCCCAGCGAGACCGAGGTTGCACGCGCGATCGGCATGATCGGCGGCCCGCGCAACGACCGCATCTACGATGTGGCGATCGTCGGCTGCGGCCCGGCAGGGCTGGCGACTGCCGTGTACGCGGCGTCCGAAGGGCTTTCGGTCGCCGTGCTCGATATCAGAGCCTTCGGTGGCCAGGCCGGCGCCAGCGCGCGCATCGAAAACTATCTCGGCTTTCCGACGGGCATTTCAGGACAAGCTCTGACCGCGCGCGCGTTCAACCAGGCGCAGAAATTCGGCGCGGATATCATGATTCCGGTGACGGTGAAGTCGCTTGATTGCACGCGCAAGGACGGTGCGTTCGCTGTCGCGCTCGACGGCAACGATGCCTTGCGTTCGCGCTCGATCGTCGTCGCAAGTGGGGCACGCTATCGCCGGCCTGAGATCGAGAACCTCGACAAGTTCGAGGGGCGTGGCGTCTGGTACTGGGCCTCTCCGGTCGAGGCGAAGCTGTGCGCTGGCGAGGAAGTGGCGCTGGTCGGCGCCGGCAATTCGGCCGGGCAGGCTGCGGTGTTCCTGTCGGGGCACGCCAGACGCGTGTTGATGATCATCCGCGGCGGGGGTCTGGGCGCCAGCATGTCGCGCTATCTGATCGAGCGGATCGAGGCGACCCCGAACATCGAGCTGCTGTTCAACACCGAGATCTCCGCGCTCGAGGGCGACGAGGCCTCGCTGCTGCGGCGCATTCGCTTGAAGAGCCGCCTGTCTGATGACGAAGAGACCGCCGACATCAAGAATCTCTTTCTGTTCGTCGGCGCCGATCCCGCCACCGGCTGGCTCGACGGCTGCGGCGTCACGCTCGATCGCGGCGGCTTCGTCGTCACGGGCGCGCAGTCCGAGCTGAATCAGGGCAGGCTGGTGGCGCCGCTCGAGACCTCCGTGCCCGGCGTCTACGCCGTCGGCGACGTCCGCTCCGGCTCGGTCAAGCGCGTCGGCGGCGCCATCGGCGAAGGTGCGCAGGTCGTGGCCTCCCTCCACGGCTATCTTGGCGACGCCGCAAAACCGGCGCTTTAGTCAAGGATATGACAAGCGGACGGCAAGTCGAATGTGACTTGCCATCTTGCCGTGTGATGCCTGACTATCACCCGGCCGCGAGGGCAATCGCGCGTGGAAAACAAGGATTCACCAGGGAGGACTAAATGGCCGAACTCGTCGTGCTCTACAAGACGCCCAAGGACGCCGCCGCCTTCGACAAGCATTATGCCGAGACCCACATTCCGCTCGCGAAGAAACTTCCCGGCCTGAAGAAATACGCCGTCAGCACCGGCGCGGTCGGCTCGCCCGCCGGACCGTCAGGCGTTCACCTCGTCGCCATTCTCTCGTTCGACAGCGTGGGCGACATCCAGAAGGCTTTCGGCAGCGAAGCGGGCAAGGCGGCCGCGGGCGACGTAGGCAAATTCGCCACCGGCGGCGCCGACCTGCTGATCTTCGACACCAAGGTGGTGTGAAGACCCGATTCAACTTTCGTCGAAAGCTGCCGACGTTTGTGACAGCGCTGCAAAAAATTCAGTCATGCATTTGTCGATTCGCACGATGATGCATGGCTGGACGCGCATGTGTGATCGTGCCGCATGTGGCAATTCGATGAGGACCATAATATCAATCTTCCGATCTCGATGCAGAGAGTAGGAGAGATGTCATGGTTCTCGGAATGAGCCTGCAAGCCTTCACACTGGTCCATGTCGTCATCAGCCTGATCGCGATCGCCGCCGGGCTCGTCGTGATGTTCGGGCTGCTGGGCTCGAAGCCGATGCCGGGCCTCACCGCGATCTTCCTGCTCTTCACCATCCTGACCAATGCGACGGGTTTCCTGTTTCCGTTCAAGGAACTGCTGCCCTCCTACATCATCGCCGGAATCTCGCTGGTGCTGCTCGCGATCGCCTGCATCGCGCTCTACGGCATGAAGCTCAAAGGCGCGTGGCGGCCGATCTACATCGTGACCGCGATGATCTCGCTCTATTTCAACGTCTTCGTGCTGGTGATCCAGTCGTTCCTGAAAGTGCCGGCGCTCGCCGCGCTCGCACCGGCCGTGCCGCCGGCGCCGCCGTCGGGTCCGGTGTTCGCCGTCGTGCAGGGTGTCGTGCTGGTGTTCTTCGTGCTGCTGACCATCGGCGCCTGGCGCCGCTACAGGCCGATGGCGTTCGCCTGATCGTTTTCCGAACTTCAGGGAGTCCCCAATGCCTATGATCACCACCAAGGACGGCGTCGAGATTTTCTACAAGGATTGGGGCTCGGGCCAGCCGATCGTGTTCAGCCATGGCTGGCCGCTGTCGTCCGATGACTGGGACGCGCAGATGATGTTCTTCGTCACCCGCGGCTATCGCGTCATCGCCCATGACCGCCGCGGCCATGGCCGCTCGACGCAGGTCGCCGACGGTCACGATATGGATCATTATGCCGACGATCTCGCGGCGGTGACCGCGCATCTCGATCTCAAGAGCGCGATCCATGTCGGCCACTCCACCGGCGGCGGCGAGGTCGTGCATTACATCGCCCGTCACGGCGAATCTCGTGTGGCGAAGGCTGCGATTCTTTCAGCGGTGCCGCCGCTGATGGTGAAGACCGAAGCCAATCCCGGCGGCCTGCCCAAGGACGTGTTCGACGGCTTCCAGACCACGCTCGCCGCCGGCCGCTCGGCGTTCTACCGCGACGTCGCAGCCGGCCCGTTCTATGGCTACAACCGTCCCGGCGCGAAACCGTCGGAAGCGGTGATCCAGAACTGGTGGCGCCAGGGCATGATGGGCGGCGCGAAGGCGCATTACGACGGGATCGTCGCGTTCTCGCAGACCGACTTCACCGAGGATCTGAAGAAGATCAACGTGCCGGTGCTGGTGATGCATGGCGACGACGACCAGATCGTGCCCTACGCCGATTCCGCGCCGCTGTCGGCCAAGCTGCTCAAGAACGGCACGCTGAAAACCTACAAGGGCTTTCCGCACGGCATGCCGACCACGCACGCCGAAACCATCAACGCGGATCTGCTCGCGTTCTTCAAGAGCTGAGGGACGCGCTCACTCCAGGATCGCCCGGATCGCATCGAAGGTCCGTTTGACGAACGCTTCCGGCTTGTCGCGCGTGCCTTCGCTGAGCCAGCTCTCGCCGCCGACGCGCATTGCGCCGGTGGCGATCATGGCGACGAGCCGGGCCTTCAGCCGATCCGATTTGCGGCCGGAGCGTTGCGCAAGACCATCCGCCAGCGCGCGCTCCAGCTTTTCGTATTTGAGCTGGTCGCGGGCCTGAAGCGCGGGATTGTCGCGCTTGAGCCGCGACATGGCCGCCGCCTCGGTCGGATCGATCCGCTTGATCGCCGTGGCGATGGCGTTCTCGGCCGCCGTCAGCATGGATTCGTCCGCTGGCCGGGCAAGAATTTCGGTGACCAGTGCCGCCTGGGCATCCTCCTGCCAGGCGGCAACCACGTCCTCCTTGGAGGCGAAGTAGTGGAAAAAACTCCGCCGCGACATGTCGGCCGCATCGGCGATATCGTCGAGGGTCGTGGCCTCGAAGCCGCGCTCCAGGAACAGCGCCATCGCCGCGCGCTTCAACCGCTCGCGGGTCTCCTGCTGCTTGCGCTGGCGCAGGCCGGGGCCGGCAGCGGCTTTTGTCCCTGCCGGCAATGGCTTGGCGCTTGTCCTGACCGATTTCGCGGCGGGCTTCGAAACCTTCAAATGATTTCACCTCTTGCAAACTTGCACTCAGTGCACATTTAGACCCGTCGCGGGCCTCGTTCCAGCCCCGACCGGAGATATGGCATGACCGACTGGACCACGGCAGACATCCCCTCGCTCAGCGGCATGACCGCCGTCGTCACTGGGGCAACCGGGGGCCTCGGCTACGAGACGGCGCTGGCGCTGGCGGGCGCCGGAGCTTTCGTCATACTCACCGGACGCAACGACGCAAAGGGCTTGAGGGCGATCGAGGGCATTTGCGAACGATTTCCCAACGCCCTGATCGCCTATGAGCCTCTCGACCTAGCCAGCCTGTCCTCAGTCGCCGATTTCGCCCGGCGCTTCGCCGCCAGCAACGACCAGCTCGACCTCCTCGTCAACAATGCCGGCGTGATGGCGCTGCCGAAGCGGCAGCAGACCGAGGACGGTTTCGAGATGCAGCTCGGCACCAACTATCTCGGTCATTACGCGTTGACTGCTCGTCTGTTGCCGCGGCTTCGCCGCGCGAAGGCGCCCCGGATCGTCAACCTCTCGAGCCTTGCCCATCGCTCCGGTGCGATCAATTTCGACAATCTTCAGAGCCAGCGATCCTACCGTCCCTGGCGCGCTTACTGCCAGTCCAAGCTCGCCATGCTGATGTTCTCGCTCGAATTGCAGCGGCGCAGCGATGCGTCCGGTTGGGGCTTGAAGAGCATTGCCGCTCATCCCGGCTATGCGCGTACCGACCTCATTTCGAATGGTCCGGGCGCGAACACCTTGCAGTGGCGCGTGGGCCGGTTGCTCCAGCCGTTGATGAGCCAATCCGCGGCCGAAGGCGCGCTACCGACGCTGTTCGCGGCGACCTCCTCTGCTGCGGAGCCCAGCGGCTATTACGGCCCGAACGGGTTCTACGAATTGAAGGGCCCGCCCGTCGCGGCGCGGATCATGCCGCAGGCGAAGGATTTCGCGTCGGCCGCCATGCTGTGGGATGTCTCGGCGACGTTGACGGGTGTATCTTTCGATGAGATCGCGGCCGCTGCATGAGCCGCGGTGGGGACGTCCCGATGCGTGTCATTATTTTCGGCGCGACCGGCATGGTCGGGCAGGGTGTGCTGCGCGAGTGCCTGGTCGATGCCGGTATCGAGCGCGTGCTCGTGGTCGGGCGCAGCCCGACCGGCGTGCGGAACGCCAAGCTGACCGAGATCGTCCACGGCGATTTCACCGACTATTCGCCGATCGAAGCGCAACTCACCGGCTATGACGCCTGCTTCTTCTGCCTCGGCGTTTCCTCGATCGGCATGAACGAAGAGCGCTACCGCCATCTCACTTACGACATCACGCTCGCGGCGGCGACGACGCTGGCGCGGCTCAATCCGCAGATGACATTCACTTATGTTACCGGCGCCGGCACCGACTCCACCGAGCAGGGCTCGCGAATGTGGGCGCGCGTCAAGGGCAAGACCGAGAACGATCTGCTCAAGCTTCCGTTCAAGGCCGCCTACATGTTCCGTCCCGGCGCGATCCAGCCCTTGCATGGAATCCGCTCAAAGACGGCCTGGGTGCAGGCGGTCTATGACGTGACGTGGCCCTTGTGGTCGGTGCTGCGCCGGATCTCGCCGGGGCTCGTCACCTCGACCGAGCAGATGGGCCGCGCCATGATCCACGTCGCCCGGGTCGGCTATCCCCGCCGAGTGCTGGAGATGAGGGATATCAATAGCCTCTAGTCCGTCGTCCCCGGGGCCGCTAGTTTGCGCGGAAATTTCGGCAGGCCCGCGCGTTGAGCCGTATCAGCCCCCGAGGAGAAGTGTTGGTGATGTCTCCCCAGCTCAAACTGATTGCGCTCGATGCCGACGATCTCGCCGTGATCTCGACCCATGTGCAGGATGCCCGCGTCCAGCCGTCCGATATCATCTGGCGGCAGGGCGAGAAGCGCCTGGTGGTCGGCATGAGCCGGCTGGACTGGGAGCAGACACTGGCGGGCGAGACCGAGCCGCGCCGGCTGGTCTCAGCGCTCCGCTTTGACCGCGTGCTCGCCTGCAAGTCGCGCAATATCGATCTCGCGACACCCGAGGCGGTCCTGGACCTCGTCGGCATCGAATTTCATCCCCGGGACGGTCACGACGAAGAGCCTGGCGGCAGCGCGCTGTTGCTGTTCGCCCAAGGCGGCGCCATCCGGCTCGACGTCGAATGCCTGGAATGCGAACTGACGGATCTGGGGACGGACGAACTGGGAACAGGGCTGGCGATCGAGGGGGAGGCGTGAGGTCGCCTGTATACCAGCCGAACCGGCTCGGGCCGTCGCGGGATCGGTAGCGTCCAGGGTTGACCGCCAAGGGTTGACGCAGCTTCCCCGCCGCGCCATTGAGCAGGGGGGCCGGTGAGCCGGACTGCGCCCCCCAAAACCAGCAGAAGCCAAGCCAAAAATGCCCGTTCGTCTCGACCGCAGCAGCGCCGATTTTGACCAGCGATTCCAGGCCTTCCTCGCCGCCAAGCGCGAAGTGTCGGCCGACGTCGAAGCCGCCGCGCGCACCATCGTCGACGACGTTGCCAAGCGAGGCGACGCCGCCCTGCTCGAGGCCACCGCAAAGTTCGACCGGCTGACGCTGGATGCATCCGGCTTGCGCGTCTCAGCCGCCGAGATCGAAGCCGCGAAAAAGGCCTGCGACGCTGCGACGCTGGACGCCCTGAAACTCGCGCGCGACCGCATCGAGACCTACCATCGCCGCCAGTTGCCGAAGGACGAACGCTTCACCGATCCGCTCGGCGTCGAACTCGGCTGGCGTTACACCGCGATCGAATCCGCCGGCCTCTACGTGCCCGGCGGTACCGCGGCCTATCCCTCCTCGGTGCTGATGAATGCGGTGCCGGCCAAGGTCGCCGGCGTCTCGCGCCTCGTGATGGTGGTGCCGTCGCCCGACGGCAAGCTCAACCCGCTGGTACTCGCGGCCGCATCGCTCGGCGGCGTCAGCGAGATCTACCGTGTCGGTGGCGCACAGGCGGTGGCCGCGCTCGCTTATGGCACCGCGACGATTGCGCCGGTCGCAAAGATCGTCGGCCCCGGCAATGCCTATGTTGCCGCCGCAAAACGGTTGGTGTTCGGCAAGGTCGGCATCGACATGATCGCCGGTCCCTCCGAGGTGCTTGTCATCGCAGACGACACCGGCAACGCCGACTGGATCGCTGCTGATTTGCTGGCGCAGGCCGAGCACGATGCCAGCGCGCAATCGATCCTGATCACCGATTCCGCGCGGCTCGCGTCCGATGTCGAGAAGGCCGTCGAAGCACAGCTGAAGACGCTGCCGCGCGCCGCGATTGCCGGCAAGTCCTGGGCCGATTTCGGGGCCGTCATCATGGTGAAGAATCTCACTGAGGCCATTCCGCTCGCGGACGCGATCGCGGCCGAGCATCTCGAGATCATGACCAGCGATCCCGATGCGCTCGCCGCACAGATCCGCAACGCCGGTGCTGTGTTCCTCGGTGCACACACGCCGGAGGCGATCGGCGATTATGTCGGCGGCTCCAACCACGTGCTGCCGACGGCGCGCTCGGCGCGATTCTCCTCAGGCCTTGGGGTCGCCGATTTCATGAAGCGCACCTCGATTCTGAAATGCGGCCCGGACCAGCTGCGTGCGCTGGGACCGGCCGCGATGACGCTTGGACAAGCGGAAGGGCTGGATGCCCATTCGCGCTCGATTGGATTGCGCCTCAATCTGCCATGACACAGCCGCCCGAACAGGACGACTCGACCAATCGCATCGTCGCGGTCACCCTCGACGAGGACTCGATCGGCCGTTCCGGGCCCGACATCGAGCATGAGCGTGCGATCGCGATCTACGATCTGATCGAGCAGAATCTGTTCGCGCCTAATGGTGCCGACGGCAAGGGACCTTTCACGCTGCATATCGGCATCAGCGGCAACCGCCTGATGTTCGACATCCGCCGCGAGGACGGCACGCCGGTGGTCGCGCATCTGCTGTCGCTGACGCCGTTCCGGCGGATCGTGAAGGACTATTTCATGATCTGCGACAGCTACTACCAGGCGATCCGCACCGCGACTCCGGACAAGATCGAGGCCATCGACATGGGCCGCCGCGGCATTCATGACGAGGGATCGCGTACGCTGCAGGAGCGACTGAAGGGCAAGGTGAGGGTCGATTTCGAGACCTCGCGCCGGCTGTTCACGCTTATCACCGTCCTGCACTGGAAGGGCTAGGTGCGATGGCGGGTCCGCCACGCACACGCGATCCGCAATCGGTGCTGTTCGCCTGCGCGATGAACAGCGTGCGCTCGCCGATGGCCGCGAGCCTGCTGCAGCACATGTTTCCGCAGGGCCTCTATGTGAAGTCGGCCGGCGCGAGAAAAGGCGAGCTCGATCCGTTCGCGGTGTCCGTGATGGCCGAGCTCGGCCAGGACATCTCCGCTCACAGGCCGCAGACCTTCGAGGAGCTGGAGGATTGGGAGGGGCTGAATTTCGACCTCATCATCACGCTCTCGCCGGAGGCGCACCACAAGGCGCTGGAGCTGACGCGGACGCTCGCCGCCGACGTCGAATATTGGCCGACGCACGATCCCACCACCATCGAGGGCAGCCGCGACCAGAAGCTTGCCGCCTATCGCGAGGTCTGCGACCTCTTGCTGATGCGGATCCGCCGGCGTTTCGCCAAGGCGGGCGCCGCGAGCGGGTAGCAACGGGCGGGCGTAACACCCGCGTCACAGATGAAGGGCACACGCATGTCGGAGACTTCGAATCACCAAAGTCCGGGTTCCCGGGTTGTGAAATCAGCCCCCTTCCGATAGGTTCCGCGCGCAATTCACCCCCTGCCTCGTCTCCCAAAAATCAGCTGATGCTCGGCCGCCCCAAATTCGTTCTTGCCTCCGGTTCGCCGCGGCGCCTGTCGCTGCTCAACCAGGCCGGCATCGACCCGGACGCACTCCGGCCGGCCGATGTCGACGAGACGCCGCGACGGGGCGAGCTGCCGCGTGCCTGTGCCAACAGGCTCGCGCGGGCCAAGGCCGACGCGGCGCTCAAATCAGTGCAGCTCGACGACGAACTGCGCGGCGCCTTCATCCTGTCCGCTGATACCGTGGTGGCGGTCGGCCGCCGCATTCTGCCCAAGGCCAATCTGGTGGACGAGGCCGCGCAGTGCCTGCGGTTGCTCTCGGGCCGCAACCACCGCGTCTACACCGCGGTCACGCTGGTGACGCCGCGCGAGGCGTTCCGCCAGCGCCTGGTCGAGACCCGGGTCCGCTTCAAGCGGCTCTCGGAGGACGATATCCAGGCCTATATCGGCTCCGGCGAATGGCGCGGCAAAGCCGGCGGCTACGCGGTGCAGGGCATCGCCGGCTCGTTCGTGGTGAAGATGGTGGGCTCCTACACCAACGTGGTCGGCCTGCCGCTGTACGAGACCACGACGTTGCTCGGCGGAGAGGGCTTTCCGATTCGCTTCGGCTGGCTCAACGCCACGGCCATCTGACAAAAATCTCGAAAACAACCCCATGCACAGTAGAATCGGCTGGCGGCACGCCTGCGCCTCTTCGGCAGGAACCCGTTTGCCCGAGAGGCGCTTGAGCCTCGTCACTTCGTGTAGACTGCCGGCATCATGGACGACCACGTAAAAAAACCCGCCGCTCCCCTCAAAACCTGCCCGATCTGCGGCAAGCCGCAGGCGCAGGCCACCCGTCCGTTCTGCTCGTCGCGCTGCCGCGATGTCGATCTGAACCGCTGGCTGAAAGGCTCCTACGTCATCCCCGGCCGGGACGACGACGTGGATGACGAGTAATAATAAGTAATATCAATGTCTTATGCGAGTGGCGGCTTGCCCCCGGCAAGCCGCTGCGGCTTGTGCACAGCCGTGCCGCGCCCCGCGAAGTCGACGGTGAAGCGTGGGTAGACAGGCCGCTGCGAGCCCACTATAAACCGCCCGCTCGATGGGCTTTGGCCCCTCTCGTGGAGCACGCCCAGGTAGCTCAGTTGGTAGAGCATGCGACTGAAAATCGCAGTGTCGGTGGTTCGATTCCGCCCCTGGGCACCATTTCCCCGCTAAAGCACAATCCTTCCCCGGAGATCCCTCGCACAGGGTCATGATGGCTCGGCGCGATCTCGTCCGTGTCGGCGTCCAACACCTCCTGCCCTGTGCAGAACGGCTCAAAGAGCCTAGGCTTCGCGTGTGGCGCATAAGCCACCCAACAATATTCGAGACATCCTGCGAGAGGTGACGACCATGGACGTCGACAAGGCCACCGCACTGATTTCCGCTGCCGGGCTGGAGCTCACCGATCGGCGCCGGAACGGCACGGATGATGGTTGGACCCTGAGTTTCTCCAACGGCGCCATCCTCGAAGTCGGGGACAAGGGGGAAATGTCTGCGTCCGGAAAGGGAGCCGACGCGGTCGCAAATCTTCTTGGTCTGCCCGGCAAAGCCTAGGGCTGCGACCTGAGGAGCGTCGACGACCGCGCTATCTGCGTCCTCACTTCGCTGGCTGATATCCGTCGGTCAACGTACCGAGAAAGGCGACGACATCGTCGATCTCAGCCGCGGTCAGCGCCGGCGTATCGCCGGCCTTCAGGTCAAACGGCGGCTCCATGTTGACGTTGGCCTTGGGTCCGTCCGGCAGATCGTCATATTTATCGATGCTGCCGTCAGCCTTGCGTGGGTACCAACGTTCGGGCCGGGTTTCCCTCTCGACATAGAACCGCACGGCGTCTCGCAGCGAATGCATGGCGCCGTTGTGAAAGAAGGTCTGGCGGAGGGCGACATTGCGAAGTGTCGGCGTCCGAAAGAGGCCGCAATAATCCTCGCGTTTCAGGAAGTCGGTGCGCAAGGGACCGCACAGGCCGAGGTCGAAATAGGCCGGATTCCTGTTGGCGGGAATGTCGGGATTGCGCGGCACGCCGAGCGCAATCAGGCCGTAATCCGTGAACTGCGGCGGGGTGCCGTCATTGCCCCGGCGGCTGATATGGCAGGACGCGCAATTGCCCTTGTTCTCGGCATTGAACAGCTCGAGCCCGCGCGCTTCTTCGGCCGTGAGCTCGGCTTTGCCGGCCAGCACCGCGTCATACTTGCTCGAATAGGGATAAAAGGTCTCGTGGTCCTGCTGGAAGACCTCGAGCGCCTTGAGGGCCGTCTTGTAGACGGTGGCGGGATTGGCAATCGCGCGGGACCCGGCGATGGCGGCGATTGCCTTGCCATGGCCCGCAGCGATGACCCGGCGAGCCACCTCGGCCTCATCCCGATTGCCCATCTCGAAATCCGAGAGCAGCGGAATCCTGGCCTGGTCGGCGCCGCGGTCAACCCGTCCATCCCAGGTGAGGCCCCCTGTCGGACCGTTGTCGATGCTTTCGTCGGCCTCGTCCTCGGAATCATGGAAATGCTCGGTAAAGGAAGGCACCACCTGCAGATATTTCAAGGAAGGGACGGCTCGCGTCCCAAGCTGGTGCATGTCGCCGCCGCCCAATTGCACCGCGCGGTCGTTGGCCGGGCCGAAGCCGCGGGCGGGATCGTGGCACGATGAACAGGCGAGACTGCCGGATCCCGAGAGAGAGGGATCGAAAAACAAGGCCTTGCCAAGGGCCCCGAGAAGCGTGGCCTGCCGACGTGCCTCGCTGCGTGACATCTCCGCACCTGCCCGGCCCGGATCGACGGTCAGGGCCGTGAGGACGACAGCGGCTGCGAAAAGCCAGCGCTCAATCTGCATGTTGCAAACCGGGTCTACGGCGAGACATCGTCATGGCGATCCGGGCGTGCCTTCGGTGAGCGTCTGGGCTATGACGGATGGAAAGATAACGGCGATCAGTGAAAGCAGGGGGGCTTTGAATGCGAACGAAATCGACACTTGTCCTTTGTGCATCGAGTGTCTTCATCGGTGCGTTCGATCCGGCGCTGGCAGGGGGTAACGGTCCGGGTCCCCAGAAGAATGCCGCCGACGATCTGACACTGATCGACACGGTCGTAGTGATCTTTGCTGAGAACCGCAGCTTCGACAATCTCTATGGCAGTTTTCCGGGTGCGAACGGCGTGGCGAAGGCACCGGCCTGGACGCGGACCCAGCGAGATCGCGATGGCAAACCGTTCCGTGAACTGCCGCCGATCTGGGACGGCCTGACCGCCAAGGGCGTGACGCCGCCGGTGACCCAGGCCCAGACCGAGCATCTGCCCAATCGTCCCTTTCGTTTGGATGACCAGAAGGGCTTCAACCTCAGCTACGGCACCATCACGCACGACCTCTGGCACCGCTTCTACCAGAACCAGATGCAGATCAACGGTGGGCGTAACGACAGATTCGTCGCGCATGCCGACTCGGGCGCGCTGGTCATGAGTCTCTGGGACGGGTCGAAGACGGCGATGTGGAAGGTCGCCGAGAAATATGTGCTGGCCGACAATTTCTTCATGGGCGCGTTCGGCGGCTCGTTCCTCAACCATCAATGGCTGGTTTGCGCCTGCGTCCCCACCTATCCCAAGGCCGACACCAGCCCGGCGAAGCCGTCGATCGCCGTGGTCGAGCCCGATGGCGTGACGCTGAAGCAGGCCGCCAACTCGCCGAAATCGGCGATGGACGGCATTCCGAAATATGTCAGCGACGGCAACCTCACGCCCGACTTCTACGCCGTGAACACCATGCAGCCGCCTTATCAGCCCAGCGGCAACGCTCCGGTTAAGGATGGCGACAAGGCTTATGCGGATCCCATGAAGCCGACGACGCTGCCGCCGCAGACCGAACCGACCATCGGCGATTTGCTCAGTCTCAAGCGTGTCAACTGGGCCTGGTACGGCGGAGCGTGGCAGGACGTACTCGACCATGGCAACAAGTCGCCGGTTCCGAACTTCCAGTATCACCATCAAGCGCTGAATTATTATGCGAGCTTTGCGCCCGGCACCGCGGCGCGTGCCGAGCATCTGCGCGATGGTGGCCTTGCGGGCACCGAGTTCATCAAGGCGATCGACGACGGCAAGCTGCCGCAGGTCGCCTTCTACAAGCCGCAAGGCGATCTCAATGAGCATTCGGGCTACGCCGATATCCAGGCCGGCGACACCCACATCGCCGACGTGGTCGCGCATCTCGAGAAGAGCCCGCAATGGCCGCACATGCTTGTCGTCGTGACCTATGACGAGAATGGCGGCCTGTGGGATCACGTGCCGCCGCCCAAAGGCGACCGCTGGGGCCCCGGCTCCCGCGTTCCCGCCATCATCATCTCTCCCTATGCACGCCGCGGCTATGTCGACCATTCGCCGATGGACACGACGTCGATCCTGCGCTTCATCACGCGACGCTTCGAGCTGCCGACCCTTCATGGCATCACCGTGCGTGACGCCGCGATCGCTGCTCACGAGCAGAAACCGCTTGGCGACCTGACCAGCGCGCTCGTGCTCAGGGGGAAGTGAGGCGCAAGCGGCAGCACTCGCACCTTCGTCTCTGCCGCACGTCATCACCGCCGTTTATCAGCGGGCGTGGCGACACGGGGGTAGACGCTGGCACGGCCTCGACACGCGCGATCCCATCCAGCATTCTTCCGCCCAAACGATCTAAGTCGTGTACTCATAGATGCCGCGGCTCCGGTTTCGGGAGTAGAGCGGACATGCTCGAAAGCTGCGGGTACGTCAGCTTGTGGACCCAAAGTCTGCCCGGACCACAACGAGCGATGATTGGTTAGGGCCATGGAAAACCATCGCTTCGGGACCTCGATAATCCTGCCACCGCAGCGAGATTTTTATCGAGGAGTGGTCCATGAACGTGATTGTGAAGGATTCTGGCTGCACGAGCGCAACGCCCGCAACGACTTTCCCGATTTGACCACAGATGAGATTTCTAAACTGACCATGTTCGTCGCTTAGGTCTAACCCGTTGGCGCTGACCTTCAAGCGGGTGAGCGCATTGATGGTCGGTCCGTCGAATTGCAGTTGCCAGTAGTCCAGCACGAACGTGATCGCGCTGAGTTTTTCGCCAACAATGCTCTCGAACAGTTCCAGCCGTCGCTCCATAATCTCATGTCCACAAAAAGATGGTCAGGCTACTCTAGCACATGATGTCCGAATGTGGCCCTAAGCGGCGGTCGGAGGATTTCCGCTATTTCGCAGCTGTCGGGGGAGAAGCGGACATCTGTGGTGCGGGCCAAAAACGACGCGAGTGACCCGAAGCGAACATTGCGAAGCGAGAACACGTCACACGTTCAATGCGGAGGAGGCACACTAAAATCTAGTGAAGACAAAATACGCTGCGATTGTGCAAAGCAAGAACGATCCCATGCTTAAGACCGGGACGAGATACGCGCCGCGTGTGCGGCCGTAAAACCAAAGTATTGGTGAAGCGATTTGCCCTATGAGGAGCGCGGGTATTCCACCAAAGTACGAGACCGAGATCATCGCTACGGCGATTATCTTAGTTGTCGGGTTGGTCGGTCCGGCGGCAAACCCAAATCCCAGAGGCGATAGCCCCCAAAAAACGGCGAATATGCCTGCAAGCAGCGTAGTGAGTAGCAGGAAGCCGAGATATTCAACCGTCTCTGCGCGAGCCAATCTCTTTGTCGCCATAGCCCGTCGAACATAGCAAGCTTTGCCCGAAATGTCGCCTCATGACCCTTCAGCGACCTCGGGAGATGTCCGGTTTTTCGCCGCTGTTGGGGGGAGAGCGGAGATCGGGTTGCCAGCCTGCTTAATGAGTACACGGCCTAGCTCACCCACTTCCTCTGCCCCAAATAGCGCAGCGCGAGCTTGATGAAATTGTGTACGACCATCGAGGTCTCGTCCGCCCTGAACACCAGGAATACGTCGGCCGCGGGCGGTGACGGCCGGATGGGGCGAAACGCGATATCGGCTGTGGTGAAACGCGCGATCGACTGCGGCACCAGCGCGACGCCGAAGCCTGCCGCAATCAGGCTCGGGATCGACTGCGCGTCGATGACCTGCTGCGATACCTTCGGCAGGAAGCCGGCATCGACGCAGCATGTCTGCACATAGCGCGCGAAATCGGAGCTGTCGGGGTCGAGGATGACGTGTTCTTCCGACGCCAGATCGCCAAGCGCGACGCGCTTGCGTTGCGCCAGCCGGTGGCTGCGAGGCACGGCGAGCACGACCTCTTCCCGCCATGCTAGCTTGCTGGTCAGGTCGCGCTCGTCGGGAACGCCGCGAATGAGCGAAATGTTGGTGGTCCGGTTGAGCAGGGCCGCGATCTGTCGCGCCGGCGCCTGCTCGTGCACCGTCATCCTGACCAGGGGCGCGACCTTCCGGTAGGCCGCAAGCAGCTCCGCGAGACGACCGCGCAGGATGGAGCCGGTCGCGCCGAGATCCAGCGTTCCCACCAGCCCGGCGCCGATCGAGCGCACCTCGTCTTCCGCTGACTTGACCTGTTGCAGGATGGCGCGCCCGCGCAAGAGCATCGCTTCGCCGGCCTGCGTCAGCTCGACCTTGCGGCTGGTCCGGTAGAGCAACTGGGTGCCGAGCTCTGCCTCCAGGGCCTGGATGTGCTGGCTGAGCGGCGGCTGCGACAGGTTCAGCCGCCGGGCGGCGAGCGTGAAGCTGCGCTCTTCGGCCACCGCAATGAAGTACCGGAGCTGACGAACATCCATAGGGAAAGCCTATCAATCGTGTCGTTCTATATATTGGACTTGATGTCGCACCTGGTCAACGAATGACGGATAGCGCGTTCGTCCGCCCCGCAGCCGGCGATGCCCTGTACGCAGCGGCGTCGCGCCGCTGCCAATGACAAGAATGGCGAAAGGCTTCGAGCCGACCAAGCCAGACAGACACAAGCAAGCGAGGAACGCCATGCCCAGGATTTTCAAGTCACTCTTCTTCCAGGTCGTCGTCGCACTTGCGCTCGGTATTGCGCTCGGCATGGCCTATCCTGATACTGCCTTGCAGATGAAGCCGCTGGGCGACGGCTTCATCAAGCTGATCAAGATGCTGGTGCCCGTCATCGTGTTCTGCGTCGTGGTGCAGGGAGTTTCCGCGGCCGGAGACCTATCGAAGGTCGGAAGGGTCGGCATCCGCTCGCTGCTCTACTTCGAGGCCGTCACGACCGTCGCCTTGGTGTTCGGCATCGCGCTGGCTTACTACTTCCAGCCCGGCGCCGGAATGAACATCGATCCCGCGACGCTGGATGCCAAGGCGCTGAGCGGGTTCAGCCAGACCGCGGCCCAGGTCGCCGGCGGCGGCGTCTCCGAATTCCTGATGAAGCTGATTCCCTCGACGATCGTCGGCGCGTTCAGCTCCGGCGACGTGCTGCAAGTCCTGATCGTCTCGATCATGTTCGGCTGCGCCGTGTCATTGTGCGGCGAGCGCGCAAGGCCGGTGGTCGATTTCATCGAGCGCGTGAACGAGATCATCTTCAAGATGATGAACTTCGTCGTCCGCCTCGCCCCGATCGGCGTGTTCGGCGCGATCGCCTTCACCGTCGGCAAGTACGGAATCGGTTCGCTCAAGCAGCTCGGCGGCCTTGTCGGGTTGTTCTACCTGGCGGTGGTCCTTTTCGTGGTCATCGTTCTCGGATCGATCATGCGGCTGTCCGGCTTCAGCCTGTTCAAGCTGCTCGCCTATCTGCGCGAGGAGCTGATGATCGTGCTCGGCACGGCCGCGGGCGACAGCGTGCTGCCGCAGACCATGCGCAAGCTCGAGCTGCTGGGCATCAAGCGATCGACCGTCGGCCTCGTCATCCCGACCGGGTATTCCTTCAACCTGGATGCGTTCTCGATCTACCTGACCCTGGCGGCGGTCTTCATTGCGCAGGCGACCAATACGCCGCTGGCGCTGGGTGACCTTCTGGCGATCCTCGGCGTCGCGTTGCTCACCTCCAAGGGCGCCCATGGCGTTCCTGGCTCGGCCATCGTCGTCCTCGCCGCGACGCTGTCAGCGATCCCGGCCATTCCGGCGATCGGACTGGTGCTGATTCTTTCGGTGGACTGGTTCATCGGCATCGCTCGCGCGCTCGGCAATTATGTCGGAAACTGCGTCGCAACGGTCGTTGTCGCCTCGTGGGAAGGCGACCTCGATCGCGCCAAGGCGCATCGCATCCTGAACGGTGAGATCGTTCCCTCAGGCGAGACGTTGCAGGTCGAGCCTGATGGTGCGGTTGCTCCCGTCGCGGGTCTGCAAACGCTTTGAGCGCGGAAATACGCGAGGTTGGCATGGCGACGCTTTCGATCGAGCCCCTGACGAAGCAGGCGTTCGCGCCGTTTGGTGAGGTCATCGAAACGAACGGGGTGGTCCCCCTGTCGATCAACCAGGGTTACGCGAAGCGTTTCAACGACATCGCCAATATCGATGTCGCCGCGGAAGGCGGACAGACCAGCATCAGCTGGTTTGTCGCCTCCATGCGTCCTGCGCCCATCGCGATTCGCCTGATGGAGCGCCATCCGCTCGGCAGCCAGTTGTTCATGCCGCTTGGCGGCACCGACTGGCTGATCGTGGTTTGCACGGACCCGCGCAACGCCGCGAGCTATCGTGCGTTCGCGGCGACGGGGCATCAGGGCGTGAACTATGCGCGCAATTGCTGGCACCACCCGCTGCTGGTGCTCAAGGACGCAAGCGCGTTCCTCGTCGTCGACCGAAAGGGCGATGGTAACAATCTCGAAGAATATTGGCTGGACGAGTCCACGCAGCTCGAACTCATGCCTGAACACCACGAGGCCTGACGATGTCATCGCGAACCTATCACGTCCCGCAGGGCGGTCTGCCGCCGCAGACGGACCTTCTGAGCGGCCGCGCGGTCTTCACAACCGCCTATGCCGTCATTCCGAGCAACGTCCAGCGCGATATCGTCGTCAGTTACCTGCCGCACTGGGACAATACGCGCGTCTGGGTGCTGGCGCGGCCGCTCTCCGGCTTCGCCGAGACGTTCTCCCATTATCTGATGGAGATCGCACCGGCCGGAGGAAGCGATATCCCCGAGCCCGACAAGGACGCCGAGGGTGCGCTGTTCGTCGTGGGCGGGCAGGTCATTCTCAAGCTGGCAGGCAAGGAGAGCGAGCTGAAGGCCGGCGGCTTCGCCTATATGCCTCCGGGGTGCGAGTGGAGCCTTCGCAATCGCGGCCCGGGCCCGGCCCAGCTCCACTGGATCCGCAAGCTCTATCAGCGTGTGCCTGGATTGGCCGAGCCCGAGCCAATCGTGGCCAACGAAGGTTCCATCGCGCCGGTGCCGATGCCTGATACGGAGGGGCGGTGGGCCACCACGCGCTTCGTCGATCCCTCAGACATGCGGCATGACATGCACGTCACCATCGTGACGCTCGAGCCGGGGGGAACGATCCCCTTTATGGAGACGCACGTCATGGAGCACGGGCTCTACGTCCTCGAAGGCAAGGCGGTCTACCGTCTCAATCGCGATTGGGTGGAAGTGGAGGCCGGCGACTATATGTGGCTGCGCGCGTTCTGCCCGCAAGCCTGCTACGCGGGCGGCCCCGGCCGATTCCGCTATCTTCTCTACAAGGACGTCAACCGGCACATGAATCTGCGGCAGGGTGCGCCGCTGATTTAGTCAGAACACCAGCCGGCTGCGATCCTTCAGAAGAAATTTGCCGGCCGATGCAGTCAGGGGCGCGGTCAGGACATGACCATGCGTGATCCTCACCGCCCCGTCTTCGCCAGATTTGCCAGGCTCGCCGCCAGCTCATCGCTTCGGAACGGCTTCGTCAGTCGCGACAGGTCCGGCGTGATGCCTTCGTTGTTGGCATAGCCTGACACGACGAGGATCTGGAGGTCGGGATATTGGTCGCGCAGCGCGAGCCCAAGGTCCGTTCCGTTCATGCCGGGCATCAGGTGGTCGGTGACGAGCAGGTTCGGCCGCAGGCCGTCCCTGACGCGCTGAAGCGCATCCTCCGCGGAGCCGGCTTCGACGACCCGGTAGCCGAGCTCGCTCAGCATCTCGGCGGTGCTCATGCGCACCAGCGGCTCGTCGTCCACCAGCAGCGCCGTGCCGGCGGGGAGCGGTCGCAGTTTGGCTTCGGGGACGGCATCGATCGCGCCGGCGGCGGCGTGGCTGACCGGCAGCCACAACTCCACTGTGGTGCCTGCACCCACAGCGCTCTTGATCATCAGCGCGCCGCCGAGCTGCGAGGCAAGACCGTGGACCATCGAGAGGCCGAGACCGGTGCCTTGTCCGATGCCCTTGGTCGAAAAGAACGGCTCGACGGCATGAGCCAGGGTCTCTTCGCTCATGCCGATGCCGTTGTCCGCAACCGAGATGCAGACATAGGTACCCGGTTCCAGGCTATAGGCTTGCGCGGATTCAATCGTCCGCGCCTTGGCCGAGATGCGCAGCTTGCCGCCCTCGGGCATGGCATCGCGCGCGTTGACGCTGAGATTCAGGATCGCCATCTCGATCTGGTTGGGATCGGCCATGGCTTCGGGCAACCCTTCGGGCGTATCCACCGTCACCTCGATCTGCGGCCCGGTCGTGCTGGAGATCAGCTCGCCCATGTCGGCGACGAGCCGGCCGATGTCGACGGATATCGCCTGAAGCGGTTGCCGGCGCGCGAACGCAAGCAGGCGCTGCACCAGCGTCTTGGCGCGCTCGGCCGCCTGTGCGGCGCCGGCGATCAGGCGATGCTCGCGCTCGCCGCCGATGCCCTTGCGCTGGAACATGTCGAGCAGGCCGACGATCGGCGTCAGCAGGTTGTTGAAGTCGTGCGCGACGCCGCCGGTGAGCTGGCCCATCGCCTCCATCTTCATGGCCTGCCGAAGCGCTTCCTCGGCCTGCGCGAGGCGCGCCTGCTCCTCCAGGCGATCCGTCACGTCCATCCCGGTCAGGAATGCGCCGATGCGCGCGCCATCGGGCGCACGCAATGCCTCGAACTTCATCTCGTAGACGCGGCGCTCGAAATGCGGATCGCCGAACTCCTCGATATTGGTAAAGGCTTCGCCCGCCAGCGCGCGGCCCCAGATTGCCTTGGCCGCCGCGAGATGCTCGGGCCGGTCGGCGAGGAATTCGTTTAGCGAATCGCCGATCCTCGGCCGCTTGCCATAGATGCGCTGATAGGCGTCGGCGCAGGACGCGTTGATGGCGAGCCAGCGATAGTCGAGGTCGAGCGCCTGGATCTGGCCGTCAGTGGTTTCCACGATGGTAGCGAGCAGGTGACGCTCGGCCGTGCGCTCGGCGACGCGCTGCTCGAGCGTCGCGGTCAGCTCCTTGTAACGCGCTTCGCTCGCCCGCAGCTGCGCCTCGCCGAGAATGCGCTCGGTCGTCTCCGATACGATGCAGAGAACGCCGCCGACCGAGCCGTCGTCGTCAATCACGGCCGAGTAGGAGACGTCCCAATAGCTGGTTTCGCCGTAACCGTGGCGCTCGACGTAGAAGGGACGATCCTTCGCCGCGAAGGTCTTTCTCGTTTGGCGCACGCCCGACAGGAGTGGCTCGAGATCGTCCCACAGTTCGCCCCAGTTCTCGATCGCGGGCCGGCCGAGTGCGCGGGGATGATTGGCGCCGATGCCCGGCGCATAGGCGTCGTTGTAGAGTGCGACGTAGTCAGGGCCCCAGAACAGCACGATCTGGGCCTGTGCGGCCAGCAACATGCCGACTGTCGTTTTGAGGGCCAGCGACCATTGTCGGGGAGGGCCGAGCGGCGAGTCGGACCAGTCGAGGGCACGCATCATCGCACCCAGCCCGCCTCCGTCGGAGGGGAAGCCCAGATCGATTGACTGCCGAGCAGTTGTCTCCGACAGCACCGGACCCCCTCGTGACGCATGACATGGGCATCCTTGCCCATTCGAGTCCGGATTTCGAGGACTCGTACTCAACGCCCCATAACGCGCGGGGCAGCCTTCCGGTTCCGTGACAAGTGCTTGGCGCCGCCCTTGTGCTATTGCTGCTGCGCGCAACGATGCGAGGTCTCCATGCTGCCCCTTCCCGCCGACATCTTCACCGAGCCCGAGGACGTTTCCCCTGACAGTCTTGCCAATCTCGGACCGCTCCGCCGGCTCGCCGGCACCTGGCAGGCCGACAAGGGCATCGACATCAATCCGAAGGCGGAGGGGCCCGAGCGGCGGATCTTCATCGAGCACATCCGGATGGACCCGATCGATCCGCAGGCCAACGGGCCGCAACTGTTCTATGGCTTGCGCTATCACATCCACATCAACACGCCCGAGGAAGACATCACCTTCCACGATCAGGTCGGCTATTGGCTGTGGGAGCCTGCGACCGGGCTGATCATGCAGACGCTGGCGATCCCGCGCGGGCAGGTGCTGCTGGCCTCGGGCCACGCCAAGCCGGACGACAAAAAGATCTCCGTCATGGCAAAGCGCGGCGACACCGCCTACGGGATCTGCTCGACCGACTTCCTGGAACAAGCCTTTCGTACCGACTCTTACCGTTGCGACATCAGCTTTAATGACGATGGTGGTTGGAGCTATGCGATCCAGACTGCGTTGTTCGTCCGTGGCGCGCCGTTCAACCATCACGACAGCAACACGCTCAAGCTGGTCGCGCCGCCAAAACTCAATCCGCTCGCGGTGATCGTCAACGATCGCGAGAAGAACAACAAGCCGGCCTGAGAAGCCGGCGCGGAGATCCTGCATGAAGCCCTATGTCATCTGCCTGATGCATTCGAGCCTCGACGGCCGCACCCATCCGAGCCGCTGGCGGCCGAAGGGCGCCGGCACCGATTGGTTCGAGAAGATCCATGACAATCTCGGCGGTGACGCCTGGGTGATCGGCCGCGTCACCGGCTCGGAGTTCGCCAAGGGCAAACCCTATCCCGAGACCTCGGGCGAAAGATTTCCGCGCGAAAACTGGTTCGCGCGGCGCGATGCCAAAACTTATGGCGTCGTGCTCGACGCGCACGGCAAGATCGGTTGGGGCCGCTCGGATATCGGCGGCGATCCCATCGTCGTCGTGTTGACCGAGAGCGTGCCGGATTCGCATCTCGCCGGCTTGCGCGGCGAGGGTATCTCCTACTTCTTCGCCGGCAAATCCGAGATCGATCTCGCATTGACGGTCGAGATCCTCAATCGCGAGCTTGGCGTCAAGCGCCTGCTGGTGGAGGGCGGTGGCGTCGCCAATGGCGCGTTCCTGCGTGCCGGCCTGATCGACGAATTCAACCTGATCCTCAGTCCCGCGATCGACGGCGCCAGGGGCGCGCCCTTCGTGTTCGATTCGACCGAGGCCGATGGCGACAAGCGCGCGCCGCTCACCGCGATGACGCTGGAGAGCACGCGGGATCTCGGCGGCGGCGTCCTGTTGCTGCGCTATCTGATCCAGAACGATGCCGCGGGCCGGTAGCGACCCGCATGTCTGATACGTCAGAGCACATCGTCATTGTCGGCGCGGGCGCGGCCGGCCTGATGGCTGCGCGCGAGCTCGGGAGCGCCGGCAAACGCGTCACGATCCTGGAAGCACGCGAGCGCTGCGGCGGACGCATCCATCCGCTTCCGGCATCCAGCTTCGGCTATCCCGCCGATGGCGGTGCCGAGTTCGTCCATGGCGAGGCGCCGGTCACGCGCGGCCTCGCGCGCGAGGCGGGGCTCACGGTGCGGCCGATCGGCGGCGCGCAATGGAGCTTTGACGGCACGGACTTCTCGCGGGAGAACCCCCGCGATCCCTATGACGACCAGCTTCATGCCGTCGTGAAGGATCTGACTGACGATCTCACCGTCGCCGACTTCCTTCGCCGGCATTTTGCCGGGCCTGAGTACGCGCGGTTGCGGCACGCCGTCGAACGTATGGTCGAGGGCTACGATGCGGCCGACCCCGAGCGCGCCTCGACGCTGGCGCTGCGCGATGAATGGATGAATGACGGACACGCCAAATCGGCGCGCATCGACGGCGGCTATGGCGGCCTGATCGACTTCCTGGCGGCGGGGTGCCACAAGTCCGGCGTTGCAATTCGCTTCGGTGCCGTGGTCTCTGCGATCGAGGACAGCGACGGCAGGCTCACTGTCCGCGGTGCAGACGGCGCGGTGCATGTTTGCGATCGTGTGATCGTCACCGTGCCGCTGCCGTTGCTGCGCGAGATCGCGCTGCCTGCAGCCGCGCGCGCGAAGGCCGCGGCCGCGGACGATATTGGCTTCGGCAACGTCATCAAAATCCTACTGCGCTTCAAACGGCCATGGTGGCGCGAGCGCGGAGGGCTTGCGGACATGCTCTTCCTGTTGTCGGACGAAACGATTCCTGTGTGGTGGACACGGCAACCGGATCAGCATCCCGTGCTGACGGGATGGTTCGGGGGTCCGCGGACGGCGGAACTGTCGCACCTTGATCCGCAGGGGCTAATTGAGAGCGGGCTCGATTCGCTCGCGGCCATCTTTGGTCGGCCACGCGAGACCATCGCGCAGGACCTCATCGCGGCTTCCGCCGTCAACTGGGCGCACGATCCCTTTGCCCGCGGTGCCTATTCCTGGGCGACGCTGCGGACACGTACGGCGCAGGAGCGTCTGGCGCGCGCCGATGGCCTGGTGCTGTTCTCCGGCGAAGCGCTCTATCGCGGCCGCGACATGGGCACCGTGGAAGCCGCGCTCGCGAGCGGGCTGGAGACCGCCGGGATGATCCTGCAGGGATGAGAGGAAGGCCCGCATCTCTGCGGGCCTTTTGTCTCACCAGCGACCGCCGCCGAAGCTGAACGTCACGCCGGGACCGCCGCCGCCGTAATAACCGTAGGGACCGCCACCATAATAGCGGTGGTGCCGCGGATAATAGCCGTAGCTGCGATAATACGGACGATAATAGCCATGATGGTGATGACGCCAGTGGTGATGGCGATAACCGTGATGGCCGTGCCGGTGCTGCGCGCTGATGTCGGTCGATTGGCGCGTTTGCGCGTTCGGCTTGGCCGTTCCGTCGGCCGCGTTGGCCGCGGATCCACCGGCCAACGCCGCAGCGCCGACAGCCATCGCGACAAAGAGATACTTCATGTCATCACTCCAGTTGAGATGTCGAGTGACAACAGATGGGCATCCCTCGCGTTCCGGTGAGCGCGGGCGTCGAAACGACGCAGACGATCAACGTGAGAATCGCACTGAGGTTTATTGTCGCATCGCTGCAAGCGACGCGATCACCTCGTTCGTGGTCACGATGCGGGCGAATTCGCCGTTGAGATTCGACAGCGTCATCGCGTGAATGGATTCGGCCGAATGGGTGTCGCCGTCGGGGCCGACACGATCGAAAGTCCAGGTCGCGTCGCGCACGAGGCGTGCGTCGAAGCCGAGATTGCCGGCCATCCGCGTCGTCGTCTCCACGCAATGATTGGTGGTGGCGCCGCAGATCACGACCGTGGCGATGTCATCGCCGCGCAGGCGCCTTTCGAGGTCGGTGCCGATGAAAGGCGCTGTTGACGCGCTTGACGATCACGGGCTCGCCGGCGTGCTCGCGCGCCTCGTCCTTGACGGCGTAGCCGGTGTGCGAGGGCAGGAACGTCGAGTTCGGCTTGGTGCCCTCGTGGCGGACATGGACAATCGGCGCGCCGCTCGCCCTGAACGCTGCGAGCAGATCAACGATGCGCGCCACGGCATCCGGATTGTTGCGCCGCTTGCCCGCCGCCTCCCATTCATCGAATGCGCGCTGGACATCGATGACGATGAGGGCGGGGAAGGGATGAGGCATGAGGCGAATCTTTCGGACTGCGGGCCGAGCCGAATATGCGAGACGGAAGGGAAAGCGCGCAATGCCGATCTTCCCTCGTTTCGGGACGGTCGCCTTACGGATGCGGAACCGGAAATCCATGCCGCTCCGACAACGCGGCGAGGATGGCGTCCTTGTCAGCGATGAAGCCGCGCCCCTGATGGCTGCCGGTCTGGTGCGGTGAGGTCGCGCCGTCGGCCAGCACAAGCAGCGGCAGCCATTGGTTCTCCTCGCCGACAAGTTCGATCACGGCCTGCCTCGGCTTCGGCCAGGCGATGCGCGCGATGTCGAGCTTTTCGGCCAGCGCCGGAAACGAGGCCAGCACACCCTCGATCAGCGCGCAATGCGAGCAAAAGAAGCGCTGGCCGAGATAGGCCGGATCTTCGAAACCGGGGCGCAGCAGAAACAGGCGATCGCACGTCATGGGACCCTCCGGGAGGAAACGATGAATTCGTGAGACCGCGCTCGCGCTTATCCCGGCGCGACCAGCGGCAGGCTGATGTGAAATACGGCGCCACCCGATGGCGCATTCTCGGCCCAGATGCGGCCGCCATGCGCCTCGATGATGGTGCGCGCGATCGAGAGACCAATGCCCATGCCTTGCGCCTTGGTCGTGAAGAACGGCTTGAAGATCTCGGTCACCTTCTCCGCAAGAATGCCGTCGCCTGAATCGGTGATGGAGACCAGGGCCAGATTGCCCTCGGTGAGGCTGGTCCGACCAACGACGCGGCGCCGATCCGCCGGAAGATGCGCCACGGCATCCATGCCGTTCACGACCAGATTCAGGATGACCTGCTGGAGCTGCACTCTGTCGGCCTTGACACGGATGCCGGCGGACGACGGCTCCGTCGCGAGCCCGACATCGTGGGTCAGCGCCTGCACGGAGAGGAAGCGAAACACCTCATCGACGGTCGCATTGAGGTCGATGTCGCGCCGCTCGGTCGGATCCCGCTTCAGGAACATGCGCAGCCGGCCGAGGACCTCGCTTGCCCGATGATCGTCGCGGCGGATGTGCTCCAGCATGTCTCCGACTTCGACGAGATCGGGTGCGGGACCCTGCAACATCTGCGCGGCCGTCTCGGCGTTGAGCAGGATCGCGGCAAGCGGCTGGTTCAGCTCGTGTGCGATCGAGGCCGACATCTCGCCTGCGGTAGCGCGGCGGTTCATGTGGGCGAGCTCCGACATGCGTTGACGTGCTTCGACCTCGGCCAGGAAGCGCAGCCGGCGCTCGCGCAGCAGAAAGGTGATCATCAGTGCCTGTGTCAGCATCACGCCCACGACGATGGTCACATGCCAGTAGTGCTGCTCCCAGAAAGTCAGTTCTCGGAAACGCACCTCGCTGCCGGGTGGCAGACTGGCTTCGTCGACATTCCAGCGCTTGAGTTCCCGCCAGTCGAAGATCGGCTTGACGTTATCGCCGTTGAAAGACGCAATGCTCGACGGCGCTTCGCCATTGAGAATCCGCATCGCGACATCGCCGGCTTCCCGCCCGATGATGTCGGGCAGCAGCAGGAAGCCGCCCACGCCCGACTTTCCAAGAAATGTATCCGATGTGATGATGACCGGACGGTTCGCGCTCTCGGCAATACGTGCGAGTGCCGCGGCCGGAGAATAATAGGTGCCTTCGCCGTCGGAATATATCGCCGAAGTCAGGATAGCGGAGCGGTCGGGAAGCGTCGCGACCTGCTTGCGGACCTCACGCAACACGGTGTCCGAAAGATCGGTGACCTCGATATCCGGCATTGCCGCAGCAAAATCCTGCTTCCAGTGTCCATAGACCAGCGGATTCTTCCAGGCGTCACCGACAAGAACGACGCGGGTTAGGTTGGGAACGATCGCGCGGGCTGCGGTCAGCAGATGGAGCGGCCTCACTCTTGAGAAAACTGCGGTCGTGTTGGGGAGGAACAACGCGCTCACCTCGGGCAGATCGGGCACGAAGCCGTACACGACGGGTGCGGCGGGCCAGATGTCCTGCTTGCGCTTCTGAAGGAATTTCGCCGATGCGACGCCGATCGAAACGATGACGTCGATCGGCCGCTGCGCATATTTGGTCTTGAGGTGACCGACGAGACTCTCTTCGTAATCCGGCCCAGGGAAGCGTGCGAGATCGAGGCTCTCGCCGTAGATCACGGTGTGGGGATGGCCGTTCTGCTTCGCAGCGGCGCGGATTCCGGCGAAGATCTCCGAATAAAATGGTGAGCGAAAATCGGCTTCTTCGAGAACCAGGATGGAGCGTTGCCGGGCACCGTCGGCTGCAATGCATTCACGCGACAGGCAAGCGAACAGCAGGACGATCAGGACGCGCGCGAGCCCGGTGATGATACGCATTGCTGGACGCTCGGCCCCGCCTCGGGTTGCAATCGCGCCTCCTCATGAGGACACACGAGGGAGCATACCCACCTAAGACGGAGATTCAACGGAAGGATGTGCGCCTCGCCCGATGAACGAACGGCGATGCGAAGGACCGTTACTTGAACGGATCCTGGATCGAGGGCGACGACTGCCTGATGCGGCGCACGCTGACCGGCTTGCCGTCAGAGACGAACAGCAGTTCGTAGGTCCGGCCCTCGTTGTCGGTCGCCGAGCAGGTGACGTCGTTCACCTTCCTAGCGGCGAAGTTGCCAGTCTGGCGGCAGACGCCAATCGAGGTCTGCTCCGCCGGTACCGGAAGGCCGTCGACCCTGGGTCGGTTCTTGGAGTTGAGCAGCATGCGGTCGATCGGCAACTCGTAGGAATTGTCGTCAGCGCGCTTGCCGTTCTCACCTGAGAACGAGACGACGTGGTTCTCGTCGCTGGGGTCGTCGACGGCGACCGCGAAATTGACCCGGCCCTTGGCGTCATGGGCAAAGGCCACGGTCTTGCAGGCAAAGGGGCGACCGGCGACCTTCAGCGTCTTGCAGTGGCCCGAGATCAACGCGAGCATGTCGACAAGAGAATTCTGCCGGGCTGGTGCGCTGTTCACCGGGATCGCGGTGGAAGAGTCGGCAAAACAAGGGCTTACGAGAGCAACGAGGGGGGCGGCCAGGATCAGTTGGCGGAGACGCATCGTCAGGCTCATGTGCCAGAGGGCCACGGACGGGCGAAAGTTCCGCCCTATAACCGTCGAATCGCAAATTGGTTGCGACCCCGTTTGCCCGGCCAACCTCGTCTTGAATACCACCGCGCCACCCATCGGCGACTCGCCCCCGATCGCCCTAACCGTCCTAGCAGGCACTTGCCGCCAGGCCGATGTTTTTTTCGAGGCAGACGGCGTCACGCCGCCTGCTTCATGGTCCGCGCAAAGGCCGGATAAGTCTCGGCCAGCGCGTCGAAAACCTGCCCGCGCAGCAGCGCCAGCGTTGCTGGATCGGGCCGCTGCGTTTCGCGCACGACATCCGGCTCCCGATAGGTGAAGCCGGTATTCTCCCTGATGTCGGCCGGGGTGAAGGGCGGATGCACCGAGCGCAGCGCGAAGCCGCCCGCCTCGCGGTCGAAGTCGAACAGAGCCATGTTGGTCAGAAGCGCATGCGGCCCGCCGCGGCGCGGCACCTCCGGCGTGATCGCGCGCGCGCTGACGAAATCGACCTTGGGCACGAACACGCGCGGCGAATGCTCCTCGCGAAACAGGATCACGCGCGGGATGAGATGATAGAGATAGGCCGAGCCGAACGAGCCGGGCCAGCGTACGCTGGTCGTCGGATACTCGCCGGTGCCGACCAGATTGATGTTACCCTGGCCGTCGATCTGGCCGCCGCCGAGGAAGAAGGCGTCGACCCTGCCTTGCGCGGCGCAGTCGAACAGCTCGATGCCGCCATTGGTGAAGAAATTATTCGCCTGCGATCCCAGGATCGAGATGCGCACCGGCGGCTTGCCGTCGCGTTCGTTGCGGGCGCGCAGCAGCATGGCGCCGGCCGCGGGAATCGGTGACGACGCGCCGACTGCGACGTGACGGATGCCGTCCAGCAGATCGGCGATGGTGGCGATCAGGATCTCGCGGCGCTCGCGCTCAGTCGACATCAGGCCACCTGCTTGCGATGGGTCAGGAAGGCCGAGAGATAGGCGCGAAAGCCGTCCTCGCTGCGCGCCATCGTCGCGTAGCGCGCGATCTCGGCCTCGTCGGCGGGATATTCGTCCCACAGCGCCAACGGCCAGGCGCCGCGTGCGGCGACCGCGATGCTGTCGACATAGAGCGAGGGCAGCACGCCGGCGGCGGAATCCTCGTTTCCGAGCAGATTGCGGTCGACGATGCGCTCCACGGTGACCAGCGTGCACTTCGCTGCATAAGCGAGGTCGGCGAGCTCGCGATGCCGGCCGATGCGGACATTGCCGGCGCGGTCGGCCTCGGGCGCGTGAAACAGCGCGACATCAGGCGCGATCGCGGGCACCACGACCACCTTGCGCGCTTCGCCGACCGGACTGTCGATCACCTGCCAGTCAGGCCGCACGTTGAGGAGGTCGCTGCCGATGATGCCGGCAATCGGCATGAACGGCACGCCCTTTTGCGCGGCGAGCAGACCGGCATAGATCGCCGGGCAGGTGGAATCGCGCATGGTGAAGGCGCCGCTCTTGACGGCGGCAGTGAAGCGCGGCGCGGCGCCGGCTTCCCCGAGCGACACTGCGCTGGTCTCCAGCGAAGCAATCGCGCCTGCGCCGATCAGGAGATCGGCCTGCATGCCGGAGATCGGGACGCAGATCAGCTTGAGGCCACGTATGCCCGCTTCGAGCAGGGTCGCGGTCGCCGCCATCGCCACGCCCGAACCATCGACGGGGATTGCCAGCGACTGTCCTGGCGTAACGCGCGCGGCCAGTGCCTCCAGCGCGACGATCTCGGTCATGGGCGTCCTCCGGTCGTGTTTGCTCCATCCTGCCTCAGGCCATCGCCGTCTGCCAGCGCGTATCGCGCAAGGACGGGCGGCGGTGCAGGCGGGCGTCGAGGAGCTTGCGGGCGCGCGGCAGCTCGCCGCTGCGCATGAGAGCGACGAGGTACGCGTCCTCGACCAGTTCGCGCTGGGCGTGGCTGCCGCCGATGCGAACGACCTCGTGGAGGACAGGCGCAAGCTCGCGCACGCAAGCGGCGTAATTCTCATCCGCGAAGGCCGCCAGCGCGCGACAGATCGCCGGCACCACGGGGCCGGCCGGCAGCTTGCCGTCGGCAAGGCGCTGCTCGATCACGGCAAGGCGCGCGGCGAGCGCATCGTTGTTCCGCGTCGCGGCCGCGAACAGCGCCATGTGGACGTCGGCGAAGGGCAGGCCCGACTTCGGGAACAGCTTTTGCGCGGTGGCGTCGGCCTCGACCCAGAGCGGCTTCGGCACGGCGTGGCCATAAGCCGACAGACGCCAGAGCAGCGAGGCGCTGTCGGTGACGACATTGAGCGGTGGCGCCTGCGTGGCGGCGGGTTGGAGCACGTCGGCATAGATCTGGAGCGCACGCGCCGCATCGCCATGCTCGAGCGCACCGAGTGCCTGGTGCCAGAGGATATGGCCGTGCAGGATTCCGGCACGGTCATAGGTCGGGATCCATTCGTCGACGAGGCGGTCTGCCGCGTCGATCGAGCCATCCTCGAACATTGCATGCAGCACGGCGTGCGCTGCATGAGCATTGGCCCGGCGCAGATCAAAACCGCGCTCGGTAACAGTGCGGCCGCGCGCGACGTCGCCATTCTCGGTCATCGCCCAGCCAGACATGGTGAGAAACCACCAGTCCTCGCCGTAGTGACGCGCGACGCGCTCGCACAGCTCATGCCGCGCGCGGTCGTGGTCGGCCATGCCGGAGAACGCGAACAGGCCGAACGCGCCGAGCGGCAGCGACAGCACGACGGCGTCGCGCGGCCAGCTTTCAATATGCCTGAACATGGCTGCGATCGCGTCGGGCCCGCGTCCCTCGATCGCAAGCGCCAGCGTCTCGACATGCGATCGCTCGCGCTCGGTGCCGCGCGTGGCCACAACCTCGCGCGCCAGTGCCGCCTTCTGCCGCGCAAGTTCGCCCTGCTGGTAGAACGCGTGCACCCGGGCGCGCGCGATGTGGGCCAGCGCGAAATCCGGATCGGCGGCGATCGCGCGCTCCAGCATTTCCGCCGTGCCGGTCCAGCCGGCAAGCATGAGATCGACGCCTTCGCGATAGGCGGACGCAGCCTGATCGGAGCTGGTGGAGAGCGGCAGTCCGTAGCGGTCTTCAAACGCCATTGCCGTCTCCCGCTCTCACGCCGTCCGCGCGCGACGTCCCTCGATCGGATAGGCGGGGTCATTGTAGCCCGGCGTCGACGGATGGCCAGGCACGACCAGCCGGTCGATCAACGCCTCGTCCTCCGCGGTGAAGCGGTAGTCGAGCGCGCGGATATAGCCGTCCCACTGCTCCTCGGTGCGCGGGCCCGCGACGATCGACGAGACGAAGGCGGAGTTGAGCACCCAGGCGACCGCGAACTGGCCGGCGGTGATGCCATTCTTCTCGGCGTGAACCTTGATCTCCTGTGCAAGCTGAAGCGATTCCGGCCGCCATTCCGTCTGCATCATGCGTGTGTCGTTGCGGCCCGCGCGTGTCTCCTTGTCGGGAGCAGCATCAGGCTTGTACTTGCCGGTGAGCACGCCGCGCGCCAGCGGGCTATAGGGGACGATGCCGAGGCCGTAATAGGAGCAGGCCGGAAAATGCTCGACCTCGGGCATCCGGTTCATCGCGTTGTAGTAGGGCTGGCTCACCACGGGACGGTCGATGCCGAGCCGGTCGCAGATGTTGCAGATTTCGGCGACGCGCCAGGCGCGATAGTTGGAGACGCCGAAATAGCGGATCTTGCCTGATCGGATCAGATCGCCCATCGCGCGCACCGTCTCCTCCAGCGGCGTCGCATGGTCTTCCTTGTGCAGATAATAGATGTCGATGTGGTCTGTGCCGAGCCGCTTCAGGCTCTCGTCGGCCGCCTGCAACACCCAGCGCCGCGACAGCCCGACGCGATTGGGATCACTGCCCATGGGGTTCGCGAGCTTGGTGGCGAGCACCCAGGCGTGCCTGACGTTGCCGATGGCACGGCCGACGACCTCCTCGGACGCTCCTTTCGAATAGGCGTCCGCGGTGTCGATGAAGTTGATGCCGGCCTCATGCGCCTTCGAGATGATCCGCTTTGATGCCGCCTCGTCCGTCGGCCCGCCGAACATCATGGAGCCCAAACAGATCGGCGAGACTTTCAGGCCGCTGCGGCCGAGTTGGCGGTATTGCATGGACGGTTTCCTCGAGGCTTCTGTTGTGGCTCACCATAGCCGCCCGGTTCCGTCATTGCGAGCGCAGCGAAGCAATCCAGCAATGCTGCTTTCTCTCGTCGCCCCGGACAAGCGAAGCGCAGATCCGGGACCCATAACCACAGGGAGAGGTTTGGCGAAGACTCGGAGTTGCCTGTTTCGCGCTACAACTACTGCCTGGGGTTATGGGTCCCGGCCTGCGCCGGGACGACAGCGGAGTGTGCGATGTGCAGCGGTGGCAGTCTCGCCGAACGTGCCCTACGCCGGCCCCTTCAAAATCTTGAACACACCATTGGCCATCACCACGCAGCGACCGTCGACGGTCACCTCGGTGCTCATGAAGATCAGGCTGCGGGTCGAGCGCACCACGTGGGGGCGGGAGATCAGGATGTCGCCGATCTGGCCGGCCTCGACGAAATGGGTGTCGAGCTGCACCGTCGCCATATACTCCTTGCCCGAGACGTAGCGGGCGGTCATGCCGCAGGTGCGGTCCGCGAAGGTCATCATCACGCCGCCCTGGACCATGCCGCGGCGGTTGTGGTGCTTGTCTTCGGTCGCGAGCGCGAACTCGTACTGGCCATCGACCTTGCGCTCCCACAACGGCCCGACCAGGTGCATGAAGCCTGTGGTCTCCATGATGGTCCAGCCGTCTGATTTGAGCTTTGCGGCGGTCTTGCTGGTCATCGCTCCGTTCATCCTTGCAACGCTTGATCTCTCCTCGTTTCATCGAGCGCGGTCCTGGTGTAGTCAAGCATCATGAGAGCCTTCGGCGATGCCACCAGACGGAATATCGCGGACGCCTGCGCCTCCTTTGCGCGGCTGCCGGATGCGGCCGAGCCGTCGACGCTGAAGCGCGCCGCGGTGGTGCTGGCGCTGACCGAAGCGAACGACGGCGACGACACGGCGTTTCTGCTGACCAGACGCGCATCGAGCTTGCGCTCCCATCGCGGCCAGTGGGCACTGCCCGGCGGACGCTGCGATGCCGGCGAGACGCCGGTCGAGGCGGCGCTGCGCGAACTCGACGAGGAGCTCGCGCTCGGGCTTCCCGCCGACGCCGTGCTCGGCTTGCTCGACGACTATCCGACCCGCTCGGGCTATCTGATCACGCCGGTCGTGGTCTGGGCTGCGAACAGTGCCGCGATCAAGCCGAACCCGGACGAAGTCGCCTCCGTGCATCGCATCGCGCTCGACACGATCGAGCGCGACGACGCCTTCGACTTCACCGCGATTCCCGAAAGCACCCGGCGCGTGATCCGCTTCCATCACCAGATGAGCCTTATTCACGCGCCGACCGCGGCGCTGATCTACCAGTTCCGCGAGGTGCTGGCGGGCCGCCACACCCGCGTCACCGATCTGGAACAGCCGGTGTTCGCCTGGAAATAGCGATGGTAAACGGCACGTTAACGTGACGGTTACCGGATGCCTGCTAAGAGGGCAGCATGCATCATTCGATTCGAATACATCTGGCGCTGGTTCCACTCGCGCTCGTCCTGCTCGTCCCCGCTGCGCGTGGCGGCGAGGCCGATGCGCTGCCATCAGCCGTCCGCAATGCCAACGCCCAGCTGCTGTCGCAGTTTTTTGCGCAAGGCGGAGGCGCATCGCCCGCCGTGCTCGAATATCGTCGCAAGCTGGCCGAGTATCAGCAGATCCGCGGCGCCTTCGATGCCGAGGCCGGCGCCTATTGGAGCCAGGTCACGGAGAAGCGCAAAGGGCGTAACGCCAAACGGCGCAGCGGACAGCAGATCACGCTCGACGATTACGTGCTGGACCAGCCGCCGGTTTATACCGGGCCGAAGCGGCCGGTGAATCCGGAGCCGGAGGAAACGCCGACCCGTCCGCCCCGCAAGCCGCTTCCGGTCGCCTCCGATCTGCTCCGCGCCGCGCAGGACCTGTATCAATTCACGCCGCAGCGACCGACCTCCGAGGTCGAGTTCAAGCGCGCCTATGCACGCTACGCGCTGGCCTCCGGGCTCACGCGCGAACAAGCCGTGCGCGTCTATTCGTTCGAGACCGGCGGTACCGGCAATTTCGACGTGCAGGCGGGCATCGAGCATGGCGGCAAGCGCGCGATCTCGACAGCGATGGGTTACAACCAGCTGCTCACCACCAACAGCGTCGAGCTGCTGGCCGAGCAGGGCCATGAGTTGATCCGTGCGCTGTCCGACAAGGTGGCGCGCAGCTCAGGGCCGGCGCGCCAGTCGCTCGAGCACAAGCTTGCTGTTCTGAAGAAAATGGTGGCGCACGCGAAGTCGGTGCCGGACTCCTGGTCGGAGCATGAGAAGATCGGCGACACGGCGCAGGGCTGGGCCATGCATGCGATGGTGCTCGACGTCGACATCGGGCCGATGCTGCAGACTCATAAACTGCTGACCTCGGTGCTGTTCGCCCGCGCCAAGGGCTACACCCGTCCGCTCACGGCCGCCGAGCTCGAGATGATGAACCTCACCGGCGACGGCACAGGCCTCGACATGGTGACGATGCCGCAGGCGATGCGCGAGCAGGTGCCGACCTCGAATTTCTTCCAGCGTGGCGGCTACGAGCGCAACCCGGTGGCGATCCGCCACAACACGGTGGCGAAGCTGCTCGCGGTCACGGACGCGCGGATGGATTCGAACAGCAACAATGCCGGCGCACGGGAGCTGGCGGCGGCGTTTTGAAACCGTCATCCCGGCGAGGCCGGGACGACACCGAGTTTGTGCAGCCGGCGCGCCCCTACTGATCCGGCCCGAACTTGAACCGGCCGTCGCCTTCCAGATATTGCCCGCTGCGCATGTAGAGCTGGCCGTTCTGGCCGATGAAGAACAATGTGCCCTTGGGCACCTTCTTGGCGCCCTTCAGCAGCTCACCGGCATTGCTGGTGCCCATCTTGTAAGAGAAGGTCTTGCCTTCCTTGTCATAGGCATAGCCCGTGTCCGGCTTGAGCTCCCACGGCGTTGCCGCTTTTTGTGCGCATGCGGGAGCGACCAGCGCGCCCAGCGCGGCCGCGATCGCAAATGTCTTGATTGAAAATGCCATCATCCATCCTCACCACCAGCGGGGTGCCCGTTTGAACAAATCACGAACGGTGTCTCCGGGTCAATTCGCGATGACGCCGCAGCGCATCACGTCTTGCCCAGCAGTTTGTGATTTTCCCTTCGTCCCCTCGCGACTATGTTCCGCTTTCAGTCTAGAACGCAACACGACAAAGATATTGGTGGGGATGATTCGAATGCGCCATGTCATTAAACTTTGCGGAATCGCTTTGATGTCGCTGACGGCACTGGCGCCGGCCGCCCGGGCCGATGACTTCCAGCTCAGCCACAACCAGCGCATTTCGTGCAGCCGCGGCCTTGCCCCGGGCAAGCTCAACACCGCGACCTGCAAGTCCTACACCTATCTCTTCAACACCAAGACCTCGGAATATTTCCGCTGCCAGGTCTCGCTGGCGCTGACCCGCGACAACAAAGAGGTCATCAACGTCCAGACCGACGGCGGCTGCACCAAGAAGCCGCGCATCTTCGAGACCGACGGCAAGTATGATTTCGACGCGACCGAAACCGAGCCGCCGAACACCAACTCCTTCTTCGGCCCCGGCGGCTATTCGGTCTGGGCGGCTGATATGACGGCGCAGAAGATCCGCGGCTGCATCACCATTTCCTCCGGCCTCGGCTCCGACATCTCCAAGTGCCTGGACATGACCTTCCAGTGAGGGCCTCGACGTCGGCAAGGCGCAGGCCGGCGATCGGCTGCGCCACGTCGCCGCACCCGCCGGGTTCCATCAAAACCCAGCTAAAACAAATGCTTCCGCAGCCCTGTTTTGCCTTTTGGATGGGTTGACCCGCTCGCCTCATCCGGCCAATTTCGCCGCCGGTTTGGGGAGAATAACAACCATGAAACGGACGATTTTCGGCGCGGCCGCGGCTCTTGCTCTGGCGGCGTCGGCACCTTGCGCGCAAGCGCAATCCTTCATCAACGTGCTGACCGGGGGCACCTCCGGCGTCTACTATCCGCTGGGCGTCGCGATCGGAAAGATCTACGGCGACAAGATTCCGAACGTGAAGACGCAGGTGCAGGCCACCAAGGCGTCGGTCGAAAATCTCATTCTGCTCCAGCAGGGCCGCGGTGAGCTGGCGTTCACGCTGGGCGACTCGCTGAAAGCCGCCTGGGAAGGCGACGAGGAAGCGGGCTTCAAGACCAAGCTCGACAAGCTCCGGACGATCGGCGCGATCTATCCGAACTACATCCAGATCGTCGCGACCGCCGAGAGCGGCATCAAGACGCTGGCCGACCTCAAGGGCAAGAGCCTCTCGGTCGGCGCGCCGAAGTCGGGCACCGAACTGAACTCGCGCGCGATCCTGGCCGCCGCCGGCATGACCTACAAGGATCTCGGCAAGGTCGAATATCTGCCGTTCGCCGAATCGGTCGATCTGATGAAGAACCGCCAGCTCGCAGCGACCCTGCAATCGGCCGGCCTCGGCGTGGCCTCGCTGAAGGATCTCTCGACCTCGGCCCCGATCACGGTGGTGGCGGTCCCGAAGGAGGCCGTCGACAAGATCGGCCCGCCCTTCATCTCGGCGACCATCCCGGCCAACACCTATACCGGCCAGGACAAGGACGTGCCGACCGCGGCCGTGGTCAACTACCTCGTCACCTCTTCGGCGGTGTCGGACGATCTCGCCTATCAGATGACAAAGCTGGTCTACGAATCGCTGCCGGAGCTCGCCAACGCGCATGCGGCGGGCAAGGAGATCAAGCTCGAGACGGCGGCCACCGGCAGCCCGATCCCGCTGCATCCCGGCGCGATCCGCTATTACAAGGAAAAGGGCCTGATCAAGTAGGGTCAGTTCTCTCAACAGGACGCGTCATGGCCGGGCTTGTCCCGGCCATCCACGTTCTGAAGCCATACTGCGAAGTTTCATTGATGCCCGGGACAAGCCCGGGCATGACGGCGCGGGGGACACCGTGCCAAAGTCGTTAGACGTCATGCTGGACTGGGGCGATTCGAAAAATGCTGGAAAAGGCAGAGGGTACCGACGCGGCGCCCATCAAGGTTGAATTCGACAATTTCGAGCACGGTTTTCCGGAAGGCTTTGGCCCGGGCTGGTGGGGCACGCTCTCCTACTGGATCGGTATCGCCTTTGCGACCTTCCAGCTCTATGTCGCGGCGTTCAACTATCTGCCGAGCCAGGTGGTGCGCGGTGTCCATGTCGGCTTCCTGGTCCTGCTGACCTTCGGCCTGATCGCCAATTTCACCGCGAAGAGCAACGCCGGCCGCGCGCTCGGCTGGCTGATCGGCGGCGCCGGATTCTTCTGCGGCCTCTATCAATGGATATTCTACGCCGATTTGATCGCGCGTGACGGCGATCCGACCAGGCTCGACCTCGTCGTCGGCACGCTGCTCGCAGTGCTGATCTTCGAGGGCACTCGGCGGCTGATGGGCGCGGCGCTGCCGCTGATGTGCGGTGCGTGTCTGGTCTACTGGTTCTTCGGACAGTATCTGCCGTCGCCGCTGAATCATCGCGGCTATGATTTCGACCAGATCATCACGCATCTGTCCTACGGCACCGAAGGCTTTTACGGCGTGCCGATCTACGTCTCGGCGACCTATATCTTCCTGTTCATCCTGTTCGGCTCGTTCCTGGAGCGCGCCGGCATGATCCAGCTCTTTACCGACGTCTCGCTCGGCCTGTTCGGCCGCACCCGCGGCGGTCCGGCCAAGGTCGCGGTGTTTGCATCGGGCATGATGGGCACGATCTCCGGTTCCGGCGTGGCCAACGTCGTCACCGTGGGCCAGTTCACGATTCCCTTGATGATCAGGTTCGGCTACCGCCGCGCGTTTGCCGCCGGCGTCGAGGCGACGGCTTCGATGGGCGGGCAGATCATGCCGCCGGTGATGGGCGCGGTCGCCTTCATCATGGCGGAGACGCTCGGCGTCCAGTACTCGGAGATCGTGAAGGCGGCCGCGATCCCTGCGGTGCTCTATTTCGCCTCCGCGTTCTGGATGGTGCATCTAGAAGCCGGCAAGCACGGGCTCGTCGGCATGAAGCGCTCGGAGATCCCGAGCGCCTGGAAGGCGCTGGTGACGCGCTGGTACCTCGTGCTGCCGCTTGCAGCTTTGGTCTACATGCTGTTCGAGGGCTTTACCCCGCTCTATGCCGGCAGCATGGGGCTTGCGCTGACGGTGACGCTGATTCTCGGCGCCAGCATCACGGCCGGCGCGTCCTCCATGGTGATCCGTACCATTTTCTGGGTCGGGCTTGCGCTGGTCGTGGCCGCGCTGTCGCGCGACGGCCTCCAGATCGTGCCGGTCGCCAGTGTCGTCGTCGGACTGATCGTGATCACGGCCTTCATCCGCGGCGGTCTCAAGGCCCTGCGTGAATGCCGCGATGCTCTCGCCGAGAGCGCTAAATCCGCGATCACCGTCGGCATGGCCTGCGCCATCGTCGGCGTCATCATCGGCATGATGTCGCAGACCGGTGTCGGCACCATCTTCGGAAGCTGGGTGATCGGGCTCGGCGAGAAGAGCCTGTTCCTGGCGCTGATCATGACCATGCTGCTGTCGATCCTGCTCGGCACCGGCATTCCGACGATCCCGACCTACATCATCACCGCCGCGCTCGCAGCGCCCGCGCTGGCGAAGCTCGGCGTGCCCCTGATCGCGAGCCACATGTTCGCGTTCTACTACGGCATCATGGCCGACCTCTCGCCGCCGGTTGCGCTGGCTGCGCTTGCTGCCGCACCGATCGCCAAGGAGAATCCGGACAAGATCGGCTGGGAGGCGATGCGCATCGCGCTTGCCGGCTACGTCATCCCCTTCATCTTCGTCTATTCGCCGGCGCTGATGCTGCAGGCGGGCGATCCCATGGTGGCCACGCTCGGCTTCTATGGCGCGGTGGCGCTGGCGACCTTCAAGGCGCTGGTGGCGATCGCGCTGTTCGGGATGGTCGCGATCGGTTTCCTGTTTACGCGGCTGTCGCTGCTTGAACGCGTCGTCGCGCTCGGCGCCGCGATGTGCCTGCTCGGCGACTTTCCGTTCAGCGACACTGCGGGCTTCATTCTCTCCGCAGCGATCGTGCTGTGGCAATGGCGGCAGCGTCCGCCTGCAGTCATCGAGGCCGCGTGAGCCTCTGCTTCGCGACAGCCGGCGGCGTGAAGGCGCTGGCGCTCTCCGCGTTCACGCTGGTGTGGACGCATTCGATTGCGAAGGTCGACTGGCAGGAAGACTGGCGCGTGACGCCGGCCGGCCTCGAGCTGGTGCAGGCCCGCGTCAAGGGCACCGGTCCCGGCATGGAGCCGCCGCCCGAGGCGCGGCTGGTCGATGGCTGGTTTCAATGGCAACCGAAACGCGCGCCGATGCAGGAAGTGATCCTCGGCAATTCCGGCGCGGCCGGCGAATGGCGGCTATGCCATGACGGCACGTGCCGGACGCTTTCGGACATTGTCGGCCATCCCATCGGTGCTAACGTGACGAAGATGAGCATCTGCGACGAACAGCAGAAATAAAGGAGACGCGCGATGGACCGGCTCAAGGGCAGGATTGCGATGGTGGTGGGCGCCGGCTCGATCGGGCCCGGCTGGGGCAACGGCAAGGCGACCGCGGTGACCTTTGCGCGCGAGGGCGCGCAGGTGTTTTGTGTCGACCGCAACGGCGCTGCCGCCGAGGAGACCGCCGGGATCATCACCGGCGAAGGCGGCAAGGCGACCGCGTTCACGGCTGACGTCTCGCGCGCGAGCGAAATCGAGGCGATGGTCGCTGCGTGCCTCAAGGCTTATGGCCGCATCGACGTGCTCGACAACAATGTCGGTATCGCCGAGATGGGCAGCGTGGTCGACGCCGGCGAGGAGAGCTGGGACCGCGTCTTCACCGTCAATCTCAAGAGTGCCTTTCTCACCATGAAGCACGTCATCCCCGTGATGGTGAAGCAGGGCGGCGGCTCGATCATCAACATCTCCTCGATCGCCTCGATTCGCCATGTCGGGATCTCCTATGTCAGCTACAACGCCAGCAAGGCGGCAATGAACCAGATGACGCGCACCACCGCGATCGAGTTCGCGCGGCATCATGTGCGGGTGAACGCGATCCTGCCCGGCCTGATGAAGACGCCGATGGTCGAGCATTCCGCCGGCCTCGCCAACAGCTACGCCAAGGGCGATGTCGAGGCGATGTGGCGTGCGCGCGATGCGCAGGTGCCGATGGGCCACATGGGCGACGCCTTCGACGTCGCCAACGCTGCGCTGTTCCTGGCGTCGGACGAGTCGAAATATGTGACGGGGATCGAGCTGGTGGTCGACGGCGGGATCACGAGCAAGGCGGGGGCCTAAGCTCCGCCCCACGCTCCGCTATCCCCCCGCGCTCAATTCCGCCCGATCCAGCTCTTCCTCGATCCGGTGAAACGCATCATCGCCGATCACTTCGGTGGCACGCAGATCGAAGATCGTTTTGCGCGCGGCCTCAATGGCGCGACGGCGCAGGGGATCGGCGGGGAGTTCGCCGTTGGCGATGCCGCCGTGCGGATCGTCGTCGGCCTGCATCAGGATGGCGCGGTACTCGAGCCTGAGGATTTCGGCTTCCTCCGACGGATCGTCCTCGATCGCGTCGAGCGCGGCGCGATAGGCGATCGCGCGGGCGCGCGCGACCTCGATACCGACGGGATCGTCGTCCTTGAGGCCGAAGGCCAGGATCAGCGGCCGCAGTGTCAGGCCCTGGATCACCAGCGAGCCCAGCACCACCGCGAAGGCGATGAAGACGATGAAGTCGCGATAGGGAAAGTTTTCGGGCAGCGCAAAGGCGGTTGCGAGCGTGACCAGGCCGCGCATGCCGCACCAGGAGATGATGAGGCCGCCCTTGGGCGAGGCGACCTGCTTGGGATCCTTGGGATGATAGATGCCCCGCGCGATCAGGAAGCGCAGCGTGGTGCGATAGAATGTGATCCAGAGCAGCCGGACCAGAATGACCGTCGCCAGGATCCAGGCCGCAGCCACGCAATATTCCCAGCGGACGTCAGCGTCGAGCTTCGTCCAGATCGGCCGCATCTGCATGCCGATCAGCATGAAGGCGAGCACGTTGAGCACGAACACCGTCGTTTCCCACACCGCATAAGAGGGCACCCGCAGCCGCGCCGGCATGCGCAGCCCTGCCGAGCGCGCGATCGTCATGGCGTAGACGACGATGGTGAGGATGCCGGAGAGGCCGAGATGCTCGGCGGCGATCCACACCATGAAAGTGGTGGCGAACTGCACGATGATCGCGCTCGGCGCTTCCTTCACGCGTTCCATGAACAGCGGAATGATGCGGCCCGCGACAAGACCGGCGATCACGCTGCCGACCAGCCCCAGCGCAATCGTCGGCGCGACCTCGCTCCATTTGAGGTGCTCCATGACGACCGCGCCGACCGCGATGCGATAGATCAGGAGCGCACTGGCGTCGTTGAGCAGGCTCTCGCCCTCCAGCACCTTGACCATGCGGTAGGGCAGCTTCACCTGGCTCAGGATCGCGACCGCAGCCGCAGCATCCGGCGGCGCGACGATGGCGCCCAGCGCCACTGCGGCGGCCCAGGGCATGTCCGGGAAGAGTCGATGCGCGACATAGGCCACGCCGACCGTGGTCAGACCGACCGCGGCCACGACCAGGGTCGAGACCGGAACCCAGTTCTTGCGCAGATCGCGCAGCGAGGTGTCGAAGGCGGCATCGAGCAGGACCGGTGCGACAAAAAGGGCCAACGCCAGATCGGGTTCGAGCGTCCAGGACGGGCTGTTCGGCACGAAGGCGATCAGCGCGCCGCCAATGGCGAGAAAGGTCGGGTAGGGGACCTTGATCCGCCGTGCCAGCGCCGATAATGCAACGGCGCCGAGCAGAAGCACGATGATCCATTCGAATGTCGACAAGTGGGTCCCCGAAACCGATGTGAGCGGCGCCACAGGCTAGCACCAATCCGGCCGTATGGTGGATAGTGCAGCCAGAAAGCAAGACCTTCCGACTGCAGCGAGCATGCGTTTTCAGAAATTCATTCAGATGTCAGGGGCCGTTGTGCTCATTATGCTCTCGTCCGACGCGGCTCATGCCGCAACCGGGGGCGAGCCGGCCGCCGTCGTGCAAGTCGACATCGCGGCATGCCTCGCCGCGACGGCCACCGACGACATGGACAAGGCAGGCCCGGCCTGCGCCGCCGTCATCGACAACGAGAAGACCGCAAAGCCCGATCTGATCAAGGCGCTGGTTGCGCGCGGCGCGCTGCTGGCGCTGCACGACCAGATCGACCGCGCCATCGCGGATGACAGCCGCGCATTGCTGCTCGATCCGGCGCTGGCCGACGTCTTTAATGCGCGTGGCGAGCTCTGGCTGAAGAAGGGTGACAAGCCCAAGGCGGTGCTGGATTTCGGCGCGGCGCTCCGGATCGATCCGAACCACGAAAAAAGCCAATCACAAGGCGATGGCGCGCGAGATCGAGCGGATCGGCGCGCAGATGGCGGTCGCCGGCAAGCCGAGCTTCCCTTGCTCGGGCGTGCGCCGCCCCGTCGAGAAGGCGATCTGCGGAAATCGCGAGCTCGCGGATCTCGACAGGGAGGTATATGCCGCCAATGCGCGCGTGATCCGCGAGGCGCGCAACGCGGGCGAGGCGAAGAAGCTCCAGCACGAGCAGGATGACTTCATCGCCCGCCGCAACGCCGGCTTCGGCCGGCCAGGATATGATCTGAAGAAGGCGATGCAGGACAGGCTGCAGCGACTGAATGGGGTGGACGGGTATTAAGTTGACCCCATAGGAGGTGGTCATGCCGGGACAAGCCCGGCCATGACGGTGAGAAACGCCCCAATTTGAACCCATCCCATGCCCGCCGCGACAATTGGAAAACCTGATGTCACGGAGTTTTCGCCATGTGCGGCACGCGTTCTTCCGCGCAAATGTCCTCGCTCGCAAATAGCCCGCTACGCACCTTTCTCCTCGGCGCGGCGATCAGCCTTGCCTTCGCCGCGCCGGCATCGGCGGCCGACTGCGCGACGGGCAGCAAAGCTGCTCCGGTGGACGTCATTTCGGCGTGCAGCGCCATCATTGACCAGGCCTCAAATCCGAATTCCGACCGCGTTGCAGCGCTACTGGTTCGGGCCGACGCCAATGCGAGGACCTCCGGTGGTCTCACGCAGGCGCTGCGGGATATCGACCGCGCCATCGCGCTCGATGGCAAGAATTCGCGCGCCTGGCGCCTGCGCGGAGACCTTTTGCGCGAGGCCGGCGGCGATCTCAACCGCGCCACATCAGATCTCAGCAAGGCGATCGAGCTCGATCCGCAGGACGCCGAGGCCTATGAGCTGCGCGGCGTCGCCTACACCAACCAGCGCCGGCTCGATCGGGCGATCGCCGATTACGATCAGGCCATCAAGCTGAAGCCGGACTACGCGCAGGCCTGGTCCGATCGCGGCGCGACCTATTACCTCAACGGCGACAACGACAAGGCGGTTGCCGATCTCAGCCAGGCCTTGCTGCTCGATCCGAACCGGGCGCGCAGCTACACCAATCGCGGCGCCGCCTACAAGAAGCTCGGCCAGCTCGACAAGTCGGTTGCCGACGACAGCGAGGCGATCCGGCTCGATCCGAAAGTGCCGGAGTATTATGATAATCGCGGGCTCTCCTATGCCGCGATGAAAGACTACGACAAGGCGATCGCCGACTATGACCAGGCGCTGCGTCTGGCCCCGCGGCCGAACTTCTTCACCAACCGTGGCGATTCCTACCAGTTCAAGGGCGAGTTCGGCGCAGCGCTCAGCGACTACGAGGCCGCGCTGAAACTCGATCCCAACTTCGCGAAGACCTACAACAACCGCGCCGTGCTCTATTCCAAGATGGGCGACCGCAAGAAGGCGCTGGCCGATTACGAGACGGCGCTGCGGCTCGACCCCGGTAACACGAATGCCGCGGATGGCCGCCGCACCATGATGGCGGAGATCGCGAAATTCGGCGCCGCGCCGCCGCAGCCGCTGGCCGCGAATTCAGGCAACGGCCCGTCATTCGATTGCGCCGATGCCAAGCGCGAGGTCGAGAAGGTAATCTGCGCCGATCCGCAGTTGGGCGCGCTCGACCGCCAACTCGCCGAGACCTATGAGCGGGTGCTGAAATCGATGAGCCGGCGCTCGGCCGCTGATCTGCGCAAATCCCAGCACGAGTTCCTCGCCATCCGCGACGCCAGCTTCCGCCGTCCCGGCTACGATCTGAAGAAGGTCATGCAGGACCGGTTGCAGCGGTTGAATGCAATGGCGGGCTAGGGGCTCTTCGCCTCTTCCAGCAAGCCGAGCGAGGAGCACACCATCCGCGCAACCGCTGCGCCTCCTCCAAAAGGCTCATCCTTTTCAGCTTGAACCGCGGCCCGTTCCCGGGAAAATACCCCTCAAATGACGCCGGTCCTTGATCCCAGTCATGGCGGGAGGCTCGTCCTGCCGGTCAGGTCGAGGCCAGGCGAACAAAGGGAACGGGAGCGCCGGGAATGAACGTCCAGGGAAAGAGTCGATATCACGAGGTCCATGCGCGCTCGCTGGCCGATCCCGAAGGTTTTTGGGCCGAGGCGGCGAAGGAGATCGACTGGATCGAGCCACCGAAGACAATCTTCGATGCCACCCAGGGCGTCTACGGCCGCTGGTTCGCCGGCGGCGTCGTCAACACCTGCTACAACGCGCTCGATCGCCATGTCGATCGCGGCCGTGCCGATCAGGTCGCGCTGATCCATGATTCGCCGCTGACGGGCAGCGTCACCAAATTCACCTATGGCGAACTGCTGCACGAAGTGCAGGCGCTCGCTGCGATCATGCAGGATTTCGGCGTCGCCAAGGGCGATCGTGTCATCCTCTATATGCCGATGGTGCCGGAGGCCGTGGTCGCGATGCTGGCCTGCGCCCGGATCGGCGCGGTGCATTCCGTGGTGTTCGGCGGCTTTGCTGCGAAGGAGCTCGCCACCCGCATCGACGATGCGCAGCCGAAGCTCATTCTCTCGGCGAGCTGCGGCGTCGAGCCCGGCCGGATCGTGCAGTACAAGCCGCTGCTCGACGAGGCGATCAAGCTCGCGACGGCGAAGCCCAAGGCCTGCATCGTGCTTCAGCGTCCGCAACTGATCTGCGATCTCGCGCCGAAGCGCGACTATGATTGGGCGAGCCTGCGCCGCAAGGCGATGAATGACGGCAAGAAGGCGGCTTGCGTGCCGGTCGCGGCGACCGACCCGCTCTACATTCTCTACACGTCGGGCACGACCGGCATTCCCAAAGGCGTGGTGCGCGACAATGGCGGGCATCTGGTCGCGGTGAAATGGTCGATGTTCAACCTCTATGGCGTCAAGCCGGGAGAGGTCTGGTGGTGCGGCTCCGATATCGGCTGGGTGGTCGGCCACAGCTACATCATCTATGGCCCGCTGCTGCATGGGGCGACCTCGATCATGTATGAGGGCAAGCCGATCGGCACGCCCGACGCCGGCGCGTTCTGGCGCGTGATCTCCGAGCACAAGGCGGTCGCCTTCTTCACCGCGCCGACCGCGTTCCGCGCCATCCGGAAAGAGGATCCGGACGGCAAGTTCATCCGGCAATACGATCTGTCGAACTTCCGCACGCTATTCCTTGCCGGCGAACGCGCCGATCCGCCGACGGTGGAATGGGCCGAGCAGCAGCTGAAAGTGCCCGTGATCGACCATTGGTGGCAGACCGAGACCGGCTGGTGCATCGCCGGCAATCCGGTGGGTCTCGGGATGCTGCCGGTGAAGCATGGTTCGCCGACGGTGCCGATGCCGGGTTATCAGGTGGACGTGGTGGATGAGGCATCGAAGCCGTTGCCTGCGAACACCATGGGCTCGATCGTGATCAAACTGCCGATGCCGCCGGGCTGTTTGCCGACGCTGTGGAATCAGGATGCGCGCTTCAAGGAAGCGTATCTGAGCGAATTCCCCGGCTACTACAAAACCTCGGACGCCGGCTACAAGGACGAGGACGGCTATATCTTCGTCATGGGCCGCACCGACGACATCATCAATGTCGCGGGCCACCGCCTCTCCACCGGCGGCATGGAGGAGATTCTGGCGTCGCACGCTGATGTCGCCGAATGCGCCGTGCTCGGCATCAAGGATTCGATCAAGGGCGAGGTGCCCTGCGGCTTCCTGGTGCTGAAAGCCGGCGTGAAACGTGCGCCGGCCGAGATCGAGAAGGAGATCGTCGCGCTGGTGCGCGACCGGCTTGGCCCGGTCGCCGCGTTCAAGCTCGCCATCACCGTGGGTCGTCTGCCCAAGACGCGCTCGGGCAAGATCCTGCGCGGCACGATCAAGAAGATCGCCGACGGCGAGGCCTGGACCATGCCGGCCACGATCGAGGATCCCAAGGTGCTGGACGAGATCGGGGAGGCGTTGAAGGGGAGGGTGTGAGGAGATCACCGCCGTCATCACCCGCTTTCGCGGGAAATGACGGCGCGTGAGGGATAGCGTCAGGGACTTACAATCTCCTCATTCCGCGCTAAACAGGCTTGGTCAGCAAAGGACCACGTATGCCACTCGCCACCGCGCCGCGCCTGCTTGCAGCTGTCCTGCTCGCCATGGCCCTCTCCGCCTGCTCCGCGCGTTACCAGACGCCGGTCGCCATGGGCGGTGACGACGATGACGCGGTGTGCCAGAGCCGCGGCTATGCGTCCGGTTCGCCCGAATACGTGGCCTGCCGCAAGGACCGCGACGTCCAGCGCAATGCGGCGATTTCCCGCGCCGATCGCCGTCAGCGCGATCTCGGCGAATACATGCTGAACCATCCGGACCGGCCGTAGATCACTCTGTCGTCCCGGCGAAGGCCGGGACCCATACCGCGTGATCTATCGATTGTGGGCAGTAGCTGTACCGAACTGCGGATCGTCGCCAAAACTCCTCCCTGTGATTATGATTCCCGGCCTTCGCCGGGACGACAGTGGAAGGTGTGGGAGCAGCCCAAAACAAAAACGCGGCGGATTTTCCCGCCGCGTTTTGTGTTTCGATGACGAAAGGGAGCGAGGATTACTCCTCCTCTTCCTCGTGCTTCTTGCCGCCGAGGGTCTTGAGCTTGGCGAACACGGCGTCGACGTTGAGGTCGTCGCTCGACTTCTCCGACGTCTCGTACTCGTCCTTTTTGGTGGTCTCCGAAGCCGGCAGCAGCGTCGCGCCGCCATAGGCTGCGTCGATCGGCTTTTCCTTGGCCGCGCGCGCCACTTCGAAATCGAGCTCGATCTGCGAGCAGAGGCCGAGGGTCACAGGATCGATCGGGGTCAGCTGCGACGTGTTCCAGTGGGTGCGGTCGCGGACGCTTGCGATGGTGCTCTTGGTGGTGCCGACCAGGCGCATGACCTGGGCGTCCTTGAGCTCCGGATGGCTGCGCAGCAGCCAGAGGATCGCGCTGGGGCGCTCGTGACGGCGCGACACCGGGGTGTAGCGCGGGCCCTTGCGCTTGGGCTGCGGCGGCAGCACGACCTTGCTCTCCTGGAGACGGAGCCGGTAGTCTTGGTTCTTCTCGCCCTTCTCGATCTCCTCGCGGGTGAGCTGGCCGTTGGAGATCGGGTCGCTGCCCTTGATGCCCTGCGCCGCGTCGCCGTCGGCGATCGCGCGCACCTCGAGGGGGTGCATCTTGGTGAAATCGGCGACCTGGTCGAAGGTCAGCGCGGTGTTGTCGAGCAGCCAGACGGCGGTCGCCTTGGGCATCAGAGGTGCGTTGCTCATGGCAAATCTCCTTTGTGCTTCGCCCACCCCTTTTGGAGGCGAAACCGGTGGTCATCAGCGATGACAGGGAATTCGCGCTATATAAGCCCGGAGGGGGTAGCCACGCAATGGTTCTGCTATAGATAGTGCCTTGACAGCGCCCGAAAGGGGGCCCAATTCCCTCTCAAGTCGCTATAACGTCCAAGCAGACCGTTTTAGGCCCTTTTCCATTCCATCGACCGTCCCCCGCCAGAAGGCGATGGGTGATTCGGTCCCGAGATCACTCAATGTCAGCCAAACCAGACCTCAAGATCGTGCTTTGTTCTCCCCGTGGCTTCTGTGCAGGGGTGGTCCGGGCGATCGACACCGTGGAACGGGCGCTCGATAAGTATGGCGCCCCCGTCTATGTTCGCCACGAGATTGTGCACAACAAATACGTCGTCGACGGGTTGAAGAAGAAGGGCGCGATCTTCGTCGAGGAGCTGGCCGAAATCCCCGAAAATACCACCGCGCCGGTGGTGTTCTCGGCCCATGGCGTGCCGAAGTCGGTTCCAGCCGACGCGACGTCCCGCAACTTGTTCTCGCTCGATGCGACCTGCCCGCTGGTGACCAAGGTGCACCGCGAGGCCGCGATCCACTTCAAGCGCGGCCGCGAGATCTTCCTGATCGGCCATTCGCATCATCCCGAAGTCGTCGGCACGCTCGGTCAGTTGCCGGTCGGCGCGGTCACGCTGATCGAGACCGCCGAGGACGCCAAGACCATCGTCCCGAAGAACCCCGACAACATCGCCTTCGTGACCCAGACCACGCTGTCGATCGACGACACCGCGGAGATCGTGGCGCTGCTCAAGGAGCGCTTCCCGAACATCAACGGGCCGCACAAGGAAGACATCTGCTACGCCACCACCAACCGCCAGCTCGCGGTGAAGAAGGTGGCGCCGGTGGTCGACGCGCTCATCGTTGTCGGTGCCCCCAATTCGTCGAACTCGCAGCGTTTGCGCGAGGTCGCCGAGCGCGAGGGCTGCGGAATCGCGGTTCTGGCGCAGCGTGCCTCCGACATCGACTGGGACAAGTTCGGCAACATCAAGAGCCTCGGCATCACTGCGGGCGCGTCCGCGCCGGAAGTGATCGTCGAGGAGATCATGGACGCCTTCGCCGAGCGTTACACGCTGCACGTGGAAACGGTCTCGGCCGCGGAAGAGAACGAGTTCTTCCCGCTGCCGCGTCAGGTGCGCCCCGAAGCCGCCGCCGAGTAAGCTTTGATGGCGGTCTACACCGACGTTGCCGCCGATGAGCTCGCGGATTTCCTGAGACAGTACGATCTCGGCGAATTGCTCTCCTACAAGGGCATCGCCGAGGGCGTCGAAAACACCAACTTCCTGCTGCACACCAGCAAAGGCGCGTTCATCCTCACGCTCTATGAGAAACGCGTGGCGAAGAACGATCTGCCGTTCTTCCTCGCGCTGATGACGCATCTCGCCGAGCACGGCGTGAACTGCCCGCTGCCGGTGCGGGCGAAAGACGGCGAGGCACTGCACGAGTTGCAGGGACGTCCCGCCGCGATCATCACCTTTCTCGAAGGCATCTGGCCGCGCAAGCCGAATGCAACCCATTGCGCCGGCGTCGGCGAGGGGTTGGCGAGAATGCATCTGGCAGGCACGAACTTTGCGATCAAGCGCGCGAACGCGCTTTCGGTTGCCGGCTGGCGGCCGCTGTTCGATGCGGCGGCCGACCGCGCCGATGAAGTGCAGCCGGGCCTGCGCGCGTTTCTCGCCGCCGAGCTCGACTATCTCTCGGGCGGCGTCTGGCCGACCAGTCTCCCTGAAGGCGTGATCCACGCCGACCTCTTCAACGACAACGTCTTCTTTCTCGGCGACAAGCTGTCGGGGATCATCGACTTCACCTTCGCCTGCAACGACATGCTGGCCTATGACGTCGCGATCTGCCTCAACGCCTGGTGCTTCGAGCCGGATCATTCCTTCAACGTCACCAAGGCGCGCGCTTTCCTCAACGCCTATGGCCGGATGCGAAAACTCTCGGAGGCGGAAGAGGCCGCGCTGCCGCTGCTGGCGCGCGGTGCTGCGATCCGCTTCCTGCTGACCCGGCTGGTCGACTGGCTCAACGTGCCGCCGGGCGCGCTGGTCAAGCCGAAGGATCCGCTCGAATATGTCCGCAAGCTGCGCTTCCACCAGAGCGTCTCCAGCGTGCGCGATTACGGGCTGATGCCGTCAGGACTGGTCGCGTGAGCGAGCTTCCCAATGTCACGATCTTCACCGACGGCGCGTGCTCGGGGAATCCCGGGCCCGGCGGCTGGGGCGCGATCCTGAAGTTTGGCGACAAGGAAAAAGAGCTGAACGGCGGCCAGCCGCACACCACCAACAACCAGATGGAATTGATGGCGGCGATCTCCGCGCTGGAAGCGCTGAAGAAGCCGTGCACCGTCGATCTCTACACCGACAGCCAGTATGTCCGGCAGGGCATCACCGGCTGGATCCACGGCTGGAAGCGCAACGGCTGGCGCACCGCCGACAGGAAGCCGGTGAAGAATGTCGAGCTATGGCAGCGCCTCGATGCCGCGCTGAAGGCGCATGACGTGCGCTGGCACTGGGTGAAAGGCCACGCGGGGCATCCCGAGAACGAGCGGGCCGATCAGCTGGCGCGTGACGGGATCGTGAAGGCCAGGACGCAGCAGCGGGTGGCGGAGTAGGGCGTCGACGGCGCTCCACTCTCAGGTTTCGTAGGGCGGGCAAAGCGAAGCGTGCCCACGGCCCCTTTCAAATCAAGAACAGATCGTGGGCACGGCGCTCACGCGCCTTTGCCCACCCTACGGCGCTGTCTCTCCGCTCGTCATGGCCGGGCTTGACCCGGCCATCCACGTCTTCCCGCTAGCACCAAGAACGTGGATGCCCGGGACAAGCCCGGGCATGACGTCGTCCTTGGAAACAATTGCGCGTAAAGCTTACAGCTGCCCCAGCAGCGTATCGCCGCCCGACACCTCGACCTTGCCGGGCATCGCTTCGAGGTTCAGCTTCTTGACCACGCCGTCCTCGACCAGCATCGAGTAGCGCTTGGAGCGGATGCCGAGACCGTTGCCGGAGGCGTCGAGCTCCATGCCGATCGCCTTGGCGAAGTCGGCATTGCCGTCGGCGAGGAAGATCGCCTCGTCGCGCTGGTCGGTGTCGCGCTTCCAGGCGTTCATGACGAAAGCGTCGTTGACCGAGACGATCGCGATGGTGTCGACGCCCTTGTCCTTCATGGCATAGGCGTTGAGGAAGATGCTCGGCAGATGCATCTTGTGGCAGGTGCCGGTGTAGGCGCCGGGCACCGCGAACAGCGCCACCTTCTTGCCCTTGAAGATATCGTCGGTGGTCTTCACCTGCGGGCCTTCCGCCGTCATCACGCGGAATTTCGCCTCGGGCAGCTTGTCGCCAGTCTGGATCGCCATCGTCTGTCTCCTTGAAAATCGGTCCCGCTTTTTAGACCGTGGCGCGGGCCCGCACAACATTGCTGGCGGGGGCTTTAGCCCTTCACCGTTATGTCATCAGCCGGCAAAACCGCCGCCGTCGAGGAAGGCCTGCTCCTCCGCGGTGGTGTCGCGGCCGAGCAGGCGGTTGCGGTGGGGGAAGCGGCCGAACCGCTGGATGATGTCGGCGTGCTCCCGGGCGTATTTCAGGTTTTCGGCATTGTCGGTGTTTTCGAACAGCGCGACGCAATGCAACTGGTCGGGCAAATGCTCGGAATGCATGAAGGGCATGTAGAGGAATTCGAGCAGGACGGGATCGATCCTGACATCGACACCCCGCGCGATGGCACGGTGAGCGACGTCGCGCGCCAGCGCATCGCTGGCAAAGGCCTGCGGTGTGCCGCGGAACATGTTGCGGGGAAACTGGTCGAGCACGATGACGAGCGCGAGCGCGCCGTCATCGCTGTCTTCCCATGCGGCCAACTCGCCGGCGGTGGCCTGCTGCCAGAGCGCGAGAAAGCGGCGTCGAACCTCCGCGTCGAAAGCATCATTGCGCTTGTACCAGCGCTCGCGGCCGGCCTCGCGCCAGAACGCGAGGATGCCTGATGGCGTGACGTCGTCGATCCCGGTCATGAACGCGAGGCGGCCTCAGGCCGCCTGAGCCTTTTTCTCGTCGCGCAACTCGCGGCGCAGGATCTTGCCGACATTGGTCTTGGGCAGATCGGTGCGGAATTCGATCTGCTTGGGCACCTTGTAGCCGGTGAGCTGCTCGCGGCAGAACTTGATGACGTCCTCCGGCGCAAGGTTCGGGTCCTTCTTGACCACGAAGGCCTTGACCGCTTCACCGGACCCGCTGTCGGGGACGCCGATCACGGCACATTCGAGCACGCCCGGATGGCTCGCGATCACTTCCTCGATCTCGTTCGGATAGACGTTGAAGCCGGAGACCAGGATCATGTCCTTCTTGCGGTCGACGATCTTGGTAAAACCCTTCTCGTCCATCACGCCGATGTCGCCGGTGCGGAAATAGCCGTCCGGCGTCATCACCTTCGCCGTCTCCTCCGGCCTGTTCCAATAGCCCGACATCACCTGCGGGCCCTTGGCACAGATCTCGCCGGCCTGGCCCAGCGGGAGCTCATTGCCGTCATCGTCGCGGATCGAGATCCAGGTCGACGGCACGGGGATGCCGATGGATCCCGAGAATTCGGTCGTGGTCGCGGGATTGCAGGTCAGCGTCGGCGAGGTCTCCGACAGGCCGTAGCCTTCGGCGATGAAGCAGCCGGTCACGTTCTTCCACTGCTCGGCCACCGGGCGCTGCACCGCCATGCCGCCGCCGTTCGAGATCTTCAGCTTGGAGAAGTCGAGCTTCTTGAAATCAGGATGGTGCATCAGGCCGTTGTAGAGCGTGTTGACGGCGGGGAAGCTGTTGACCTGATACTTGGCCAGCTCCTTGACGAAGCCGGCGATGTCGCGCGGGTTCGGGATCAACAGATTGCAGCCGCCGGCGCGGACTGCGAGCAGATAGCAGGCGGTCAGCGCGAAGATGTGATAGAGCGGCAGCGCGCACACGATCATCAGCTGCTCGACATGCGGCGGCGCATTGAGCGCCGGCTGCAGCCAGGCGTCGTTCTGCAGCACGTTGGCGACGATGTTGCGGTGGAGCAGCGTGGCGCCCTTGGAGACGCCGGTGGTGCCGCCGGTATATTGCAGGAAGGCGACGTCGCCGGGCGACAGCTTCGGCTTGTTGAAGGTCTGACCGCGGCCGGCCGCGAGCGCATCGTTGAACGACACGGCTCCCGGCAATGACCAGGCCGGCACCATCTTCTTCACGCGGCGCACGACGAGGTTGACGATCATGCCCTTGAAGCCGAGCAGATCGCCCATGCTGGCGACGATGACGTGCTTGACCGGCGTCTTCGCGATCACCTGTTCGACGGTGTGGGCGAAGTTCTCCAGCACGATGACGGCTTCGGCGCCTGAATCCTTGAGCTGATGCTCGAGCTCGCGCGGGGTGTAGAGCGGGTTGACGTTGACCACGGCAAAGCCGGCGCGCAGCACGGCGGCGGTGGCCACCGGATATTGCAGCACGTTCGGCATCATGATCGCGACGCGGGCGCCGCGTTGGAGACCTCGGCCCTGCAGATAGGATGCGAGCGCCAGCGACATCTGGTCGAGGTCGCGATAGCTGATCGCCTTGTCCATGCAGATGAACGCCTTGCGGTCGGCGAACTTCGCAAAACTCTCCTCGAGGAGATCGACCAGCGATGCGTATTGCGTCGGCTCGATATCAGCGGGCACGCCGGGCGGGTATTGCTTGAGCCAGATGCGCTCCATGGAAACTCCCCTCTCTTGGCTTCGGAGCCCGTTGTGTCTCGGGCTTGCCTCATTGCCGGCAGTATCGAGCCTGCCGGAACGGCTGGCAAGCGGTCGAGGCTTTGGGCCGAGGCTTAGGGCAAAGGCTGGAGAGTGGCTACCGGAATCGGCGCAGACGGCTGCCGCACCTGCGAAGTACGGTCGCGACCTGAAGGGCTTGGTCCGTGACCCTAGCTGTTGTTGGGCGCGGGCTTCGGCTTGGTGGCAGCCTTGGGCTTGGCCGGCTTGGCGGCCGCCTGATCGCTGCTCGCAGCAGGCTTGGCCGCCGCGTCGGGCTTGGCCGCGGCATGCTTACGTGCCGCCGGCTTCGCCGCGGTCTTGGCGTCGCTCTTGGCGTCGCTCTTGGCATCGCTCTTGGCGTCAGGCTTCGCGGCCGCCGTCTTGGCATCGCTGCTGGCGTCAGGCTTCTTGGCAACACGCGACTTCTTGCCACGCGCCTTCGGCGGGTTCTGCTGATCGCTGTCGGCTGCGACCGCCGCGACCAGGGCTGCGCCGGTGCGGGTCGGGCCGGTATACACCACCACGGGCTCCGCGGCCGCAGGTGCCGAGGCCATCAGCTCGGACGCTTTCATCAGCGGCGGCTGGAGGCCTGCGGTGAAGAAGGTCACCTGCGCCGCGCCGCCGGTTAAGGCGCCGGATCCGCCGGCAGCGCCATTGGTCGCGATCAGCGCATCGTCGTCGTCGCTGGCCGGACGCTTGCGGTGACCGCCGCACATCTCCTCGCGCAGATTCGGCGGCGAGGCGTCGACCGGCACGAGGTTTTCGACGGTGCCGAGCGAGGGGCGCAGCCACGACAGACTGTCCTGGCTGAAGCCGCGCTCGAGCAGCTGCGCCGCCTTCACCGCGCGCGCGGTGCCGGAGTTGGCGCCGAGCACGACCGCGATCAGGCGGCGACCGTTGCGCGTGGCCGATGCCACCAGATTGTAGCCGGAGGCGCAGATGAAACCGGTCTTGAAACCATCGGCGCCGGGATAGCGGCCGATCAGCTTGTTGAAATTGCCGGTGACGCGCTTGCCGAAGCGGATCGCCGGGATGTGCACGTAAGACTCGTATTCGGGCAAGTCGCGCAGGAACGAGCGCGCGAGAATGCCGAGGTCGCGCGCCGAGGTAACGTGACCGTCAGCGGGCAGGCCGTTCGGATTGACGTAGTTCGTCTGCGTCATGCCGAGCCGCTTCGCATTGTCATTCATGATCGCGGCGAAGCCGTCGATCGAGCCACCGATGCCTTCGGCCAGCACCACGGCCATGTCGTTCGCCGACTTGACCATCATCATCTTCAGCGCATTGTCGACGGTGAGCTGTGTTCCCGGACGGAGGCCCATCTTCGAAGGTGCCTGCGAGGCGGCTGTCGGCGACACCGTCAACAGCGTGTCGAGCGTGATCTTGCCCTCCTTCACCGCCTTCAGCGTCACATAAGCGGTCATGATCTTGGTGACCGATGCCGGATACCAAGGGATGGTGGCGTTGTCGGCCTGGAGCACCTTGCCGCTGTCGGCTTCGATCAGCAGCAGCGCTTCGGCATTGGCGACGCGCGGCACGACAAGCGCGCCGACGGCGAGCGTCGCAGCGAAGAGGTTGAACAGGGATTTGCGAAGCAGCGGGCGAAAGGCGTGCACTATCCGATTCCGGTCCTTGGAGATCCGGCGGTTCCCGACGGTTCTCGTGATCTGATGTTCGGTTCTGAAATCCAGCGCCGCCGCTTGCGGCGTCGCAAACCTATACCGGCTCGTGCGTCGAGAATAGGGGCTTCCCTTGCGTATTCCGCAATGAAATAGGCCGAATTTCGACGGTGCCACCGGGACTTGTTAAGGGGATCTGACGGCAGACGCCGCAGCCTCGGCGGCACTGACGCCGGCCTTCGCTTCTGCTTGTGCCTGTTCCTGCACCATGAACTGGGCTCTGGCGAGTTCGGCGAAATGGCCGCCTTTGGCCACGAGTTCATCGAAAGTTCCGCTTTCGATCACGCGCCCGTTCTCGAACACGAGGATCCGCGTCGCATTGCGAATGGTGGAGAGGCGGTGCGCGATCACGAAGGTGGTGCGGCCCTTCATCACTTCATCGAGAGCGGCGTTCACCTTGGCCTCGGTGACGGCATCGAGCGCGCTGGTCGCTTCGTCCAGGATCAGGATCGGCGGATCCTTCAGCAGCGCACGTGCGATCGACAGCCGCTGCCGCTCGCCGCCGGAGAGCATGCGGCCGCGCTCGCCGGCATTGGTCCCAAAGCCGCCGCTGCGCTCGATGAAGTCGAGCGCCTGCGCGCGTTCCGCCGCCTTGCGCATCTCGGCTTCGGTCGCATCCGGCTTGCCGACGTGCAGATTCTCCTCGATCGAGCGGTTGAACAGCAGCGCTTCCTGGAACACCACGCCGATGTTCCGACGCAGCGAGGTCAGCGTGACGCCGCGGACATCCATGCCGTCGATCTTGATGAAACCGGATTGCGGATCGAAGGCGCGATGCAGGAGTGCGATCGCGGTCGACTTGCCGGCGCCGGTCGGGCCGACCAGCGCGATGGTCTGGCCCGGCAGCGCAGTGAAGGTAAGGTCCTCGATCGCCGGGCGCTTGCCATCGTAGGAGAAGGTGACGTCGTTAAACTCGACGAGGCCGGAGAGCCGCCCCGCATCGATGGCATCGGGCCGGTCGTGCACCGCCGGCACGGCATCGAGCACGTTGAAGAACTCGCGCAGGCGCGGCGCTTCCATGAAAACGTTGTTGATGAAGCTCACGACCTGCTCGAGCTTCTGGATCAGCATCGTCGCGAAGCTCACGAACATCACGATCTCGCCGACCGAGGTCTTGCCCTGGTCGTGCAGCGCGATGCCGAGTGTGAAGATCGCGAGCACGGTGATGGTGGTGGAAGCGCGCGTGATCACGGTGACGACCGCCCACCAGGACAACACCGGCATTTGCGCGGCGAGCAGCTGGTCGGCGACGGAGCGCAGGCCCTGCACCTCGGACTCGACGCGAACGAAGCTCTGCACCAGCGCGACATTGCCGAGCGCATCGGAGGCGCGCGCGGAAAGCTCGCTGTATTGTTCCTCGACCGCCATCTGCATGCCGAAGGTCTTGCGCACGACGAAGGTCGTCAGCGCGGTGAAGACGACGCAGAGCACGAACAGCAGGATCGCGAGCCGCCAGTTCAGATAGAGCGACAGCGGCAGCAGCACCACGACGGACAGGATTGCGGCGAAGTGCTCGCGGAAGAAGCCGAGCCAGAGCCGCCACAGCGCATCCGTGCCGTTCAGCATCACCTTCATCAGCCGGCCCGAATGGGTGCCGGAATGAAAGGTCAGCGGCAGCTGCAAAATATGCTCGAAATAGCTGGTCAATACCGCCTGGCGCTGGCGGTGGGACAGGCGGTCGGCCTGGAGCGCCACGATTGCGCTGCAGCCGATGGTGAACAGTCCGAACGCCACCCAGGCGGCGAGGAACGGCCAGGCCGAGTTGGAGCCCGCCACGGTCTTTCCGGAGAGCACGTCGACGATCCGGCCGAACAGCACGGGTTCGGCAAACTGCGAAGCCGCCAGCAGAAGATTGGCCACCGCAAGCAGCCAGCCGAGCCGGGCCTCCTTGCCGAGCAGTTCGAGAACGCGGGTGTAGAGGCGGAGGATGGGCATGAGGCGGGCGCTGATCCAGACAAACGATGTCGCGGTGGGGCTACATTTTAAGCAGGGATCGTCAGCGAGATACAGCGGAAGCTTTTGGTATCTTCGGTTGATGTCTTGTGGGCGCGGCGAAGCTGGCGCGGGCCGGGACGACGACGTGCATCGTCCAACCTGAACGGCAGATGAGCAGGGGTTGCGTCATGATCACGCAAGCCCGTTCAGCTTGTGTTGGGGTTGGGGAACCTAACTTAGGTTACGGGTGTTTTGAAGGACATGAGCCTGTCTCGAGGCACCATTGAAGGTCCCAAGGAGGGTCCACGTCATGTTTGACCGATTTTCGAAGTTTGCCGGCCGCAAGGCCGTTCTCGCCACCGCCACGGTGCTGGCGCTGACATCAGTCGCTCCGACCGCATCGTTTGCCGGCGGCCGCCATTGGCATGGTGGCGGCGGCGCGGCGTTCGCTGGTGCGGCGATTGCCGCCATCGGCACCGGGCTTGCGATCGCCGCGACCCGTGACGCCTACGCCTACGATGCCCCGGCCTATTATGGCGGTGGTCCGGTCTATTACGATGAAGGCCCCGTCTACTATGGTGGCCCGGGCTACTACAGGAACGGTCACGAATATTTGGGCAACAATGGTAGTGGCAGTCGCGACCCCTTTGCCTCGTGCAGCCGAAGCGGCGCGGGCTGTTGGTGAGCCGTTGACCACGAAAGGCGGGCGTGCTTGCCGCGCCCGCCCTTTTTGCCTCTTATTGTCAAGCATTAACGCGTCGACCATTTGTTTAGAGTAGTTTTGAGTCCATGAGTGATTCGCTTGAGCGGCTATATCTGGCTGTGCTCGCGGCCAGGGATCTTGATCCGGCAACATCGCGCACCGCGCGGCTATTTCAGCGCGGCCCCTCCAAAATGGCGAAGAAGCTGGCCGAAGAGGCCATCGAAGTCGTGATCGATGCGGTCAACGGCGACACCGAAGCCGTGGTTCGGGAGAGCGCCGACCTGCTCTATAATCTCACAGTGCTCTGGGCCTCCGCCGGCGTGCGCCCCGAGGACGTCTGGCGTGAAATGTCGCGTCGTGAAGACATGCTCGGTATCGCGGAAAAGCTGCCGAAATCGTCGGTGAAGCTGCCCAAAGTCGCCTCACCGCGCATCTCTGCCCGGCGGCCGATTGTCGCTCTCGAGGGCCGAGCGACCCGGAAACGGCACTAAATCGTCATAAAACTCGCGATGGACAAATCCGTCCCATGGTGCTTCATCGCGGCGCCATGCTGAAACGTATCTACGACTGGTGCATCGACGCCGCTCACAAGCCCTATGCGCTCTGGATCATGGGTGCCGTGGCTTTCGCAGAAAGCTCCTTCTTTCCCGTTCCCCCGGACGTGATGTTGATCCCGATGTCGCTGGCGCGCCCGCAGCGCGCCTGGGTCTATGCGGCGGTCTGCACCGCGACCTCGGTGCTGGGCGGCCTGCTCGGCTACGCCATCGGTGCGCTGCTGTTCGACTCGGTCGGCCACTGGCTGATCCAGGTCTATGGCCTCGGCGACAAGGTCGATGCCTTCCGCGCCTCCTATGCGGAGTGGGGCGCGGTGATCATCCTGCTGAAGGGGCTGACGCCGATTCCCTACAAGCTCGTCACCATCACCTCGGGCTTTGCCGGCTACAATCTCGTTCTTTTCATCCTGTGCTCGATCGTCGCGCGCGGCGGGCGCTTCTTCATCGTGGCAATCCTGCTCAACCGTTATGGCGACTGGATCCGGCACAAGCTCGAGGAGCATCTCGGCCTGTGGGTCGCGCTCGGCGCGGCGGTGCTGGTGCTCGGCTTCGTGGTGGCGATCAAGTTGATCTGAGGCCTGGATCCAGAGCACTTTGACGCCGCGCCGGCTTCGGTTACGGTTGGCCGCATGATGGCTCGATCCGGCAATCCGGTCCTGCGACTGGCGACGTTGATGTTTGCGGCGCTTTCGCTCCTGCTCGGCGACGGCGGGACGGGGTGGGCGCAATCGGCACCACCCACGCTCGGTCTCCAGGCGCAGGAACCACAGGCCGCGCCGCCACCCTCGGCGCCCGCACCGCCGGCGAGTGAGGACAATCCCGGTCTGATCCACGAAATGGGCAAGCTGTTCGACAAGCTGCCCTCGATCCTGCCGCCGATCAAAAGCCCGCGCGAGACCATGAACGACTTGTCACGGCTGGCAACGCCGTCGACCATGGTTTCCGGGCGCGTGGCCTGCCCGGTCTCGCCAGGCGGCGGGCCCGACTGCAAGCCGGCTGCCGTCCAGCTATGCCAGAGCAAGGGCTACAAGGAAGGCAGGAGCCTCAACACCGACGCCACTGAGAAGTGCTCGGCCAAGGTTCTCATTCCGGGCAGGCAACGCAAACCGGACGATTGCCGCACCGATACCGTCGTCACCAGCGCGCTGTGCCAGAACTGAGGACGTCGCGCGAGCAGCAAGGAGCGCCCATGAGCCGCTACGAGCAGGACTTCCTCGGACAGCGTGAGATCGCCGACGACATCTATTACGGCGTCCAGACCATCCGGGGTAAGGAGAACTTCCACATCACCGGCATTCCCATGAACCAGGAGCCTTACTTCGTGAAGGCGCTGGGTTACGTGAAGAAGGCCGCCGCGATGGCCAACCGCGACCTCGGCGCGATCGACGCCAAGGTGGCCGATGCGATCATCCTCGGCTGCGATCGCGTCATCGCCGGCGACATGATGGATCAATTCGTCACCGACTTCATCCAGGGCGGCGCCGGTACCTCGACCAACATGAACGCCAACGAAGTGATTGCCAACCTCGCGCTGGAGTCGCTTGGCTTCAACAAGGGCGACTACCAGCACGTCAGCCCGAACGACCACGTCAATTACGGCCAGTCGACCAACGACACCTATCCGACCGCATTCCGGCTGGCGCTGATCCTGCGGCTCGAGAGCTACATGACGGCGTTGCGCCAGCTTCAGGAGGCCTTCTTCGCCAAGGGCCGCGAATTCGACCGCGTGCTGAAGATGGGCCGCACGCATCTTCAGGATGCGGTGCCGATGTCGCTCGGTGCCGAATTCAGGGGATGGGGCACAACGATCGGCGAGGAGGTCGATCGCATTTCGGAGGCACGCGCGCTGCTGCGCGAGATCAATCTCGGCGCCACCGCGATCGGCACCTCGGTCACCGCGGCGGTCGGCTATCCCAAGCTCGCGGTCCGGCATTTGAGCGCGCTGACAGGCGTCGATTTTATCCTCGCCGGCGATCTGGTCGAGGCGACGTCAGACACCGGTGCCTATGTGCAGCTCTCCGGCGTACTGAAACGCACTGCCAGCAAGCTGACGAAGATCTGCAACGACATTCGCCTGCTCGCCTCGGGCCCGCGCGCCGGCTTCAACGAGATCAACCTGCCGCAATTGCAGCCGGGCTCTTCGATCATGCCGGGCAAGGTCAATCCTGTGATCCCCGAGGTCGTCAACCAGACCAGCTTCCTCGTCATCGGCCTCGACACCACGGTGACGCTGGCCGCTTCCGCCGGCCAGCTCCAGCTCAACGTGATGGAGCCGGTGATCTCGTTCGCGCTGTTCTTCTCGATCCGCACCATGGAGCGCGCAGTCAACAGCCTGCGCGAAAACTGCGTCGTCGGCATCACCGCCAACGAAGAGCACACCCGCAACATGGTGCTGAACTCGCTCGGCATCGTCACCGTGCTGAAGCCGCTGCTCGGCTACAAGCAATGCGCCGAGATCGCGCGCGAGGGCTACAAGAGCGGCAAGTCGCTGCATCAGATCGTGGTGACCGAGCGCAATCTGCTGACGCAGGAGAAATGGGACGAGATGTTCTCGTTCGAGCGGCTGATCAATCCGGATCTGGTGGGATAGGTGCTCGCTGTCATTCCGGGCTCGACGCTGCGCGTCGTCCCGGAATGACAGCGAAGGAATTCCGCGCGTTGGAATTGCGGTAACGGCGTCCGCCACGGCGCCAAAACGCAATACTTGACAGTGGAAAGATTGCCTTGTTGGTATGGTCCCAACCTCTCATGCGTCTGCCAGCAAAGGATCGCTCCGCAATGTCCATGCCTGCTCTGTTCAAGGGACGACTGTCGATCCCCGTCATCGGTTCGCCGCTCTTCATCATCTCGGTGCCCGACCTCGTGATCGCGCAGTGCAAGGCCGGCGTGGTCGGTTCGTTCCCGTCGCTGAACGCGCGGCCGCCGGAGTTGCTCGACGAATGGCTGGCGCGGATCACCGAAGAGCTCGCCGCCTACGACCGTGCCCATCCCGACAAGCCGTCGGCGCCGTTTGCGGTCAACCAGATCGTGCACAAGTCGAACAACCGGCTCGACCACGACATGCAACTCTGCGCCAAGTACAAGGTGCCGATGATCATCTCCTCGCTCGGCGCGCGCGAGGAGCTCAACCAGGCCGTTCATGGTTGGGGCGGCATCGTCTTTCACGACGTGATCAACCAGAAATTCGCCCACAAGGCGATCGAGAAGGGCGCCGACGGCCTGATCCTGGTTGCGGCCGGCGCCGGCGGTCATGCCGGCACCATCTCGCCGCTCGCCTTCGTTGCCGAAACGCGCAAATGGTTCGACGGTCCGATCGCGCTGTCGGGCGCCATCGGCAACGGCAAGGCGATCCGCGCCGCGCGCATTCTCGGCGCCGACTTCGCCTATATCGGCTCGGCCTTCATCGCGACCAAGGAAGCCAACGCGGTCGAGAAGTACAAGGAGATGATCGCGGGCTCGACGGCCGACGACATCGTCTATTCCAACCTCTTCACCGGCGTGCATGGCAATTATCTGAAGCCCTCGATCCTCGCCGCCGGCATGGATCCGGAGAACCTGCCGACGTCAGATCCCTCCAAGATGAATTTCGGCACCGATGCCTCCGGCGAACGGGCCAAGCCGAAGGCCTGGAAGGAAATCTGGGGCTCGGGCCAGGGCATCGGCAGCGTCGAGGGCATCGTCCCCGCCGCCGAAATGATCGCGCGCTTCAAGAGGGAATACGACGAGGCGGTTGATCTGCCGTTGTGATGGCCGTCGCCATGCCCGCCATCTACCGCGTCGACGGCAACAGCGTCGTCACCAGCCCCGATGCCGCCGGCCCATGGGACCGGCGGATGCAGCACGGCTCGGCGCCATCGGCGCTGGTGACGTGGGCGGCGGAGCGGATTGCGACCCCGGTGCCGATGAACGTCGCGCGCGTCACCATCGACCTGATGCGCCCGGTGCCTGTCGCGCCGCTCGCGATCGAGACTGAAGTCTTGCGTGAGGGTCGCAAGATCCAGCTTTGCGAGGTCAAGTTGTTTGCTGATGACGTGCAGGTCGTCGGCGCCACCGTGCTCAAGATCAAGCAGCAGTCACAACCGCTGCCAGATGACGTCAAGGAATTGCCGGTCACGCTGCCGTCGCCCGAGGACTCGCTGGTCGAGGACGGCCACGGCGCCACCAGTCCGTTCGCGGGAATGATGTCGATGCGTGCCGCGCGCGGCCGCTTTGGCCAGGCCGGCGCCGGCGCGATCTGGTTTCGGCTCGACCATCCGCTGGTCGCGGGCGAAGCGGTCTCGCAGGCGATGCGCGCCGTGGTCGCCGCCGATTTCTCCAACGGCACCGCCTCGACGCTCGACTTCCGCAGTTGGACCTACATCAACGCAGACCTCACGGTGAGCATGGCGCGTCAGCCGGTTGGTGACTGGATTTTGCTCGACGGTGAATCCTGGATCGGCCCTCGCGGTGTCGGGCTCGCGATGTCGCGGTTGGCCGATCGGCATGGCTATTTCGGCCGCGCGGTTCAGAGCCTGGTGATTGAGAAGCGGTGAGAGTGCCGGCTAGCGCTGCGACCACTCGAGGGTCGATGGAACGGCAGGCTTCCGCCGCCGCGGAAGGGATGCTTGCCATCCTGCCTTGTCATAGTCCGTAGAAGATCTTGATCTCCCACAACACCACGATGATAGCCGTGATCAACGTGACCGCGGCGACTGCACTTTCCAGGGAAGCGACTCTCATGTCCCACTCCGCTTCCCAGCCCCATCAGCGGTCTATTTGATTCCCTGATTCGCCGACAATCGCGCAGGCGCTGCGGACGTGCACTCCGTCGCGCATTGTGGTGCCGGGGCCACAATCACACCGTAAAACCCCGGGTAAAGCACTGCTCGATCCCGGAATTTCGCGCGATGCGTGTATTCCGAACCCGTCGCTGCAATCAGGGAGATTACCCCACCATCCGGTCCCGGCCGCTCCAGAAGCCGGCGCGCAGCACTTTCTTGTCGACCTTGCCGACGCCGGTCATCGGTAGCTGCTTGACGAACTGGATCTGCTTCGGCGCATGGGCCGAGCCCTTGCGCACACGCACCATGTTGATCAGCTCGTCCGGATCGGGCTTGGCGCCTTCGCGCGGCACGACGATCGCGGTGACAGCCTCGCCCCATTTTTCGTCGGGGATGCCGACGACCGCGACCATTGCGACGTCTGCATGTTGCGACAGCACGTCCTCGATCTCGCGCGGAAAGATGTTGAAGCCGCCGGTGACGATCATGTCCTTCTTGCGGTCGAGAATGAACATGTAGCCGCGCTCGTCCTGGCGGGCGATGTCGCCGGTGTGCACCCAGCCATTCTTCAGCGTCTCGGCGGTGATATCGGGCCGCTTCCAGTATTCCGCCATCGCATGCGGCGCGCGCACGCAGATCTCGCCGGCATCGCCCGTCTTCACCTCATCGTCGTTGTCGTCGAGGATCTTGACCTCGCACGCCGCGATCGGGAAGCCGCAGGACAGGAACAGCTCCGGCGTCCTGGGATCGTGATCCCTCTTGCGCAACACCGAGACGGGATAGCATTCGGTCTGGCCATAGAGTTGCGAGAACACCGGACCGATGCGCTCGATGCCCTCGACCAGCCGGCTCGGCGACATCGCCGACGCCCCGTAGAGCACGAGCTCGAGCGAGGAGAGATCGGTTTTATCAAGCGCAGGATGATCGAGCAGCATGTAGATCATGGTCGGCACGAACAGCGTGAAGTTGATGCGCTCGCGCGCGATCGTCGTCAGTACGGCCTCGGGATCGAAACCTTTCAGCATATGCACGGTGCCGCCGCGCATCAGCGTCGGCAGCACTTTCGTGCCGGCGACGTGGCTGATCGGCGCGACCGTGAGATAGCGCGCCGCGTCGGGAATCTCGAAGTCGGCGAGGATCGCGCCGGCCGCTCCGGCGTTTTCGCGGTGGTAGCGCAGCGCGCCTTTGGACTTGCCGGTCGTGCCGCCGGTGTAGTTCAGCGTGGAGAGATCGTCGAGACTTGCAAGGCACTGCGCGCTGGCATGCCCCGCGCTTTCGACCGTCGCCAGCAGATCAACGCCGTAGTCGGCCGGCCCCATGGTGAAGACCGCCTTGAGCCACGTCGCTTGCGCGGCGAGCTCGCCGCCGCGATCGCGGAAGGCGGCTGTATCGACCACCAGCACTTCGGCTTCGGAGTCTTCGAGCTGAAACAGCTGGTCTGCTTGCGATCCGAGCGGATGCAGCCAGGTGGTGCAGCATCGCGACAATTGCGCGGCGACACCGGCGCACCAGGTGTCGGCGCGGTTCGCGGTGAGAAAGGCGACGCGTGCGCCGGGCTGCAGGCCGAGCCGCATCAACACGCCCTGGATGCGTCCGATCAGATCGAGTGTGCCCTGATAGCTCAGCGATCCGCCGGGCCATGCAAAAGCAGTGCGGCCGGGATAGCGTGCCAGCGCCCGTAGCGTCTGCGCACAAGTCGGGGACGATGCGTGGAGCGGATCGGACATATGTTTCCTCGTTGCTTTGTCATCGGCTTCTCGCGTGCCAATGTTGCTGACGACGCTAGCACAGAGAATGCGGGATGGAACGGCAAAGCCCCGGCGAGAGACAAGAGTGATCAGGAGGCGTGAGTGACATCCGATCGATTGCAACGCTTCCGCGATCGCCTCAGCCTGCCGCTGATCGCAGCGCCGATGTTTCTCGTCTCAGGCGTCGAACTCATGGTCGCGGCCTGCCGCAGCGGCGTGATCGGCAGCTTCCCAACCGTGAATTGCCGCAGCACGGAACAGCTCGATGATTGGCTCACCGGGATCGCAACGCGGTTGCGGCAGCACGAAGATCAGACCGGCCGCAAGGCCGCGCCGCTCTGTCCGAACCTGATCGTGCATCGTTCCAATGTGAGGCTCGAGCAGGATCTCGCCGTGCTGCTGCGGCATGAGCCCGAGATCGTCATCACCTCCGTCGGTTCGCCGGCACCGGTGTTGAAGCCGTTGCATGACGCCGGCGCGATGGTGTTTGCGGATGTCGCTTCCATTCGCCACGCTGAGCGCGCAGCGGCAGCTGGCGCGGACGGGCTCGTTCTGCTGACCGCAGGCGCCGGCGGACAAACCGGCTGGCTCAATCCCTTCGCCTTCGTCCGCGCGGTGCGCGCGTTCTACGACGGCATCATCGTGCTCGCCGGCGGCATCAGCGATGGCTGCGCACTGCATGCCGCCGAAGTGCTCGGCTGCGATCTCGGCTACATGGGCACAAAGTTCATCGCGACGCGCGAGAGCATGGCGGACGAGCGCCACAAGCAGATGCTGGTCGAGAGCAGCGCCGACGACATCCTGCTCACCACGGCGTTCACGGGTCTGCAGACCAGCATGCTGACGCCGTCGATCGTCGCTGCCGGGCTCGACCCCAATGACCTGCCGGCGCGCGGTGCGATCGACATCGGCAAGGACATCGACGTCACCGCGCGCGAGAACAGGCCCAAGCGCTGGCGCGATATCTGGAGCGGCGGCCATTCGACATCGGGTGTGACCGACGTGAATGACGTCGATGACCTCGTTGCGCGGACGGTCGCCGAATACCGCAAGGCACGCGGTCGCTAAGGTCCAGCGCCGCCCAGCACGGTTAATCCCGCATGGCTCCGCAAGCCGGCACTTAACGCCAGATTAACCATCGCCCGCCAAGAATCCCCTCACGGCCGCCAATCAGGACGAGAGGGACAGGCGATGGATTTCGATTTTCTCAACAGCAAGACAGCCGCAACGCTGGATGAAATTCGCGTCCGCGTCGCCCACGCGCTGGCTCGTCACCCGCTGTGCCGCAATGTCCGCTTCGACATCGTCAGCGTCGCGCGCACCCGCCGGGGCGGCAATTGGACGGTGACGCTGCAATCGGTCGAGCCGCGCGCGGTCTGGGAGGCCTCGGAGATCGTCGCCGACATCCAGGACGCCTATGATCTGACGCTAGCCGCCTGATTTCATTGGCTATTTTGTCTTTGTCGCGGCAGGCAAGGTGATTGTCGCCCTAAAGGCACACTCAAGCCTTAATTCGTGCCTTTTTGCCGGGCATCTCTAACAACATCGTGAAGCGGCCTCCCGGAGGGACGTTTGTCCAGAGCCATCACCATCATCGTGCTGACCTGTTTCCTCGTCCTCGGTGCCGCCACCACTGCAATTCTCGGCCGTGACAGCGTGCCCAGCGTCGGTGCCGAGATGATCACCGAGGCCCCGCCGAAGCCGCTTGCCGCCAACCGCGCCGCCAAGGCCGACCGGCTGGTTCCGACGCTGGCGCTCGCCTCCGCCGCGATCACCCCGGTTCAGGTGCCGGCCGACAGGCTGTTCCAAGCCCCCGTTTTGACCGAGCCGCTGCGCCAGGCCTTTGCCGCGGCGACCCCGTCCGATTTCCCGATGCCCCAGACGGCTGAAGCCAAGCCGGCTGAGTCAAAAGCTGGCGAGGTCAAGGTTGCCTCGCTGGAACCATCAGTCACCGCAGAGGTGCCGACCGGCTCGCTCCACGAAGCCCCGGCCAAGCCGAAGGCCGTCGCGAAGCCGCAGCCGCAAAAGACCTATTCGCTGCTCTCCGACGTGCAGATCGCCGGCATCAGGGATCGCCTGAAGCTGTCGTCGTCGCAGGAATATTACTGGCCGTCGGTCGAGACTGCGCTGCGCAATGTCGTTCGCAAGATCTCGGCGAACAAGCTGTCCAATCCGAACGGACCAAACGTGCAGATCGATCCGAATTGCGACGAGGTGCAGCAGTTGAAGTCGGCCGCGATGCCGCTGCTGTTCCAGCTGCGTGACGATCAGAAGGAAGAAGTGCGCAAGCTCGCCCGCGTCATCGGGCTTGAGAAAGTCGCGCAGCAGATCTGATACGGCGTTCCCTCTCAGGAACCTCTTCTATCAGGAACATCCGGCAATCGTCGGGCGTTGCTCGCTCCGAACAGGGAGTGGACCAATGCGCGCAGCGACAGCTTATTTCGTCGGTGCCGGAACGATCATCGCCGCCATTGCCATTGGTCTCGGCGGCGGCATCGTTGCCGGCAATATCATGAATCCGATCGCGCCCAAGCAGGGGCCCGACACCAGCAAGATGGCGCAGCGCGCGGAAGCCAACGCGCCGGCCACGACCAACGCGCCATCCGAGCGCGTGCAGTACGTCACGGGCTCGCAGGCGTTCAGCACGATGATCGCGGCACCTGCGCAAGCGCAGGGCGAAGCGAAACCCGTCGCCAAGGCTGGCGTGGGGACCACCCAGGCCAATGCTGAACCGCCGGCGCCACCCGCGCAGACTACGGCCGCAGTCGAACCACCAAAGCCAACGCCTTCACCGTCTCCGCAAGCGACAAAGCCTGCCGAGCAGCAGGCCTCGACCGAACCGGCCTCCTCTCCTGACAACGCCTATGCAAAGGCCAGCAGCTCTGATGTGAAGCGCGCCGCATCCGAGCGCCGGCGGGCGAGCCGGCACGAGCGCTGGGCCCAGCGCCATCGCTATGACCAACGTGATGCACGCGCGACGCGCGATCAGACCAATTGGGATGATGTCGCGCGCAGCGTCCGCGAGGATTCCGACGCGCGCGACTATGGCAGCCGCCCGCGCGGCCCGCAAATCCAGCTGTTTGGCCCCGACGACGATGACTAGCAGCTTACGCCGTCGCGCACGCGAACGGAGCGGCATGGCCGAAGCTCGCTTCGGCGCTCATCGAGACGGCAGCGGGGCGCCGCCTGTACCTACGGTTTCGCCGCCTGCTTCTCCGGCGGCATGGGCGGACCTGGCAGCCGCTGGACGATGATACGCGCAGTGCCGCCATTGTTCTTGTAGAACTGCTCGTACGGCCCCTGGAGCGGGTCCAGCCACGCCGGGCGCAGCCGCGACGGGAGCAGGGTTGGGTAAATCTGGACCGCGTCATTGACGTAGAAGAATAGGTCGCCGGCGTCGGGCGCGACGAATTCCGCGACCAGCCGTCCTTCCAGTTTCTGGCTCTGCCAGATTGCGCGCGCCGTGGGATCCCTCGGCATCGACTTGAAATGCCCAAGCTCGTTCACCGCGGTCTTGAAAGGATCGCTCGCGGGAAGCGCTGCGAATTCCTTCGTGTCCTCAAGCAGGACCGGATATCTTCGACTGTTGCCGACATCGTCGGTCGGCGGATCGTCTTCGGGTGGAATCGTTGGATTGAGGCGGCGCGGCAGCTCCTCCGCCGACATGACGTTGATGGCCTTCAGCGGGATGTCGCTCATGCCCTTCGTGCCGATGCGCACCACGGGCTGGAACCAGTCAGCGCCGAACTGCCGGAGGGTCGGCAACGCGAGATAATGCGGCAGGGAAAAGGTCGTGAAGCCGTCTGTCCCGCTCATGATGGTGCTGTCGAACCAGGGGTCCTCGATCTGGACCCAGACGCGGTATTTGCGGCCCTTCTCGACCGCGAGGCCGCTCCACCAGCAAAACGCCTTCGTTTCGAACAGGCCGCGGGCGTCGGTCGGCTCGTCGAGAACCGGTGTTCCGACTTCGGGCACCGGCGGGGCTGAAGCCTTGATCGTCGGAGCGGTGCAGACGTTTCCAGTCGCGACGCGGGCCGTGAAGATGCTTGTCGATCCGATGAGCAGGGCAGCGTAATAGATGGCGAACAGGAAGATGAAGGGCAGCACGAGTCTGGAGAAGAGCCAGCGCGCGGGCTCCGCATTCAGCCGCATCCATCGGGCGAAGCGGAGCAGCATTCCAGGCTCGTCGACGTGTTTCTGGCTTGCCATTCGTCGCGGCCGGCTCCAGGCGAGGCGCGCACGTTCCTGAATGGCGTCACGCAGCACCGTATTCCTGCGCCACACCAGATAGGTGATGATCAGCACGATCGCCGTGATGGTCGGGTAATACAGCGTGATGTTGAGCCACGGCGCCGCATAGGACGGCAGGATGTTTCCGACCAGCTTGGCGAGCGGTCCCAGGACCCCGCCGACGACCCAATCGATGGCGGCGACGATGTGGAGCAAGGGGGTGCCTTGCAAGCCGTGGTCCTTCGACACGCCGACCAGGCTGCGCGCAATCCACGGCCAGACCACAATCACGCCGACCATGAACACGAGCGAGAAATAAGCGACGCGCCGCCACCACACAGTGTCGCGCGTGAGCTTCGCCATCTCGGCGCTTGGCGTGCTCATGAGCGTAAACGCTTCGGCCTCCGCCGTGCGCCGCGCACCATCGGCTACCGCCAGATAGGCCTCTTTCATCGCTTCGCGCGTGGTGTCGTCGGTGAGGTTCAGCTTGGTGCCATCAGGCATCAGCACCAGCGATTCCGCCGGCAGCATGATCGGCGCGTAGTCGTCGCAGCCGAACAGCATGCGTTCGATGACGGCGAAGTGCACGACCGGCAGCCCGCCATTGACCGCACCCGCGAGGACCGGGCGTGGTCCGTAGCGATAGAGGATCGCCGCGCCGCTGCGCGAATCGTGCATCGGGCCGATCGCCGATTGATACTCCCTGAAATGCTCGATCTCACCGTCCTGGAATCGGAGATCTTCGCCGAGTTGATCGGTCATCCAGACCAGCGGTACGAAGGACAACGTGGATTCCGGATAGCCGCCCCCGATGTCGGAATGGACGCCGGCGAACCAGACTTCCTTGACCGTCTGGTCGGCCGCCAGATGGCTCTGGTCGATCCGCAGCGGATGGAAGGTGGTGCGCTCGTCGTCGAGCGCGACCGCGTGACAGATGTGCTTCACCTTGTGTGAAGGCCGGTGATTGCGGAACGAGATCGGCCAGATCGCCCAGTCGATCGCGACACGCAGCTCCTCGATCGGGACGCCGAAGGCCTCGACCGTGTCGAACAGCCCGAGGAATTCGATGTTGACGTCCTTGCGGCCGTTCATCGCTGCGCGGACATCGGTGTAGGGGCGATGTCGGCAGATCAGATGGTAGACATAGAGCACGATGTCGCGGATCAAGCGTGCGATCCAGATCGTCGGCAGGCTCTTCTTCCATGGCACGGTCTCGCGGCGATATTCCCGCCACGCGGACATGACGTTGCGCGCCATCTCCTCATGCGAGACCGGCTCGCCCCCGATCACCGCGGGCACCAGCCCCTGGCTCGCAATCAGGGCTGCCAGCGTGCGCGCGGTGAAGGCGCCGCGGCTGAAGCCGAAGATGTAGATCTCGTCGCCCTCGCGCCAGTTCAAGCAGAGGAAGCGGTACAGCTTGCGGACGTTGGCCGGCACGCCGATGCCGGTGGCGCCGTCGAGGGCCGCGAGCGGAGCCCAGCCGGCGGTGCCGACGCCCTTGATGTAGTAGGCGATCTGGTCCGGCTGGGTGTGGTCGAGCGCCTCGTAGAGACGCCAGACGCTGGATTCCTGGGTCGTGAAGGCGTTGCCGGTGCCGTCGGCGAACAGCACCAGCTTGCGTCCTTCCTGCGCGCCGGCCGCGGGCGTCGCGGCATCCAGTTCGTCGTGCGTCGGGTCTGGCCTTGCAGCACCGCCATGCAGCGCCGCGTCCTGGTGCGTCATGGACTCCTCCGAAAATTCAGTTGGGGATGCCTGAAGTCCCCTCGGGCGGCATCCCAAAAATTCAATCAGTGATTGCGATATGAAGTAATAGATGTATTTCGCCCATAAGCGCGCCGAGGTAGCAATAGGGATCATGCCGTCCCCACCAGCGTCTATGATCTGCGCCACAATCGGCAAAAGAAATGCCCGGCAAGGCCGGGCATTTTCCTGTTTGCGAAGCGATCGCGCTTGCGCGGTGCGGCCGGCCGCTACTTGCCGTTGCCGCGGCAGGCGCCGCCGGGGCCGATATGATAGCCGCGCGGACAGGCATGCGCGGCGGGGTTGGCATAGTTTCTCAGGCAGCCGCCATAGGGGCCGCGGTGCCAGCCGGTGCCGCAGCCGCCGGCGACGGGGATGACAACGTCACTGGCCGGTGCGCCGAACGGCGCCAGCGGCATGGCCTGGGCGGAGCTCACAATGGCGCCGAGCGCGAGCGCCGCGGCAAAAGCGATTCGTATCATGCGTCTTGATCCCTGATGCTGTCGTGTCAGTGAGTGGCTGCGAATGTGATGCCGGCGCGCACTTCGGTGATCGCCTGGTCGATCAATCCCAGCGCCCGTTCGCGATGACCGCCCTTGTTGGGCTCGGCCTTGGCAAGCTCGGCGCGGGCCGTTTGCAGGATCGCCACCGCCTGGTCCATGTGCGGCTGCGCGCCGAGCGCGTAGCCGATGCAGAGGCTGGTCGCGATGGCGCCGCCGAGCACGAGGCTGCGGGGTAGAGAGGTTCGCATGTCGATGTCTCCTCCAGCGGGCGTCAGGCCGGGGCCGCCCGATTGCCCGGACGCGATTCGCGTGTGGCGGGATGTCGCATCCTGTGATTGAATAGGATGGGGGTGTGCACGCCGTCTTGGACTGTCCGGCGCCGAAGGCCCTGCTGCTTGGACTGACCGGCGCAGCTTGATTCACGTCAGCGTGCTGATAGCTTGCGCGCGCCTGACTTCAGCGGGCGTTCATGTCCGGCCTGCGACGTTTTGCGAGCGCCTAAGCGTTTTTTTTAAAGAAACTTAGAAAAACCATTCTCGAAAAGTCGTTCTCGATGTCTGTCATCAGGAAGTCGCTCTCGACCGAGATGTTGCCGCAGGATCTGTCCGACCGGCAACGCTTCATCCGCTTCGCGGAGCTGTTCGAGCATTTTTCCAACACCGGCGAGCTCGACCCGGCGTCCGACGTGCCGTTTCGTGCCGCGATGAACTCGATCCATATCGGCACCACCATGCTCGGCCGTTGCGACGGCAGCTTCGTCACGGTGCGGCGGGAAAAGCGCCAGGTGATCGAGACAGGCGACGATCGCTTCTGTCTCGTACGCAACACCGGCGATCGTTCCTCGCAGGTGATCCATCGCGGCCGCGAATTCATTCTGCGGCCGGGATCGATCGTGCTGCTCAAGCTCGACGAGCCGTTCTTCGCCGCCGACGGCGCGAGCCAGAAGCGTTTCACCAACGTGCATCTGCCGGTCGATTCACTGCGCGCGATGGTCGCCGACGTCGATGAGCTCGTCGGCTGCGAGCTCGAGCCCGGCGGCGCATTGTCGCTGGTGATGGACTACAGCGATCTGCTGCTTCGTCACCCCGCGGCCGCCGACGAGGCCGGCATGGCGATCGCGTCCCATCTGCTCGATCTCGCTTCGATCGGTCTCGGGGCCCGCAGCGACGTCGCCACCGCGGCGCGCCGCCGGGGGCTGCGCGTGGTGCGGCTCAAGGCCGTGCTGTCGATCCTCGAAGCACGCTTCCACGAGCCGGATTTTTCCGCGCAGAAGCTCGCTACCGCGGCCGGTCTGTCCGAGCGCTATGTCAATGAACTCCTGTTCGAGGCCGGCGCCAGTTTCACCACGCGCCTGACCGAGCTGCGCCTGCGCAAGGCGGCCGACCTGCTCGCCCATCGCGAAGGCCGCATCAGCGACATCGCGTTCGCCTGCGGCTTCAACGACCTCTCATATTTCAACCGCTGCTTTCGCCGCAGGTTCGGCCTGACCCCGACCGCGGCGCGGGGCAAGTGAGAGTGCGCTTAGAGCGGCTCCGCCTTCGGCGGCGGATAGCGCCGCGCCAGCATCGACAGCGACAGGCGCCGCTCGTCGGCCAGCAGCTCCCGCCAGGCCAGCACCAGCGGTCGCTTCCAGTCGCCGACGCCGAAATCCATGTCGATCCATTTCTGAGGTTCGGGCCCGTCGAGGCCGCGCACCCAGACGAAATAGCGCGGCAGGTCGTCGGCGTCCGTAGCGGTCGTAGGTCTCCTGGCCATCACATACTCACTGCATCGACACGCGCTCAGCTCAGGATATAGGTATTGCCGCGGCGAAGTCGAACGCCGCGAAGCCGCCGATCGACGGGGCGCTTGGGTCCAGAGAGCATGAGCGAAACATTGATCGATGCTTGGCGTGATGCATCGCAGGTGATGGCGCGGCTGGCCGGCGCCTGGTTGTTCGACCGGGTGATCGACGGTCAGGGGAGCATGCAGGGCATCGCGACCCTCACGCCGTTGGACCCGGAGAGCCTCGGTTACCGCGAGCAGGGACGGCTAAAGCTGCTGAACGGCACCGAGCTCGAGGCCGAGCGCGAGTACGTCTTCCGCAACGGCGACTGCGGATTCGACGTCTTCTTCAAGGAGACCCCGCCGCGGCTCTTCCACGCAATCTTACTGTCCGCATCCGGCGACGGCGCCTTGAGCGGAAGCGCCGGCCATGTCTGCAATCTCGACCATTATCAGTCGACCTACACGTTCCGCGTCGACGGTGGCTTCGTCATTCGTCATGTCGTGTCGGGCCCTCGCAAGGACTACACGATGATCACGAGCTACACGCGCGGTGCGTTGCCGCCGTCACCGCCATAGCTCGCACGTCGCAACCCGGTTGATGTCGATCAGGCGGCGCTCGGCATCGCCGCGGAGGTCGAGGCTTGCGACCAGCGTCAGCAGGCGATGATAGGTGCTGTCGGCAACCTCGACCGGCAGCGGCGCCTCATCAAACGCCTCGACATAGCTGCCGACGAGTTCGCTGAGCAGCCGGCATAGACCGCGCTGGGCGGGATCGTCCCGGCCGAGCGTTTCGAGCTTCTGCTGAAAGTTTTGGAAGGTCCGCAAACCGTGGTGCTGTTCGGAAAGCCACGCGTGCAGGTCGTTCATATGAGCTCCTTCGAGTGAGAGAAGAAGCTACGGACTTATACAGTGAGGACGCGACGATTGGGAGGGAAAGGAGAGAGAGGCAGCTATGCTGAACCCGCGTCTTCGCCAAGAGGCTTCGCCGGACACGCTTTGCCCGTTGGGCTTGGCACGGCCGCGCCACGCGAAGCCCAACGGGCGAAGCGTGGTGCCCCTGGCCGGAATCGAACCAGCACTCCTTGCGGAACTCGATTTTGAGTCGAGCGCGTCTACCAGTTCCGCCACAGGGGCCCTCGGTCGGTCCCTGGAAGGAGCCTCGCGAAGCCGGCGGACTATAGCCATGGAAAAAGCGGGGTCAACCCGCGCCAAAGTGATCCCCGACGTTCTCGACAGGCGCTTGGGGCGGGGTTAGAGGCTTAAAGCCACGCACCGATATGAAGAGGCCGCCGTGACGACCCAGAGTGCCGCAATGCCCGCTTTCGGACCGACTGCCGGCAACCCCGCCCTGACGGCTGCGCTGGCCGTCACCCTGATTGCGGCGGCGACGATTGCGGGCGCCTGGTTCTTCCAGCTCGTCTTGGGGATCGTGCCCTGTCCGCTCTGCCTGGAGCAGCGCTACGCCTATTACCTCGCGGTCCCGCTCGGTGTGCTCATGGTGCTTGCGGCGCGAGGCGGCGCGCCACGGCCGCTGCTGCTGGCCGGTCTGGCGATCCTCGCGCTGGCGGCGCTCGCCAATGCCGGGCTCGGCACCTACCATTCCGGCGTCGAATGGGGGTTCTGGAAGGGACCGACCGACTGCTCCGGTCCAGTCGTCAATCTCGGCAACGCCGGCGATCTGCTGTCGCGGCTCGATACCGTCAAGGTGGTACGCTGCGACGAGGTGCAGTGGCGCTTCCTCGGCCTCTCGCTCGCCGGCTACAATGTGCTGATCTCGCTGCTGATGGCCGCGATTGCCGCTTGGGGCTTTGCGCGGACCGCGAGCCGCTAGAGCATGATCCGGACCCGGAGGGCCGCGTTGGCGCAAAGTGCGAAGCGGTTCTCCGAAAAGATCATGCTCAAACAAGGAGCCTAGATCACGCTCGCGCCTTCGTGCTGGAAGCCGAGATAGCTCGCCGCCACCCGCTCGTTCGCCGCGATGTCGCTGGCCTTGCCGCTGAGCACGAATTCGCCGAGCTCCATCACATAGGCATGGTCCGCGATCTTCAGCGCAGCCTGCGCGTTCTGCTCGACCAGCAGCACGGACACCCCGCTGGCGCGCAGCTCCGTGACGATGCGGAAGATGTCGGCGACGATGATCGGCGCAAGGCCGAGGCTCGGCTCGTCCAGCATCAGGAGTTTCGGCTCGCCCATCAGCGCGCGCCCCATCGCCAGCATCTGCTGCTCGCCGCCGGACAAGGTGCCGGCGAGCTGCTTGCGACGCTCCTTGAGGCGCGGAAACAGCGTGTAGATGCGCTCGATCGAGGCTTTCGCCTTGCTCCGCTCGATGCGGAAAGCGCCCAGCTCGAGATTGTCCTCGACGTTCATCGTGACGAACAATTCGCGATGCTCCGGCACGAGGCCGAGCCCCATCGCGACGCGATCCTCGATGTCGAGCCGGGCAAGATCCTGACCGGCAAAGGTCACGCGGCCCTTCAACGGCAGAATGCCCATGATAGCCGAGAGCAGCGTGGTCTTGCCGGCGCCGTTGGCGCCGACGATGGTGACGATCTCGTTCTCGCCGACCTCGAGCGCCACCGAGCGCACGGCCTCCACCTTGCCGTAGGCGACATGCGCGTCGGTGACGGACAACAGCGCGCTCATGCCGCCACTCCGAGATAGGCCTTGATCACTTCGGGATTGGTCTTGATCGTGGCGGGCGATCCTTCCGCGATCTTGGTGCCGAAATCGAGCACCACGATGCGGTCGGCGAGGTTCATCACGAAGCCCATGTCGTGCTCGACCAAAAGAACGGACATGCCGCCGTCGCGCAGGTCGCGCAGCAGTTTGGCAAGCTGCTGCTTCTCCATGTGGCGCAGGCCCGCGGCGGGCTCGTCGAGCAGCAGCAGCATCGGATCGACGCACAGTGCACGCGCGATCTCGACGATGCGCTGCTGGCCGAGCGACAGCGATCCTGCGAGCTGATGCATCTGGTCAGAGAGGCCGACGCGCTCGATCTGCCGGGCGGCCTCCGCAAGCAGTCTTGCCTCGTCGGCGCGGTCGAGCCGCAGCATCGAGGCGAGCGGCCCGGATTGGCCGCGCAGGTGTGCGCCGATCGCGACGTTTTCCAGCACGGTCATGTCGGGGACGAGCTTGACGTGCTGGAAGGTCCTGCTGATGCCGAGCTTGACAATCTCCTGCGGCGGTGCGCCGTCGACCTTGTTGCCGAGCACCGAGATCGAGCCCGAGGTCGCCGACAGCACGCCAGTGATAAGGTTGAAGGTGGTGCTCTTGCCGGCGCCGTTAGGCCCGATCAGCGCGACGATCTCGCGGGCCTGGACGTCGAAGGAGACGTTGTTGACCGCGACCACGCCGCCGAATTGCTTGCGCGCCTTCTCGACCTGAAGAAGGATGTTGGATTGGCCGGGCGACCGCGGACGCTGCTCCAGTTGCAGCGAGGTGTCGGGCTTCTCGCCGTCGCTGCGCTCGGGCAGCAGCGACATCAGCCAGGGCCAGACGCCGCCAGGGGCGAGCTGAAGCAGCGCCACCAGCATGATGCCGAACACGATGGTCTCGACCTGGCCGGAGCCGGGCAGGATCAGCGGCAGGTAGCTTTGCAGCACCTCCTTCAGGATCACGACGATCGCCGCGCCCAGCACGCCGCCCCAGACATAGCCGGCGCCGCCGACCACCGCGATGAAGAGATACTCGATGCCGGCGTGGGCGCCGAACGGCGTCGGCGTCACGGCGCGCTGGAGATGGGCATAGAGCCAGCCGGAGAGGCCGGCGAGCACGGCGGCATGGATGAAGACCAGAAGCTTGGCGCGCGGCGTGTGCACGCCGAACGCCTCGGCTGCGACATGGCCGCGCCTGAGCGCGCGGATGGCGCGGCCGGTGCGGGAGTCCAGCAGGTTCATGGTGAGCAGGGCCGAGATCAGGACGGCGACCCAGATCGCATAGTAGATCGAGCCGGGCGAGAGCATCCTGAGCGTGCCGATCGACAGCGGTGGAATTGCCGAGATGCCGTCGTTGCGGCCGAGGAATGCCAGCTTGCTGAAGAGATAGAACAGGCCGAGCCCCCAGGCGAGCGTGCCAAGAGGCAGGTAGTGGCCGGAGAGCCGGACCGTGATCAGGCCGAGCAGCACCGCGAACAGGCCGCTGACCACCAGCGACAGCGGCAGCGTCAGCCACGGCGACAGGCCATAGGACGTCGTCAGCACCGCCGTGGTGTAGGCGCCGAAGCCGACGAAGGCGGCTTGTCCGAACGAGGTGAGGCCGCCGACGCCGGTCAGCAGCACAAGGCCCATCGCGACCAGTGCGGCGAGACCGATATTGTCGAGCAGCACGATCCAGAACGGCGGCATGCCCGGGATGAACGGGATCGCCGCCATGAGAGCTGCGAAGACGAGGATGGGAAGCCGGCTCTGCATCGTGGCCTCAGTCCTTCTCTTCTTCGACCGCGGGCGCGGCGAGCGAGCGCAGCAGCAGCACGGGGATCAGGAGCATGAACACGATCACCTCCTTGTAGTTGGAGGCATAGAAGGACGAGAACGCCTCGACGATGCCGACGAACAGGGCGGCGACGGCGGTGAGGGGATAGCTGACGAGGCCGCCGATGATCGCCGCGACAAAGCCCTTCAGGCCGATCAGGAAGCCCGAGTCATAGTAGAGCGTCGTGATCGGCACGATCATGATGCCAGACAGCGCGCCGATGACGGAGGCGAGCAGGAAAGCGATCTGGCCTGACAGCGTGGTGCGGATGCCGGCGAGCCGCGCGCCCAGCCGGTTGACGGCGGTGGCACGCAGCGCCTTGCCGTACAGCGTCAGGCCGAAGAACAGCCAGAGGCCGACGATGAAGGCGATGGTGATGCCGTAGACGGTGAGGCTCTGGCCGGTGAAGCGCAGCGAGCCCGCCGTGAAGGCACCGGAGAGCACCGCCGGTCCGCGCTGGCCCTCGGCGCCGAAAAACAAGAGGCCCAGCCCCTGAAGCGCCAGGTGCACGCCGACCGAGGCGATCAGCAGCACCAGCACCGAGGTGTGCGCCAGCGGCTGGAACGCGATGCGGTAAAGATAGAGGCCGATCATCGCGACGATCACCAGCGACAGCGCGATGCAGACCGCGACCGGCGGTTTTTGGGCCGCAAAGTAGATCGTCAGCACCAGCACGATGGCGGGCAGCACGATGTTGGCGAGGACGCTGCGCAGGATCAGCCGGGCGTGCAGCGTCTTGCGCGCCACGAACAGGTCGAAGGCGCAGGCGGCGATGCCCATAGCCAGCGCCAGCTGGGCGGTGCCCGGCATCTGCCCCGAGGCCAGCGATGCGTAGGTCAGCGCGCCATAGGTGACGAATTCGCCCTGGGGGATGAGGATGACGCGGGTGACGGCAAACACCAGCACCAGTGCCAATCCGAGCAGCGCATAGATCGCGCCATTGGTGATGCCGTCCTGTAGCAGGAACAGCATGATGGTGGTGTTCAAGACCGGACGCTCCCCCTTAAGATGAGGGACCGGTCTCCGCGATTGCGGTGGATGGTCCCCTCACAGCCATTGAAATGCGCTGACGATATTTGATATGGTCCATAACAATTATCAAATATAACATCAAGGGCGGGCGAACGACCCGTCCCGAATTTAGCGGGATTGCGAGCACGAGGCGATGACCGTTTCCAAAACCGCTGAAAAGCCTTCCGAGGCGACCAAGGGCCGCAAGGATGCGCCCGAGGGGCTGGCCGAAGCCCTCCAGCTCGGCGAGCTCTCGGAGCAGCTCGGCTACGTGCTGAAGCGTGCGCAGCTCAAGGTGTTCGAGAACTTTCTGCGCTGCATGGCCTCGCTCCAGCTCACGCCGGCGCAGTTCTCGGTGCTGCTGCTGGTCGAGAAGAACCCGGGTCGTAACCAGACCGAGATCGCCTCCACCCTCGGTATCCTCAGGCCGAATTTCGTCGCCATGCTCGACAATCTCGAGAGCCGCGACCTCTGCGCCCGGATCCGTTCCACCAACGATCGCCGCTCGCACATCCTGGTTCTGACCGACAAGGGCAAGACCGTGCTGACGCGCGCGAAGAAACTCGTCGCCACAAAGCACGAATCGCGGCTCAACGAGCTGCTCGGGCAAGCCAACCGCGAAGCCCTGATCGAGATGCTCTCGAAGATCGCCAACGAGTTTTGAGGGCGATAGAGACACCGGCGGACCTCAATCCACCAAAATCACCCTGATGTCATTCACATTGGTCAGCGTCGGGCCGGGCTGGAGCAGATCCCCCGTCGCCTCGAAGAACGTCGTTGCGTCGTTGTTGTCCAGATAGGCCTGCGGCGTAAGTCCCTGCGACGTCATCTTGGCGAAGGTCGCCGCATCGATCATCGCGCCGGCGGGGTCTGTGGGGTGACCGGCGCCGCCGTCGGCGCCGTCGGTGTCGCCGGCGAGTGCCGAAATGTCGGGCGTGTCCTTCAGCAGGGACGCCAGCGCGAGCGCGTATTCCTGGTTGGGGCCGCCGCGCCCTTGGCCGCGCACGGTCACCGTGAGCTCGCCGCCGGAGAGGATCGCGACGCGCTTGCCCTGCGCTCTGGCCTGGAGCGCGAGCCTGGCGTGATCGGCGGCGACCTCGCGGGCCTCGCCCTCGAGATCGGCGCCGAGATCGATGGTCTCGTAGCCGGCGTCCTTTGCGCGCTTCACCGCGGCGTCGAGCGATTGCCTGGGACGCGCGATCAATTCGAAATGCGCGCGCGCAAAGGCGGCATCGCCGGGCTTGCAGCTTTCATTGGCGGGATCGTCGAGCGCGCGGCGCACGGCATCGTCGATCGCGAGCTTGTACTTGGCGACGATCGCGCGTGCATCGGCGAGCGTGGTCGGATCGGGCACGGTGGGTCCCGAGGCGATCGCGGAGGGATCGTCATGCGGCACGTCGGAGATCGCGAGCGTCACGATCTCGGCGGCGTTGCGGCCGGCGCGCGCGAGACGCCCGCCCTTGATGCGCGAGAGATGTTTTCTGACGACGTTCATCTCGCCGATCGGTGCGCCAGAGCGCAGCAGCGCCTTGTTGACCGCCTGCTTCTGGGCAAAGCTGATTCCGTCCACCGGTGCGATCCAGTTTGCCGAGCCGCCGCCGGTGAGCAGCACCAGCAGCAGATCGTCAGGGCCGGCCTCGCCCGCGAGCGCAAGCGTGTCGGCGGCGCCCTTCAGGCCGGCCTCGTCAGGCACGGGATGGCCGGCCTCGACGACGCGAATGCGGCGCGTCGGCACGCCATAGCCATGACGCGTGGTGGCGATGCCGAGAAGCCGCTCCGGCGCGAGCTTGAGCGTGTCGAGATAGTGCCGCTCGGCTGCCGCGGCCATCGCTGCGGCGCCCTTGCCGGCGGCCAGGCAGATCACGCGGCCCTTGGGCGCGGGGCGCAAGTGAGGCGCCAAAATCGTGCTGGGATGAGCGGCGGCAACGGCGGCGTCGTAGAGCGCGCGGAGCAGGGGGCGTCGATCGGTCATGACGATGGCCTTCAGCAAACTCGTGAGCAGACTAGAGCTGTGGCGAGGACGTCGCCATTCCCTTGCCTAGCGCATCGGGCGCAAAAGGGTAAGCAGGCTTTACCATCATTCGATTGTGCAATCGCGTGATAGTATCAGGCGGAAACGAAAGCCCCCTGCGTGATGATCGCAGGGGGCTGTTATCGCTGCATTTTCAGATGGGACTAGCCGCCGGCGTCGGCGCTGATGACGTCGCCGAACAGTTCCCAGCGCTCGCCCTTGAACTTCTCGAGCCGGAGCTGGCTGATCGGCGCAAAGTCGTTCGGGCCGGTGTTGATCTGGATGCCCGGCAGCAGCGCCTCGGTGCGGAAGTTCTTCAGGCTCGCCGCCTGCTTCATGATGTTTGCACGTGTGAGATCATCGCCGCACTGCTTCAGCACCGCCACCAGCGTCTGCGCCACGGCAAAGCCGACGATGGTGCCCTTGTCGAGCTTGTCGCCCTCGGGGAAGTACTTGTCCATGAAGGTCATGAATTCCTTCATGCCGGCGTCGTTCTTCCATTCCGGATCGGATACGTCCTTGAGATAGTCGGCCGAGATGATGTCCTGGCCGTTCTCGTAGCCGGCGGGCTTCATCACGCTGCCGACGGAGGCCGAGACGTTGTTGAGGAAGTGCAGCGGCTTCCAGCCGATCTCGGCATTCTTCTTGATCGCCTGAGCTGCGAACTTCGGCGTCGAGATGTTCATGAACACATCTGCGCCGGTCGACTTCAGCTTGACGATGTGGTTGTCGATCGTCGGCTCGGAGGTCTCGTAGCTTTCCTCCGCAACGATCATCGAGGACGCCTTGGAGCCGAGGCCGTCCTTGAGGCCCTTCAGATAGTCCTTGCCGTAATCGTCGTTCTGGTAGAGCACGGCGATCTTGGCGTCCGGCTTGTTCTTGAGCAGCCACTTTGCGTAGATCTGCGTCTCGCTCTGATAGTTGGGCTGCCAGCCCATGGTCCAGGGGAAGTTCTGCGGATCGTTCCACTTGGTGGCGCCGGTGGCGACGAACAGCTGCGGCACCTTCTTGGTGTTCATGTATTTGTGGATCGCCGAGTTCGGCGGTGTGCCGAGCGAGTTGAAGATGAACAGCACTTCGTCGCTCTCGACCAGCTTGCGTGCCTGCTCGACGGTCTTCGGCGGCGAATAGGCGTCGTCATAGCTGATGTAGTTGATCTTGCGGCCGTTGATGCCGCCTTCGTCGTTGATCTTCTTGAAATAGGCGGCTTCGGTCCGCCCGATGATGCCGTAGGCGGAGGCCGGTCCGCTGTAGGGCATGATGTTGCCGATCTTGATTTCGGTATCGGTCGCGCCGGTATCGTATTTCTTCTGGGCGGACGCGATGGAGGTCGTGGCCGCAATGAGCGCGAGCGCCAATGACGCGGCCGCAAGCTTGCCGGTGACAGCGGGCATTCCAATCTCCCTATTTTTCTTGGTGTGTGTGCGCTCCTTTTCTTGGCTTGATTGTTTTTGGGCCGCGCGGTCGCAATTCAATACGATTTGGCCGATGGCTTCAAGAAAAAGCCCCTGCGACCAAGTCGCAGGGGCTGCTCCTTTAGTAGCTAAAAGCCCGCCATCGGTGCTTCCGCCGCGGCCTTTGCCCCGGCTCGCGGCCCAGGCGCCCGTTAACCATTCACGTCGCCGCTGATCACGTCGCCGAAGCGCTCCCAGCTATCGCCCTTGAGCCGCTCCAGTTGCAACTGCGAAATCGGGGCGAAATCCGTCGGGCTGGTATTGATCTTCACCCCAGGCAGCAGGCCGGCTACCGTGTAGTCGTGCATGCTTGCCGCCTGCTTCATGATATTCGCACGCGTCAGGTCGTCGCCGCACTCCTTGAGCACGTGAACCATGGTCTGCGCGGCGGCATAGCCATAGATCACGAAGGCATCGGCCCGGTTGGCTTCCGGATAGTACTTGTCGAGGAACGCATTCCAGGCCTTGATCTCGGCATCATCCTTCCATTGTGGATCGGTCGGGTCCTTCAGATAGGCCGCCGAGATGATCCCTTGCGCGTTGTCGAAGCCCGCAGGCTTGATCGTGGCACTGACCGACGAACTGACGCTGTTGAGGAAGTGGACCGGCTTCCAGCCGATCTCGGCGCTCTTCCTGATCGCCTGCGCGGCGAACTTCGGAATCGAGATATCGACGAACACGTCGGCGCCAGCTGCTTTCAGGTTGACGATGTGCGAGTCGATGGTCGGTTCGGTCGTCTCGTAGCTCTCTTCGTCTACGATCATGGAGACCTTCGAGCCGAGCCCGTCCTTCAAGCCCTTCAGATAGTCCTTGCCGTAATCGTCGTTCTGGTAGAGTACGCCGATCTTGGCATTCGGATAATTCTTCAGGATGTACTTCGCGTAAATCTGCGTTTCGCTCTGGTAATTGGGCTGCCAGCCCATGGTCCATTGAAATTCCTTCGGGTCGTTCCACTTGGTGGCACCGGTGGCGACGAAGAGTTGCGGCACCTTCTTCGAGTTCATGTATTTGTGGATCGCCGAGTTCGGCGGCGTGCCGAGCGAATTGAAGATCAGCAGCACCTCGTCGCTCTCGACCAGCTTGCGCGCCTGCTCGACCGTCTTCGGCGGCGAGTAGCCGTCGTCGTAGGAGATGAAGTTGATCTTGCGGCCGTTGATGCCGCCTTCAGCGTTGATCTTGTTGAAGTAGGCAGCCTCGGTCTTGCCGATCACGCTGTAAGAGGACGCAGGGCCGCTATAGGGCATGATGTTGCCGACCTTGATCTCGGTATCGGTCGCGCCACTGTCGTATTTCTTCTGGGCAAGGGCCGCCGTAGACAGCGTGACGGCGAGTACCAGGGCAGCCGAAAAGGCTCCCCTCCGCATGCGGATGGAATCCATGTGCTGATCTCCTTGGATCCGTTGAATGTGTCGCTGTTTGCTGATCGGGAGCTCTTGTTGGCTCCGGCAGCATTCAATGCCCTTCCCACATCGCCAGCAAGGAACGGACTCGTGAGAAGTCAGCGCCGAGGAATTATCTTTAGTCGCATGGTCGCGAGCGATGTCGAAGACGCCGGAACATTCGTGTCAGGCGTGTCGAACCGTGGCGACGGCAACGAAGCCGCGGCGCGCTCGCGTCTTGCTTTGCAGCAAGTCTTTCAGGCGACGCCGGATTTCCTGCCGCACCGAAACATTGGTGCGGCCCCGGGAGAGAGTTAGTGAAGTTGAGGCCGTTACGCGCGTCGATTTGTGATTGCGAGGGGCAGGATGCTAGTGGCCGGGATCGCTCGAGATGATCCCGCCGAACAATTCCCAGGCCTTGCCCTTGAACCGCATCATCTGGAGTTGCTCGATCGGCGCGAAATTGTCGGGCGACGTGTTGATCTTGATTCCGGGCAGCAGGGTGTCCGGTGCGAAATCCTTCAGGGATGCCGCCTGCTTCATGACGTTGTCGCGGGTGAGGTTGTCGCCGCACATCTGCAGCACCTTCACCATGGTCTGTGCCGCCGCGTAGCCGAACACCACGCCGGCATCGAGCTTGTTGGCCTTTGGATCGTACTTCGCGACGAAGTCGTAGAAATTCTTCATGCCGTCGTCGGCATTCCATTGCGGATCGGAGCCGTCCTTGGTGTAGCTCGCCGACAAGATGCCTTGCGATATCTCGAGGCCCGCGGGCTCGATCACGCCGCCGACCGACGCCGAGACGTTGGAGATGATGTGGACCGGGTGCCAGTTGATCTCGGCCGCCTTCTTGATCGCCTGCGCCGCGAATTTCGGCGTGGTGATGCTGACGAAGACATCGGCGCCCGCGGCCTTCAGCTTGACGACGTGCTCGTCGATTGCAGGCTCCGAAGTGTCGTAGGGCTCTTCCAGCACGATCATGGAGGCCTTGGCGCCGAGCCCGTCTTTCAGCCCCTTCAGATAATCCTTGCCGAAATCGTCATTCTGGAAGAGCACGCCGATCTTGCCGTCCGGCTTTTCCTTCATGATGTACTTGGCATAGATCTTGGCCTCGCTGGCGTAGCTCGGCTGCCAGCCCATGGTCCACGGATATTGCTTCGGATCGTTCCACTTCGAGGCGCCGCTCGCCACGAACAATTGCGGCACCCTCTTCTCGTTCATGTATTTGCGAATGGCACCGTTGGTGGAGGTGCCGAGCGAGCCGAAGATCAGCAGCACGTTGTCGCTCTCGACCAGCTTGCGGGCCTGCTCCGCCGTCTTCGGCGGCGAATAGCCATCGTCATACGAGATGAATTTGATCTTGCGGCCGTTGACGCCGCCTTCGGCATTGACCTTGTTGAAATAGGCTTCCTCGGCCTTGCCGATCGCGGCATAGGCTGAAGCCGGCCCGCTATAGGGCATGATGTTCCCGATCTTGATCTCGGTATCGGAGGCGCCGCTGTCGTAGGTCTTTTGCGCGAGGGCGGGATTGCCTGTTGCAATGCACAACGCGAATGCGGCCGAGATCACCGCAACCTGAAATCGAACGACAGTCATTGCTCTCCTACCCCAACTGGATCGGCGTCGCATTGAACAAGATTGATGCACGACGTCAACAAAAAGCCCCCGCGATCGCTCGCGGGGGCCATGTCGGCCTGGACTATTGCGACGTCGGATTTATTCCGGCGCCACGTCGCCGCTCAGGATGTCGCCGAACGGCTCCCACTTCTCGCCCTTGAAGCGCTGCATCTGCAACTGGCTGATCGGGGCGAAGTCGTTCGGTCCGGTGTTGATCTTGACGCCGGGCAGCAGGGTGTCCGGCGTGAAGTCCTTCAGGCTCGCGGCCTGCTTCATCAAATTGGCGCGGGTGAGATCGTCGCCGCACTGTTCCAGCGCCTTGACCAGCGTCTGCGCGGCACCATAGCCGTAGACGACGCTGGAGTCGGTCTTGTCGGCGCCGGGCATGTACTTGTCGAGGAACTCGACCCACTTCTTCATGCCGGCATCGTCGTTCCAGCGCGGATCGGCGCCGTCCTTGGCATAGGCTGCCGACAGCACCTCCTGGGCGGCCTCGAAGCCGGCCGGCTTCATCACGCTGCCGACCGAGGCCGACACGTTGGTGATGATCTGCAGCGGCTTCCAGCCGAGCTCGGCGGTCTTCTTGATGGTCTGCGCGCCGAACTTCGGCGTCGTGTAGATCAGGAGCACGTCGGGATTGGCGGCCTTGATCTTGACGATGTGACCGTCGATCGACGGCTCGGAGACCTCGTAGCTCTCTTCCATGATGATCGCGGACGAGGCCTTGGCGCCAAAACCGTCCTTGGTGCCCTTGAGGTAGTCTTTGCCGAAATCGTCGTTCTGATAGAGGATCGCGACCTTGGCGTCGGGCTTCTCCTTCATCAGCCATTGCGCGTAGATATGCGCTTCGGCCTGGTAGGAGGGCTGCCAGCCCATGGTCCAGGGGAAGTTCTTCGGATCGTTCCACTTGGTGGCGCCGGTCGCGACGAACAGCTGCGGGATCTTCTTGGCGTTGAGGTATTTCTGGATCGCGGTGTTCGAGGGCGTGCCGAGCGGGTTGAACACGGCGAGCACCTCGTCGCTTTCGACCAGCTTGCGCACCTGCTCCACGGCCTTCGGCGGCGAGTAGCCGTCGTCATAGGTGACGTAGACGATCTTGCGGCCGTTGATGCCGCCCTTGTCGTTGATCATCTTGAAATAGGCTTCTTCGGTCTTGCCGATGACGCCGTAGGCCGAGGCCGGACCGCTGTACGGCATGGTATTGCCGATCTTGATCTCGGTATCGGTCGCACCGGTGTCGTACTTCTTCTGGGCAAGGGCGGCGCTGGAGGCGAGTGTGGCGACCGCCGTTGCGAGTGCAGCGGTTCGCAGTGTTCTTCCGAAAAGCAATTGGGTCTCCTTGGTTAAAACAACAGTCTTGACGATGGATCAGTTTTTCCTGAGCCGGCCAGCGAGTTGCTGGCCCAGGATCGCGACTTGCCTGGCGCCGTGCGGCACGAGGTAGATGACGAGGAACAGGAGCACGCCGAACACGGCGCCGGAGAGGCCCTTGGAGATGCCCTCCGCAATGTTCGGCACGAAGATGATGAAGGCGGCGCCGACGATCGAGCCGGGCAGCCAGCCGACGCCGCCGACGACCATGCCGAGGAACAGCTGGATCGCGAGCGTGATGGTGAAGCTGTCGGGCGCGACGAACTGCACGGCGATCGCACTCAGGCCGCCGGCGACGCCGGTGATGGCCGCGGAGACGCCGAAGGCCAGCGTCTTGTACAGCGCGACGTTGATGCCCATGGCGGAGGCCGCGATCTCGTTGTCGCGGATCGCCATGAACGCGCGGCCCGAGCGGGAGCGCAGCAGGTTCACCGAACAGATATAGATCACGAGCACGACGACGAGCGTGAAGTAATACAGCCACATGTCCTGCGACATCGGCAGGCTGAACGGCGCATCGGGCTTGGTGACGACGAGACCCTGTACGCCGCCGGTCCACTTCTCGAGGAAGTTCAGCTTGAGGAGCTGCGGCATCGCGGTGGCGAGCGCGAAGGTCGCAAGCGCCAGGTACACGCCGGAGAGCCGCAGCGCCGGCTGGCCGAACAGGAAACCCGCGCCGAAACACACCACGCCTGCGACCGGCAGGCAGAGGAAGTACGGGATGTTGAACACCTCCATCATCACCGCGGTGATGTAGGCGCCGATGGCGTAGAACGCGCTCTGGCCGAGCGAGAACTGGCCGCTTCCGCCGGTCAGGATGTTCAGCGCCAGCACCGCCAGACCCAGATACAAGAGCTGGGTCAGCTGGAAGATCACGAAGTTTTTCGCGAACAGGGGAACGACGACGAGAAGCAGCAGCACCACCAGCGAGGTGCCTGTGCCCAGCGTCATGGCCCGCTTCGGAACGGCCTCGACCGCCTCGTTGCCTTCGGCGACGACTTCTTCTGCTGCGCTCATGATCAAACTCGCTTGACGATGTGCCGGCCGAACAGACCAGCGGGTTTGACGACCAGGACGGAGATGATCAGCGCGAGCGCGATCGGGAGTTTCAGCTCGTTGCCGACGCCGGGAATGTAGGTGCCGGCGAGGTTCTCGAAGATGCCGACCAGGAAGCCGCCGACCACGGCGCCGAACGGGCTCGTCAGTCCGCCGAGCACGGCTGCGGCGAAGCCGTAGATCAGCACGCCGCCCATCATGTTGGGCTCGAGGAATACGACCGGCGCGATCAGCATGCCGGCGATCGAGCCGATCGCCGAGGCCATGCCCCAGCCCAGCGCAATCATCCAGCTCGTGTTGATGCCGACGAGGCGTGCCGATTCAGGCACCGAGGCGGCCGCCCGCATCGCGAGGCCGATGCGGGTGTACTGGAAGAAGAAATAGAGGCCGAGCAGCAGCAGCACGGTGACGCCGATCATGCCGGCCTGGTGGGTCGAGATCAGCTGGCTGCCCAGGAACGGCGAGGAGCCGAACGGGGTCGGATATTGCTTGATGGTGAAGTCCCAGATCAGGCCCGCCGAGGAGTTGATGATCGCAAACAGCGCGATGAAGCCGGCGACATTGGTCAGCACCGGCGCCTTTGCGAGCGGCTTGAACAGGATGCGCTCGATGGCGATGCCGCCGATGAAGGACATGATCAGCGTGATCACGAAGGCACCCCAATAGGGCATGCCCCACTGCATCAGCTGCCAGGAGATGAAGGTCGAGAACATCGCCATCTCGCCTTGCGCGAAGTTGAGATGGTCGATCGCCTGGTAGATCATGACGACGGCGAGCGCCATGCAGGCGTAGATGGCGCCAGTGGCAATGCCGGCCAGCACCTGGTTGGTAAAAAGCTCCATCGTGCCGGCTCCTCAGTAACCCAGATAGGATTTGCGGATTTCTTCGTTGTTCGCGATGTCCTTGGCATTGCCCGACATCACGATACGGCCGGTCTCGATCACATAGGCCTGGTCGGCGAGTTCGAGCGCGAGCTGGGCGTTCTGCTCGACCACCAGGATCGACACCTTGTCCTCGCGATTGATCTTGCCGAGGATGCCGAACAGGTCGCGCACCACCAGCGGCGCCAGGCCGAACGACGGCTCGTCGAGCAGCATCAGCCGCGGCCGCAGCATCAGCGCGCGCGCGACCGCAAGCATCTGCTGCTCGCCGCCGGAGAGCGTGCCGGCCTGCTGGGTGTGGCGCTGCTTCAGCACCGGGAAATGCGCATACATGCGCTCGATGTCAGCGACGATGCCGGCATTGTCCTTGCGGGTGATGGCGCCGAGCTGGAGGTTTTCCTCCACCGTCATGGTGGTGAAGGTGCCGCGGCCCTGCGGCACATGGGCGATGCCGAACCGAACGATGCTCTCGGTGGAACGGTTGTTCAGCGGCTTGCCATCGAACTCGATCCCGCCGGTGGAGCGCACCATGTTGCAGATCGCGCGGAGCGTCGTGGTCTTGCCGGCACCGTTGGCGCCCAGCAGCGTCGTCAGCGAGCCCTCGCTGAGCGAAAAGGAGAGGCCGTGGAGCGCCTGGACCTGCCCGTAATAGGCGCGCAGGTCCTTGACGTTGAGCAGCGTCGTCATTGGTCCTTGCTCCCGAGATAGGCTTTGATGACGTCGGGGTCCGCCTGCACCTGGGCCGGCGTGCCTTCTGCGAGCTTCTTGCCGAAATTCAGCGCGACGACGTGATCGGCAATCGACATCACGAGACCCATGTGGTGCTCGACCAGCAGCACGGTCATGTGGCGTTCGTCGCGGATTTTGCGGATCAGGTCGCCGAGGACGTAGACCTCCTCATGGTTGAGGCCGCCGGCCGGTTCGTCGAGCAACAGGATCTTCGGGTCCGCCGCCAGCGCGCGCGCCAGCTCGACGCGCTTCTGTGTGCCGAACGGCAGGCCGGCGACGGTGGTGTGGGCAACGTCCTCGAGATCGAGATAGGCCAGGATCTCGTGCACCTTCTTGTTCACGCTGCTCTCGCCGCGGCGAATCCAGGCGAGGCGCAGCGAGTCGCTGATGATGTCGCTCGAGGTGCGGGCGTGGGTGCCGACGCGGACATTGTCCATCACCGAGAGGTTCGGAAACAGCGCGACGTTCTGGAAAGTGCGGCCGATGCCGATCTCGGCGATCCGGTGCGGCGGCCGCGTCAGGATGCTCGCGCCCTCCATCAGGATGTCGCCGGATGACGGCTGGTAGAGGCGGGAGAGGCAATTGAAGAGCGTGGTCTTGCCGGCGCCGTTGGGGCCGATCAATCCGAGGATCTGGCCCTTATGCATGTCAAAGGACACGCCGTTGAGCGCGACGATGCCGCCGAACACGACGCTGACGTCGCGAACCGCGAGCAGGGGCGACGTCCCCTGCGCGAGCTGTGCCTGCGTCATCTCGTCTCGCCCACACTATTCAGTGGGCGAAGGGGCGATGCGAACCGCTCCATGATTTGACAATGGCTATCTGATCCCCTCGGCCACGCGCGCAACTTTCCCTCCTGATTTCAGCTTTTTGCTGTCGTCTTTTTTGGATAGCGACATCAGACCCCCAAGTGCCGCTTCGATGTTCCTTACCATCGCCAGCAGACGCGGTCCAATGTCGTTGATCAATCGTTCTTCCGTAAAGCGGAATGCGGGTGCACCGCAATTGAATGCGTAAGGTCCGGTTCCGTCGTTGAGCTTGAGCGCAACGCCGGCGGCGCCGATGTCGTCGTGCCAGTCGCCGACCGAGGTCGCGAAGCCGTGCCTGGCGACCGTCTCGCCGGAACGCTCCAGCCCGTCGCGCATCTTCGGCCAGCGGCTGCCGTAATGTTCGCGCAGCACGCGCGACAGTTCCGCGCGCTCCTCCTCGCCGAGCGCCCAGAAATAGGCGCGACCCATCGCGGTGGTTGCAATCGGCACGCGGGAGCCGACGTCGAGTTGAACGCCGACGGTTTCGCTGCCGCGGCTCTGCCCGAAATAGATCATGCTGTGACGGTCGCGGCCGCCGATCGCGACGGCGCCGCCGGTGGCGCGCATCATTTCCTCGCGGAACGGCTCGGACAAATGCCGAACGCCGAGATTGGCGAGTGCCGCATAGCCCAGCGCCATTGCGGCGGGGGCGAGCTGATATTTCTCGAAACGGGGAACCGGTGTCAGATAGCCGAGCTTCGTCAGCGTATAGGTCAACCGTGAAACGGTCGGCTTCGGCAGATTGGTGCGGGAGGCAATCTCCTGATTGCCAAGAAGTCCGTCGCTCGGTTGGAATGCTCGCAATACATCAAGCCCGCGGGAAAGCGCGACGACGAAATTCCGATCTGTCGCAGTCTTCTTTCCTGTACGCTTCATCCCTGATCTGCTTCTTGCGCGGAGTCGTTGACAAGCCACGTGCTTCAAAATAACCCTGCCGTCAAGATGCGGAATTAAATTCCGCACCGCGAAATCGAACAAAAGTAAATCCCCACCAAGGAGGGAAACCGTGAGCGAAGTGGTCAAGCTTGAGCGTCATGACGAAGTCGGGATCGTCACGGTCAATAGCCCTCCGGTCAATGCGCTGAGTGCCGCAGTCCGTGGTGGTATCCTGGAGTGCATCAAGGCCGCCGTCGCCGATCCCGCCATCAAGGGCATCGTGCTGACCTGCGCCGGCCGCACCTTCATTGCCGGTGCCGACATCACCGAATTCGGCAAGCCGCCGAAGCCGCCGGGCCTCAACGAGGTGCTGGCCGAGATGGAGAATTCGCCGAAGCCGATCGTCGCCGCGATCCACGGCACCGCGCTCGGTGGCGGCCTCGAGGTCGCGCTCGCCTGCCATTTCCGCGTCGCCGTGAAAGAGGCCAAGCTCGGCCTGCCCGAGGTGAAGCTCGGCCTGCTGCCGGGCGCCGGCGGCACCCAGCGCCTGCCGCGCGCAGTTGGTCCCGAACTCGCGGTCAAGATGATCGTGGGCGGCGATCCCATCGGTGCGGCTGAAGCGCTGAAGAATGGTTTGATCGAGGAGATCGTCGAAGGCCCGGCCTCCGGTGGCGAAGCCTTCGTGCGCAAGCTGCTGGCGGAGAAGCGCCCGCTGCGCCGCCTGCGCGATGACGATTCCAAGATCGCGGCCGCCAAGGCTGACCGCTCAATCTTCACCAATGCCGTTGCGGCCATGACCAAGAAGGCGCGCGGCCTGGAGGCGCCGTTCGCGGCGGCCGACGCCGTCGGCGCGGCGATCGACCTGCCGTTCGACGAAGGTCTTAAGAAGGAACGCGAGGGTTTCCTCAAGCTCGTCGCCAGCGACCAGTCCAAGGCGCAACGTTACGCCTTCTTCGCCGAGCGCGAGGCCAACAAGATCGCAGGCGTTCCTGAGGGCACCAAGTCGCGTCCCGTCAACCGTGTCGCCATTTTGGGCGCCGGCACCATGGGCGGCGGCATCGCCATGTCCTTTGCCAATGCCGGCATCCCCGTCACCCTGATCGAGACAGGCGAGGAGCAGCTCAAGCGCGGCATGGGCATCATGCAGAAGAACTGGGAAGCGACCGCCGCGCGCGGCGGCATCCCGGCTGACGCGCCCGCCAAGCGCATGGCGCTGATCAACGGCGTCGTCGGTATCGAGAATGTCGGCGATGCCGACCTCGTCATCGAAGCCGTGTTCGAGACCATGGCGGTGAAGAAGGAAGTGTTCGGCAAGCTCGACCAGTACGTCAAGCAAGGCGCCGTGCTCGCTTCCAACACCTCGTACCTCAACATCGACGAGATCGCGAAGGCGACCAAGCGTCCGCAGGACGTGCTCGGCATGCACTTCTTTTCGCCGGCGAATGTGATGAAGCTGTGCGAGATCGTGCGCGCCGACAAGACCGCGCCGGATGCACTGGTGACCGCGGTGAGCATCGCCCGCAAGATCGCCAAGGTGCCGGCCGTGGTCGGCGTCTGCGACGGCTTCGTCGGCAACCGCATGCTGGCCCAGCGCGGCAAGCAGTCGGAAAAGCTGCTGTTCGAAGGTGCCTTGCCACAGCAGGTCGACGCCGTGGTGACAAAATTCGGCATGCCGATGGGTCCGTTCGCGATGGGCGACCTCGCCGGCCTCGACATCGGCTGGCGCTCGCGCAAGGACCGCGGCATCAAGTCGGAGATCGCGGACGCGCTCTGCGAAGCCGGCCGCTTCGGCCAGAAGACCGGCAAGGGCTACTACAAGTATGAAGCGGGCTCGCGCGCGCCGATGCCCGATCCCGAGGTCGAGAAGCTCATCGACGAGACGCTGCTGCGCCTCGGCCGCAAGAAGCGAATCGTCAGCGACGACGAGATCCTCGAGCGCATGATGTACCCGATGATCAACGAGGGCGCGAAGATCCTCGAAGAGGGCATCGCGGCACGTCCGTCCGACATCGACGTGGTCTGGCTCTACGGCTATGGCTGGCCGATCTATCGCGGCGGCCCGATGTTCTGGGCCGACACCGTCGGCCTCAAGCACATCGCCGATCGCCTGGCCTTCTACGCCAAGGAGACCAACGACCCGAGCCTCGAGCCCGCGCCGCTGCTGAAGAAGCTCGCAGCCGAAGGCAAGACGTTCGCCTCGCTGGCCGCGGCGTCGAAAGCGGCGTGATCAAGTTGGGCTCGGTGATCACGAACGCCTTTCCAGGGCAACGCTCTCTCCGTTCCCTCCCCCCTTGCGGGGGAGGGGCAGGGAGGGGGGTAGCCCCGGGCGAGGTCAGCGTTTGTGGCCACCCCCTTCCCCAACCCCTCCCCGCAAGGGGGAGGGGAGCCCATCCGTCCGCGCCCGCCTTACGTGTAAAGTAACGAAGCGATGACCCATCCCGGCGAACAGTTTTACCCAGAGGGCGTGCATTGGGACGACACCATCGCCCAGGGCACGCTGCCTGACCTGCTCTCGACGGCCGCAGCAAACTACGGCACCCGCACCGCGCTTGAATTTCGCGACCGTCCGATCACCTATACCGAGCTCGCCGCTCAGGCCGAGCGTGCGGCGGCCGCGTTCCTGCGCGCCGGCTGCGGCAAGAACAGCTCCGTCGCACTGTTCCTCGGCAATACGCCCGATCATCCCGTCAATTTCTTCGGCGCGCTGAAGGCGGGTGCCCGTGTCGCGCATCTGTCGCCGCTCGACGGCGAGATCGCGCTGACCCACAAGGTTTCCGACTCCGGCTCGCGCCTGCTGGTCACCTCGAACCTCCAGGCCTTGCTGCCGACCGCGCTGAAATTTCTGGAAAGGGGCCTGATCGATCGCCTGGTCGTCTGCGAGGACGACAGCTGGGGCAAGGTCGGCACGCCGCAGGCGGCAATCCCCGATGATCCCCGCATCGTCACCTTCAAGACCTTCGTCGAGGGCGCGCCGCTGCCGGCACAATGGCCCGCTGTGGCCGTCGATGACGTCGCGCTGCTGCAATATACCGGCGGCACCACCGGCCTGCCCAAGGGCGCCATGCTGACACACGGCAATCTCACCTCGGCGGTGTCGATCTACGACGTCTGGGGCAAGCCGAACCGCGCGGCGCGCGGCGACGTCGTCGAGCGCGTGATCTGCGTGCTGCCGCTGTTTCACATCTATGCACTCACGGTGGTGCTGCTGTCCGCGCTCAGCCGCGGCAATCTGATCTCGATCCATCAGCGTTTCGACGTCGAAGCCGTGATGCGCGACATCGAGGTCAAGCGCGCGACCTATTTCCCCGGCGTGCCGACGATGTGGATCGCGATTGCGGCGCTGCCCAATCTCGACAAGCGCGACTTCTCCTCGCTCAACGCCATCGGCTCCGGCGGCGCGCCGCTGCCGGTCGAGGTCGCGAGCTTCTTCGAGCGCAAGGTCGGCAAGAAGCTCAAGAGCGGCTGGGGCATGACCGAGACCTGCTCGCCCGGCACCGGCCATCCGCCTGTCGGTCCGGACAAGCCCGGCTCGATCGGGTTGATGCTGCCCGGCATCGAGCTCGACGTCGTCTCGCTGGATGATTCACGGAAAGTGCTGCCGGCGGGAGAAGTCGGCGAAATCCGCATCAAGGGCCCGAACGTCACCAAGGGCTACTGGAACAAGCAGGCAGAAAACGCGGAGTATTTCTCCGACGGCCGCTTCCTCACCGGCGACATCGGCTACGTCGACGCCGACGGCTATTTCTTCCTGGTCGATCGCAAGAAGGACATGATCATCTCCGGCGGCTTCAACGTCTATCCGCAGATGATCGAGCAGGCGATCTACACCGTTCCCGGCGTGCACGAGGTGATCGTGCTCGGCATTCCCGACCAGTATCGCGGCGAGGCCGCAAAGGCCTTCATCAAGCTCAAGCCGGACGCAAAGCCGTTCTCGCTCGACGAGCTGCGTGCGCAGCTCACCGGCAAGGTCGGCAAGCATGAATTGCCGGCGGAAGTCGAGTTCGTCGAGGATCTGCCGCGCACGCCGGTCGGAAAGCTGTCGCGCCACGAATTGCGCCAGCAGCAGAAACCATCACAATCCAAGCAATCAGGAGGTCGCTCTTGACCGACGCCGTCATCGTTTCCACCGCCCGCACGCCGATCGGCAAGGCCTATCGCGGCATGCTCAACGCCACCGAGGGCGCGACGCTGCTCGGCCACGCCATCGGTGAAGCCGTTGCGCGCGCAAAGGTCGATCCGAAGGAGATCGAGGACGTCGTGATGGGCGCGGCCCTTCAGCAGGGCGCGACCGGCGGCAACATCGCGCGCAAGGCGCTGCTCCGCGCCGGTCTCCCCGTCACCGTTGCCGGCACCACGATCGACCGGCAATGCGCTTCGGGATTGCAGGCGATTGCGCTGGCCGCACGCTCGGTGATCTTCGATGGCGTCGAGGTCGCGGTCGGTGGCGGCGGCGAGTCGATCTCGCTGGTACAGAACGACAAGATGAACGGCTTCCACGCGCAGGACCCGGCGCTGCTCAAGATCAAGGGCGAGGTCTACATGCCCATGATCGACACAGCAGAAGTCGTCGCGAAGCGCTACGGCATCTCGCGCGAAAAGCAGGACGAATATTCGCTGGAGAGCCAGCGCCGCACCGCGGCAGCCCAGCAGGGCGGCAAGTTCAAGGACGAACTCGCGCCGATCACCACGCAGATGGCGGTCACCGACAAGGCGACCGGCGCCGTGTCGATGAAGGAAGTGACGCTGTCGCAGGACGAAGGTCCGCGCCCCGAGACCACGATCGAAGGCCTCGCCGGCCTCAAGCCCGTGCGCGGCGAAGGTTTCTCCATCACCGCCGGCAATGCCAGCCAGCTTTCGGATGGCGCCAGCGCTTCGGTGATCATGAGCGACAAGGAAGCGGCGAAGCGCGGCCTTAGTCCGCTTGGCATCTTCCGAGGCTTCGTCTCCGCCGGCTGCGAGCCGGACGAGATGGGCATCGGTCCGGTCTTCGCCGTGCCTCGCCTGCTCAAGCGTCATGGCCTCAAGGTCGATGACATCGACCTCTGGGAGCTGAATGAAGCCTTCGCGGTGCAGGTGCTGTATTGCCGCGACAAGCTCGGCATCGACCCTGACAAGATCAACGTCGATGGCGGCGCGATTTCGGTCGGTCATCCCTACGGCATGTCGGGCGCGCGCCTCACCGGCCACGCCCTGATCGAAGGCCGCCGCCGCAAGGCCAAGTACGCGGTCGTCACCATGTGCGTCGGCGGCGGCATGGGCGCAGCCGGTCTGTTCGAAGTATTGCAGTAGTTTTCTGTCGTCCCGGCGAAAGCCGGGACCCATACTCCACGGCAGGAGTGTGGAATGCAGAATGGTAATGGCCTTCGCCGAACAACGAAGGCCGGTGGTTATGGGTCCCGGCCTTCGCCGGGACGACGAAGGAAGCTCACAGGAGGATCCGATGGATCTCGCATTCACTAGGGAAGAGCAGGCGTTTCGCGAGGAAGTGCGTTCATTCTTCCGCGACAACGTGCCGCCGGATACGCGGCGCAAGCTGGTCGAGGGCCGTCACCTCTCGAAGGACGAGATGGTGACGTGGTGGCGCATCCTCAACAAGAAGGGCTGGGGCACCAGCCACTGGCCGACGCAGTATGGCGGCACCGGCTGGACCTCGGTGCAGCACTACATCTTCAACGAGGAGCTGCAGTCCTATCCGGCGCCGCAACCGCTCGCCTTCGGCGTCAGCATGGTCGGCCCGGTCATCTACACCTTCGGTAACGAAGAGCAGAAGAAGAAATATCTGCCGCGCATCGCCAATGTCGACGATTGGTGGTGCCAGGGCTTCTCCGAGCCCGGCTCCGGTTCGGATCTCGCCTCGCTCAAGACCAAGGCCGAGCGCAAGGGCGACAAGTGGATCATCAACGGCCAGAAGACCTGGACCACACTGGCCCAGCACGCCGACATGATCTTCTGCCTCTGCCGCACCGATGCCTCCGCCAAGAAGCAGATGGGCATCTCCTTCATCGTGTTCTCGATGAAGTCGAAGGGCGTCACCGTGCGCCCGATCCAGACCATCGACGGCGGCGTCGAGGTCAACGAAGTGTTCTTCGACGACGTCGAGGTTCCCTACGAGAACCTGATTGGCGAAGAGAACAAGGGCTGGGATTACGCCAAATTCTTGCTCGGCAACGAGCGCACCGGCATCGCGCGCGTCGGCGTCTCCAAGGAGCGGCTGCGCCGCATCCGCGATTTGGCCGGTAAGGTCGAATCCGGCGGCAAGCCGATCATCCAGGACGCAGCCTTCCGCGAGAAGCTTGCGGCCTGCGAGATCGAGCTGAAGGCGCTCGAGCTCACGCAGCTCCGCGTCGTTGCCGACGAGGGCAAGCATGGCAAGGGCAAGCCCAATCCGGCGTCATCGGTGCTGAAGATCAAGGGCTCCGAGATCCAGCAGACCACCACCGAGCTGCTGATGGAAGTGATCGGCCCGCTCGCCGCGCCCTACGACGTGCACGGAGATGACGGCTCCAACGAAGCCATGGACTGGACCGCCCAGATCGCGCCGAGCTACTTCAACAACCGCAAGGTCTCGATCTACGGCGGCTCCAACGAGATCCAGCGCAACATCATCGCCAAGGCGGTGCTGGGGCTCTAGCTGTCATTCCGGGGCGCGCGCAGCGCGAGCCCGGAATCCATCAAGCCGCACGTTCAACGGTGAAATGGATTCCGGGCCTGTCCCTTCGGGCCATCCCGGAATAACGACGCATAATTTTCGGGTACGAGGAACAAGAAATGGATTTTGATTTGAACGAGGAGCAGCGGCTTCTCAAGGACAGCATCGACGGCCTGCTGACCGATTCCTACGATTTCGAGAGCCGCAAGAAGTACATGAAGGAGAAGGGCGGCTGGAGCCAGGCCGTCTGGGGCAAGCTCGCCGAGCAGGGCCTGCTTGGTCTGCCCTTCGCGGAAGCCGATGGCGGCTTCGGCGGCGGCGGTGTCGAGACCATGATCGTGATGGAGGCGCTCGGCAAGGCGCTGGTGCTCGAGCCTTATCTCGCAACGGTCGTGATCGGCGGCGGCTTCCTGCGCCACGCCGGCTCCGACGCGCAGAAGGCTGCGCACGTCCCCGGCATCATCGACGGCAGCAAGACGCTGGCGTTCGCCCAGCTCGAGAAGAACTCGCGCTACGATCTCTTCGACGTGTCCACGACGGCGAAGAAGAAGGGCGACGGCTGGGTCATCGACGGCGAAAAATTCGTCGTGCTCAACGGCGAGAACGCCGAGACCTTGATCGTCACGGCGCGCACCAAGGGCAACCGCCGCGATACGTCCGGCATCGGCGTGTTCCTGGTCCCCGCGAATGCCAAGGGTGTGACCAGAAAGTCCTATCCGACCCAGGATGGCCTGCATGCCGCCGACATCACCTTCACCGGTGTGGAAGTGGGCGCGGATGCCGCGATCGGCAACCCCGACGACTCGCTCGCGCTGATCGAGCGTGTTGTCGATGAAGCCCGCGTCGCGCTCTGCGCCGAGGCAGTCGGTCTGATGGACGAGTCGCTCAAGACCACGGTCGAGTACATCAAGACGCGCAAGCAGTTCGGCGTCGCGATCGGCTCGTTCCAGTCGCTGCAGCATCGCGCTTCCGACATGTTCGTCGCGGCCGAGCAGGCCCGCTCGATGTCGATGTTCGCGACCATGGCCGGTGATTTCGAGAACGCGAAGGAGCGTTCGAACGCGATCGCCGCGGCCAAGGTGCAGATCGGCAAGTCGCTGAAGTTCGTGGGCCAGCAGTCGATCCAGCTCCACGGCGGTATCGGCATGACCATGGAGGCGAAGATCGGCCACTACTTCAAGCGCCTCACCATGATCGAGAACACCTTCGGCGATACCGACTACCACCAGCGCCGCGTTGCGGATTCGGGTGGGCTGATCTAGTCGCTACTGTCATCCCGGGGCATCGCGAAGCAATGAGCCCGGGATCCATTAGGCGGCGTCACCTGCGGTAAAATGGATTCCGGGCTCGCGACTTCGTCGCGCCCCGGAATGACGAACTGGAGAGAGCAACAACAATGAAAAACACCCCGTTCGATCTCACCGGCAAGGTTGCTGTCGTCACCGGCTCCAGCCGCGGCATCGGCCGCTCCTCCGCCGAGTTGCTGGCAAAGCTTGGCGCCAAGGTCGTGGTCTCCTCGCGCAAGGCCGACGCCTGCAAGGAAGTCGCCGACGGCATCAATGCCTCGGGCGGTGACGCCATCGTCATCCCCTGCAACATCGCGCGCAAGACCGAGGTCGAAGCGCTGATCTCCGGCGCCACCAGGCATTACGGCAAGATCGACATTCTCGTCTGCAACGCCGCAGTGAACCCCTATTATGGTCCGCTGCTCGACATCACCGACGAGGCCTTCGACAAGATCATGGGCTCGAACGTGAAGAGCAACATCTGGCTCTCTGCGCTGGCGATTCCGCAGATGGCGGAACGCGGCAACGGCTCCGTCGTCATCATCTCCTCGATCGGGGGCTTGCGCGGCTCGACCGTCATCGGCGCTTACGGCATCTCGAAAGCCGCCGACTTCGCGCTGTGCCGCTCGCTCGCCGGCGAATGGGGTCCGAAAGGCGTCCGCGTCAACTGCATCGCGCCTGGCCTCGTCAAGACCGACTTCGCCCGCGCGCTGTGGGAAGACGAAGCCAACCTCAAGCGCCGCACTGCCACCACGCCGCTCCGCCGCATCGGCGAGCCCGACGAAATCGCCGGCGCGGTCGCCTATCTCGCCTCCGATGCCTCAAGCTTCATGACCGGCCAGACCATCGTGATCGACGGCGGCGTGACCACGGCGGCGGTGTAGCCGCTACTGGCCACGCTCGGCCAAGGCGCTCTCGATGGCGCGCACGACGAGCAGGGCCGATCGCTCGTCGAGATGCACGCCGTCGGCCCAGCGCAGCTCCTTCATCGGCGGATGGATTGGCAGCCAGCGCGCGTGATCCGGGAAGGCCGCGTGGATGATCGCGTTGCTCATTCTGACCATGCGCGAATCCTCGATCTCCGGCGCGACCGGAATCTCGAGCAGGAATGCACGTGATCCCCGCCGCTCGATGTCGTCGATGAGCTCGCGGATGCGCGCCACGTTTACCTCCGCCGGACCGGTGGGATCGTCGCCGTCGTTCATCTGTTGCACGGCGCGGTCGAGATAGACCTTGTTGTCGAAATTGCTCGGCGGCTCGCTGAGCAGGCGATCCCGCCCGGCACGCGCCTCGGCAGGATTGGGCGGGGGGTGATTCCACGTCTCGTAGACCGCAACCGCCGTTCGTACCGGGCGCAGGAACAACGGCTCCGCGCGCTTGTCGCCCGAAAATTTTTCGATCAGCGCCACGTCGGGCAGGCGCGTGAGAACATTGCTCTCGATCAGGACGATCTTCGGCAAGCTCTTCTGCTTCGCGACGATGTCGAGGCTGGTCACCGGGCTGCCGCCGGCCAGGGCGAGATTGCGGACGCCGGGACGCGAGAAATATTCCTCCTTGAGCCGCCAGGCGACCGAGCTGCCGGCCAGCACGAGGTCAGGCACGGGCTCTCGCACATAGCGGTTGAGGGTGACGACGGTGCCGTCGCGGGTCGTGACGGTCGGCTGCTGCAGCGCGGAGCCGAATCGCGCGGTGGCAAGGCCGCAGGCCAGCAGCAGCACCCCTGCGGCGCCTGCGCATTTGATCAGCCATGGAAGGGGGGAAGCGTGCTGCATGGTCAGAACTGGAAATAGATGAAGGCGGCATCCGGCCCGGCCTCGAGAAAGGCCATCGCCGCGAGCGCTCCATAAAGATACGGCTCCCATCGCCGCAATCTGCCGTCGACGAGCGCACCGATGCCGAAGTGCTGGATGAGGACAGGCAGGGCGTAGAGCAGGGCCATGTTGCGGAACAGCTTTGTCGGATTGGGATTGTCCGTCGGCGAGAACATGCCCGAGATATATCCGACCGCGTGATCGAAGTTCGGCAACTTGAAGAAGATCCAGAGCATCGTCACACAGAAGAACACCACGCCCATGCGGGCGACCCGCACCACTGGCCCGGTGTCGCCGAGCAATGTCAGGAACGGCCGTTCGACGACCAGCAACAGGCCGTGCAACATACCCCACAGCGCGTAGCTCAGGTTTGCGCCGTGCCAGAGCCCGCCGAGCGTCATCACGATCATCAGATTGAGACAGGTTCGGACCGGTCCCTTCCGGTTGCCGCCGAGCGGGATGTAGAGATAGGTCCTGAGCCAGGTGGACAGCGAGATGTGCCAGCGCGTCCAGAATTCGGAGAACGAGACCGAGATGTAGGGCAGGTTGAAATTGACGGGCAGGCGATAGCCGAACAGCAATCCAAGCCCGAGCGCGATCGCCGAGTAGCCGAAGAAGTCGGCATAGATCTGGTAGCTGTACAGGAATACGAGCAGCCAGCGGTCGGGCGTCGCCACGGTCTCGTAGAGCGGATAGTCCATATAGGACGTCATCTCGTTGAGATTGTTCGCGACGTAGAGCTTGAAGAAGAAGCCGGTCAGGACCCATTTGGCGGCTGCGACGAAATCGACCTCAGCGAGCCGCTTCGGCGCGATCTGCGGCATGAACTGGCCGGCGCGTGTGATCGGCCCGGATACGAGCTGCGGAAAGAAGATGATGTAGAGGAACACGTCCCGCAACGGTGGCGGCCGTTTCTCCCGCGTGAGGTCGACCAGCAGGCTGATATTGTGGAACACGAAGAACGAGATGCCGATCGGCAGCGGCAGGCGCAGCAGCACATCGAGCGGCGTGACGCCGGTCGGGTGAACCGCGGCCGGGTCGATGAACAGCAGCTTGTATTTGAAGAACGCCAGCAGTGCGAGGTTGAAGACGATGCCGGCTCGCATCCACACCGCGCGGTTGTCGAACGCCAGCACCAGGCAGAGATAGGTTCCAAGCACGGCGAGGAGCAGCAGCGGCAGCAGGGCCGGTTGGCCGGAGCCATAGAACACCAGGCTTGCGAGCACGAGCATCTGGACCTGGAAGCGGCGCAGCGGCGGCAAATAATAAACGCCGAACACGATCGCAACGAAGATGCCGAACTGAAGAGAAGTGAATGTCATGCCGCCCCGGATTGCCCGGTCCGGCATGTACCATCTTCGCCCCCGCCGTCCTAGTCTCCCTGTCAGGGTTGGGTGTGCACGACCATCCGCCGCGGCGCCGCGCAAGCCACCTTGACCTTGCCGTCCTAATCCGCTCCCTTTGGCGCGACACAATGGCCCGGCCACCCGGGGAAACGCCAAGGTAAGCTTCCATGTCTTTCGTCCTCGCCATCGACCAGGGCACCACCTCCTCGCGCGCGATCGTGTTTCGCGGCGACATTTCCATTGCGGCGACGGCGCAGCAGGAGTTTCCGCAACATTTTCCGGCCTCGGGCTGGGTCGAGCATGAGCCGGAGGACATCTGGACCTCGACCGTGATGGTCTGCCGCGAGGCGATCGAGAAGGCCGGGATCAAGCCTAAGGACATCGCCGCGATCGGCATCACCAACCAGCGCGAGACCACTGTGGTGTGGGACCGCGCCACCGGCCAGGCGGTGCACCGCGCCATCGTCTGGCAGGACCGCCGCACCGCGGACGTCTGCTCCAGGCTCAAGCATGATGGCCGTGAGCCGCTCATCACGCAGAAGACCGGCCTGATCATCGATCCCTATTTCTCCGGCACCAAGGTCGCCTGGATCCTCGACCACGTCCCCGGCGCACGCGCGCGCGCCGCGCGCGGCGAGCTGATGTTCGGCACCGTCGATTGCTACCTGCTGTGGCGCCTCACCGGCGGCAAGGTGCATGCGACCGACGCCACCAACGCCTCGCGCACGCTGCTGTTCAACATCCACACCGGCCAGTGGGATGACGAACTGCTGGAGATCATCGGCGTGCCGCGCTCGATGCTTCCGGAGGTGAAGGATTCGTCCGCGGCGTTCGGCGAAAGCACGCCGGACCTGTTCGGCGGCGCCATCGCGATATCAGGCATTGCCGGAGACCAGCAGGCCGCGACCATCGGCCAGGCCTGCTTCCGCCCGGGCATGATCAAATCGACCTACGGCACCGGCTGCTTCGCGCTGCTCAACACCGGCACCACGCCTGTAGTGTCCAAGAACAAGCTGCTCACCACCATCGCCTACCAGCTCGGGGGCAAACGCACCTATGCGCTCGAAGGCTCGATCTTCGTCGCCGGCAGCGCAGTGCAATGGCTGCGGGACGGCATCAAGCTGATCAAGCACGCGGCCGAGACCGGCCCGCTCGCCGATCAGTCTGATTCCATGCAGAGCGTCTATCTGGTGCCGTCCTTTGTCGGCATGGGCGCGCCCTACTGGAATCCGCGGGTGCGCGGTGCGCTGTTCGGGCTCACCCGCAACACCGGCCCGGCCGAGATCGCGCACGCGACGCTGGAGAGCGTCTGCTACCAGACCTACGACCTCCGTGCGGCGATGCGCGCCGACTGGCCCGGCGAAAAGGCGGAGAACGTCCTTCGTGTCGACGGCGGCATGACCGCGTCCGACTGGACCATGCAGCGCCTTGCCGATCTGCTCGATGCGCCGGTCGACCGCCCCGTGATCCAGGAAACGACGGCGCTGGGCGCAGCCTATCTCGCCGGGCTTGCCGCCGGCGTCTATCCGGAGCCGACCAAGTTCGCCGACAATTGGCGGCTGGAGCATCGCTTCAAGCCGAACATGAGCCAGGCGACGCGCGAGCGAAAGCTCGCCGGCTGGGCCCGCGCGGTGAAGGGCGTGCTGGCGAGCGACGAGGGGGAGTGAGTGATCCTCCCCGACGGCTATTCCGATGTGCCCCATGGGAAGATCGCCGCGGTCGTCACCCATCTGGAGATGACCGCACCTCCCGCGCGCCGCGCTGATCCGCCGGGCGCGTGGACCTTGCGCAAGGTCGATGCGCCGCCGCTCGCCTGGTACCGCGATCTCTTCCGCCGCGTCGGCGAGAACTGGCTGTGGTTCTCGCGGGCGCGCATGAACGACACCGAGCTCGCCGCGATCATCCATGCTGCTGGCATCGAGGTCTCTGCGCTCGTCGTCGACGGTCGCGAGGAAGGCCTGCTGGAGCTGGACTTCCGTCAACCCGGCCAATGCGAGCTGGTCTATTTCGGCGTGACCGCTGGCTTGATCGGCACCGGCGCCGCCCGCTTCCTCATGAACCGCGCGCTGGAGCGCGCCTGGTCCGGCGAGGTGCGCCGCGTCTGGGTGCATACTTGCACCTTCGATCATCCCTCGGCCGTCGCGTTCTATCAGCGCTCGGGGTTTCGTCCGTTCCGCCGCCAGATCGAGATTGCGGATGATCCGCGCCTCGACGGCACGGCGCCGCGCGACGCGGCGAAGCATGTGCCTGTTATCGAGTGACGACGGCTCCCTCCATTGTCATTGCTTCGCTGCGCTCGCAATGACGGAGAGTGGTGATCGCGTTCGCTCCGCCCTCAATAATTATACCGAACGCCGAAGCTGAAGCCCTGCGCGAGCAAATTGGTGGTGTTGAACACCGGCAGCGGCCGGACCGGTCCGATGCCGGGGCCCGGCACCAGGGTCGGATTGATGCCGGTGTCGATCAACCCGCCGGCGCGCTGGACGCCGGTCCAGTACATCACGTCGTAGCCGGCGGTCAGCCGCCAGGCTGGTGCGATCTGATAGCCTGCTTTCAGCGAGATCTCCGGCACGACCGCAAAGCGGGTCTGCTCGAAATGGCCGATATTGCTGGGAGTGGCGAGGAAGCCGCCCGCTGTTGTCGTGGTGATGGCGCCGATGATGCTCGTCGTCGAGCCGGAGATGTCGGCGGTGTTGAAATTGGCGCCGAGCGCGACCTTGCCGCGCCATTCCAGAGACCAGGGTCCGTTGCGCCATTCGCCGGTCAGGCCGAGATCGAGACCGTGAAAATTGCTCGCCGCCTTGAAATTGTCGGTGGGGATGAACGTGCCGAAGGCGAGGCTGCTCGCGGTGTCGGTGATCCACAGCGTGTCGGAGGAGCGCAGATAGCGATAGCCGATCAGCGCGCCGACGCGGCTGTCGCCCCACGCGCCCAGATCCTGCCGATACAGCGCACCCGCGCCGAGCAAGCGCGAGGTCTCGTTGGCGTTGACGCTGCCGGTGCTTGTCCCTGGGAATCCGACGATCAACGAATCCTGGGCACCGATCGAGACGTTCAGGAACGGTCGCGTCAGGATCGAATAGGTGCCGGTGTCGGCCGCAAAGCCGGTCCCGATGTTCTCCAGCCCGAAGAACGAGGCCTCGACGCCGCGGCTCCGCTGCGGATCGAACCAATAGCCGGCGTGATGCGGCCACCCGAGCGCCAGTCGTTGTTGACGCTGGAATTGCCGAACAGCACCGTCGTGGTCGGCTGTCCCAGGACGCCGGCCACCGCCAATGGCGTGCCGACAGGCGCCGTCGTGACCAGAGCCGGCAGCTTGTCACCGGTCACACTCCAGGCGAGGTAACCGGCCTCGGCCCAGAACGGATTGAAATCGATCGGCTTCGGCGGAGCCTTCAGCGGCAGATCGGCGGCCACTGCGCTCGTCCCGCCAAGCGCGAGGATCATTCCAATCGCTACAGCGCAACTTGCCCGCCGAGCCATGTCCAGCCCCAAGTCCACGGGGATGGAACCATGCGGCATTTTGTTCGGCAAGGCGCAGCAGACGCACGCGGTGAAGGAAATCGGCGGCTGTTGCCGCAAAGCCTCGTCGTCGCTCACCTTCCAGGATATCTCTTGCGCCCGCCGTGCATTGACGATGAACTGGCCGGCCCTGCCTTGTCCAACGCCAGAGAAGAGCGAGAACCATGTTCCTGATCGGCCAATATGATTCCCCCTTTGTCCGCCGCGTCGCGATTGCGCTGCGGCTTTACGGGCTCGCCTTCGAGCACAGGCCGTGGTCGACCTTTGGCGATGCCGACAAGATTGCGCCGTACAATCCGCTGCGCCGGGTGCCGACGCTGGTGCTCGATGACGGCGAGGCGCTGATCGAGAGCACGATCATTCTCGATTATCTCGACGAGTTCGTCGGTACGGACAAGGCGATGCTGCCGCGGAGCGGCGTCGAGCGACGGAAGCATTTGCGGATCTGCGCGCTCGCGACCGGCCTCGGCGACAAGGCGGTCAGCCTGCTCTACGAGCGCGTGCTGCGGAAGGAGCAGCTCGCGCTATGGGTCGAGCGCTGCCAGGCGCAGATCGGCGATGTGCTCGGCGTGCTGGAGGCCGAACGTGCGAAGGTGACGACGCCGTACTGGCTCGGTAACCGCATCGGCCATGCCGACATCGCAGTCGCCTGCGTCGTTAGGTTCACCCGCGAGGCGCATCCGCAGCTGTTCGACGCCGCGCGCTATCCGGCGCTCTCAGCCCATGCTGAGCGTTGCGAAACGCTGGCACCGTTCAGGGAAATCGTGCAGCCGCTGGCGCCACCGAAGGGGTGAGGGGCGGAGTTGCGATCACGCACAACATCCGATCATGTATTCATACAGGTGTTTTGCCCGACGGAGCAAGCGATTTTCGGTAAGGCCGAAAAAACATCGACCCCAGCCCTACTGTGCATGGGGTTGTTTTCGCGTTTACCGTTCGGGCGCCTAGCCGGCCCCCGCGCGCTTCTTCTGCCAGACCAGGTGCACCGCGCAGGTGCAGCCCGGCGGATGCGAGGCGAGATCCTTCGAACTCTCGTCGTTCGCAGGTGTCGCGGCAAAGGCCTTGTCGGCCTGTTGCGACGGAATGTAGTTCAGCACCGGCGCGAGCCAGCGCTCGGTCTCGGCCACACTCATGCCCTTGCGCGCGGCGTAGTCCTCGACCTGGTCGCGCTCGATCTTGCCGACGCCGAAATAATAGCTCTCGGGGTTCGCGAAATAGAGCCCTGATACGGACGAGCCCGGCCACATCGCAAAGCTCTCGGTCAGCTTCACGCCGGCCGTGTTCTCCGCGTCGAGCAGCTCGAACAATGTCGCCTTCTCGGTGTGATCGGGCTGGGCCGGATAGCCGGGCGCGGGGCGAATGCCCTGGTATTTCTCCAGGATCATCTCGTCGTTGGAAAGGTTCTCGTCCGGCGCGTAAGCCCAGAACTCGCGGCGCACGCGGGCATGCATGCGCTCGGCAAAGGCTTCCGCGAGACGATCGGCCAGCGCCTTGCACAGGATCGAGGAGTAGTCGTCGTTCGCCATCTTGAAGCGGTCGGCGACGGCGTCCTCGCCGATGCCGGCGGTGACGACGAAGCCGCCGACATAATCGGGCACGCCCGCGGGCGCGACGAAGTCGGCGAGCGCGGCGTTGAACCGGCCCTCGCGCTTCTCGAGCTGCTGGCGCAGCGTGTGCAGCGTTGCAATCTGCTTGGTGCGGCTCTCGTCGGCATAGAGCACGATGTCGTCGCCCTGCGCGTTCGCCGGCCAGAAGCCGACGGTGGCGCGCGCCCGGAACCATTTCTCCTTGACGATGGTGTCGAGCATCTTGCGCGCGTCGTCATACAGCGAGCGTGCGACCTCGCCGACCTTGTCGTCCTTGAGAATGGCGGGGAAGCGGCCGGCGAGCTCCCAGGTCTGGAAGAACGGCGTCCAGTCGATATAGGGCACGAGCTCGGCGAGGTCGTATTCGTCGAAGCTCTTGGTGCCGAGGAAGGTCGGCTTCACCGGCCTGTTCGCGGCGAAGTCGACCGGCACGCGGTTCTTGCGTGCAGCCTCCAGCTTCAACCGCTTCTTGTCGGCCTGCGCGCGCATATGCGCGTCCGAGATCTTGGCGTATTCGGCGCGCACTTCGGCGGCATAGGCATCGCGCTTCTCGGGGCTGAGCAGCGAGGAGGCGACGCCAACGGCGCGGCTGGCGTCGTTGACATGCACGACGGGACCGGCGCGATAGCTCGGGTCGATCTTCACCGCCGTGTGCACGCGGCTCGTGGTGGCGCCGCCGATCAGCAGCGGCAGCTTGAGGCCTTCGCGCTGGAGTTCACCGGCGAAGAACGCCATCTCGTCGAGCGAAGGCGTGATCAGGCCGGAGAGCCCGACGATGTCGGCTTTCTCCGCCTTCACGATCTCGACGATCTTGGACGCCGGCACCATCACGCCGAGGTCGATCACCTCGTAATTGTTGCACTGGAGCACGATGCCGACGATGTTCTTGCCGATGTCGTGGACGTCGCCCTTGACGGTCGCGAGCACGATCTTGCCGGCCGACGAAGTGGCGCCGCTCTCGACACCGTTGGCGGCGTTGCGGGCCTTTTCCTCTTCCATGAACGGCATCAGCCAGGCCACCGCCTGCTTCATCACGCGCGCCGACTTCACCACCTGCGGCAGGAACATCTTGCCGTCGCCGAAGAGGTCGCCGACCACGTTCATGCCGGCCATCAGCGGGCCCTCGATCACGTCGAGCGGGCGCGACGACGCCTTGCGAGCCTCTTCGGTGTCCTGCTCGATGAACTCGGTGATGCCATGCACCAGCGAATGCGACAGGCGTTTCTCCACCGGCCATTCGCGCCACGCGAGATCGGCTTCCTTGGCTTCCGTCTTCTTGCCGCGGAATTTCTCGGCCAGCGCCAGCAGGCGCTCGGACGCGCCCGGATCGCGGTTGAGGATGACGTCCTCGCAGGTCTGGCGCAATTCAGGGTCGATGTCGTCATAGACGATCATCTGCCCGGCATTGACGATGCCCATGTCCATGCCGGCCTTGATGGCATGATACAGGAACACCGAGTGCATGGCCTCGCGCACCGGCTCGTTGCCGCGGAACGAGAACGACAGGTTCGACACGCCGCCGGAGATGTGCGCGCCCGGCAGGTTCTTGCGGATCCAGCGCGTTGCCTCGATGAAATCGACGCCGTAATTGTTGTGCTCCTCGATGCCGGTCGCGATCGCAAAGATATTCGGATCGAAGATGATGTCTTCAGGCGCGAAGCCGACGCGGTTGACCAGGATGTCGTAGGCGCGCTTGCAGATTTCGGTCTTGCGGGCGAACGTGTCGGCCTGGCCGACCTCGTCGAACGCCATCACCACGACGGCCGCGCCGTGACGGCGGGCGATCTTGGCCTCGTGGATGAACTTCTCCTCGCCTTCCTTCATCGAGATCGAGTTGACGACCGGCTTGCCTTGCACGCATTTCAGGCCGGCCTCGATCACCGAGAATTTCGAGGAGTCAACCATCACGGGGACGCGGGCGATGTCGGGCTCCGCGGCGACGAGATTGAGGAAGGTCACCATCGCCGCTTCGGAGTCGAGCAGGCCCTCGTCCATGTTGACGTCGATGATCTGCGCGCCGTTCTCGACCTGGTCGCGTGCGACCTGCAGCGCGGCGGTATAGTCGCCGGCGGTGATGAGCTTGCGGAAACGGGCCGATCCCGTGACGTTGGTGCGCTCGCCGACATTCACGAACGGAATCGCATCGGTCAGCACGAAGGGCTCGAGGCCGGAGAGCCGAAGCTTTGGCGCGATGTCAGGCACAATGCGCGGCTTGTGCGGGGCCACCGCAGCAGCGATCGCCGCGATATGGTCCGGCGTGGTGCCGCAACAGCCGCCGACGATGTTGACGAGGCCGTCGCGGGCGAACTCGCCGACCAGGCGCGCCATGTATTCCGGTGTCTCGTCATACTGGCCGAATTCGTTGGGCAGGCCGGCATTGGGGTAGGCGCAAACCAGCGTATCGGCGACGCGGCCGATATCGGCGATGTGGGCGCGCAGATCTTCCGCGCCGAGCGCGCAGTTGAAGCCGATGGTGACGGGCTTGGCGTGCCGCACCGAATTCCAGAACGCTTCCGGCATCTGGCCGGAAAGCAGGCGGCCGGATTTGTCGGTGATGGTGCCCGACACCATCACAGGCATGTCGATGCCGAGTTCTTCGCTAATCTCGGCGATGGCGTAGAGCGCTGCCTTGGCATTCAGCGTGTCGAAGATGGTCTCGACCAGCAGCAAATCGACGCCGCCCTCGATCAGGCCGCGGATCTGCTCGCCATAGGACTTTCGCAGGTCGTCGAAGGTGACGGCGCGGTAGCCGGGATTGGCCACGTCAGGCGAGATCGAGGCCGTGCGGTTGGTCGGGCCGATGGCACCCGCGACGAAGCGCGGCTTGCCGTCTTCGACGGCGACGCGCTTGGCGGCATTGCCGGCGAGGCGGGCGCCTTCGCGCGCCATTTCGTAGACGATGCCGGTGAGATCGTAATCGGCCTGCGCGATCGAGGTCGTGGAGAAGGTGTTGGTCGCGACGATGTCGGCCCCGGCGCGCAAATAGGCCGCGTGGATGTCCTCGATCGCCTGCGGCTGGGTCAGGATCAAGAGATCGTTGTTGCCGCGCAGGTCGCGATGAAAATCCTTGAAACGCTCACCGCGGAAGGCAGCCTCGTCGAACTGGAGGTTCTGGATCATCGTGCCCATCGCGCCGTCGAGCACGAGGATGCGCTCGCGCGCGGCGTTGATGAGGGCGGTTCGCTTGGGCGAAGTGGATACGGTCATTGTGCTTTACGCCGCCTTCTGCGCGCTGTTGGCGCGAATGCCGAGCAAATGGCTGATCGCGAACACGAGATCGGCGCGGTTCATGGTGTAGAAATGGAAGGTGTCGACGCCGTGCTTCGCGAGCTTCTGCACCTGGCCGGCCGCGACGGTCGCCGCCACCAGCTTGCGGGTCTCGGCGTCGTCATCGAGGCCTTCGAATTTCGCGGCAAACCAGTCCGGCACGGTGGTGCCGGCGCGGGTGACGAAATTGCGGGCCTGCTTGAAATTGTGCATGGGCATGATGCCGGGCACGATCGGGATGTTGATGCCGCGGGCGCGGACGCGGTCGAGATAGCGGAAGTACAGATCGTTATCGAAGAACACCTGGGTGATCGCACGCGTCGCGCCCGCGTCGACCTTGGCCTTGAGCGTGTCGATGTCGGCGTCGAAGTCGCGGGCTTCGGGATGCTTCTCGGGATAGGCCGATACGCTCACCTCGATGTCCGCGTGCCGCTTCTTGATCCCCGCGACGAGCGCGTCGGAGGTCTGATAGCCGTCGGGATGGCTCGCATAGGGCGTGCCGATGCCGCCGGCGGGATCGCCGCGCAGGCCGACGATGTGGCGGACGCCGACCTCGTGATAGCGGTCGACGATCTCGTCGATCTCGCCGCGCGAGGCCCCGACGCAGGTCAGATGCGCGGCCGGCAGCAGCGCGGTCTCCTTCAGGATGCGGGAGATGGTCGAATGAGTGCGCTCACGGGTCGAGCCGCCGGCGCCATAGGTCACCGAGACGAATTTGGGGTCGAGCGGGGCGAGGCGGTTGATGGTTTCCCAGAGATTCCGCTCCATATCTTCGGTCTTGGGCGGAAAGAACTCGAAGGAAATCGCAGGCCGCTTGGTGGCGAGGTGCCCGTCTTGCCTGTCATTGTGGGCAGGCGTCGTCGTCTCGGTCATGGCACCACTCACTCAAAGGGCTCGCCAGGGGTCTGGCGGCCGGCGGTCCTATCTTGGGAGACCGTAAGATAGGGCAAAGGCGGATTGCTCGACAGCCCATCGGAGATGGGAAGTCGCCCACTTCGCGCGGAAATCCCTTAGATATTGCGGTGCAGAGGATCTGAGTGGGATCCTTCTAAATATGAGATATTATACCTTAATTTCAATGGTATATTCCGTTTTGAGCGTTGATGGAATATCCTCTTTATGGTGTGGGCAACGTGAGTTTGTCGTTGTCCACGCTTGGCCTGTCCCAACGCTCAACCTTGCCGCCCGCCTGGCCTCTCCACCGACACACGCCAGACCTGCGTTGGCGACCCATTGCCGCCGTGCGGCCCTCTATTAGGTTAGCGCGCCATGATTCCGCTTTCAGTCCTCGACTTATCCGTCGTTACCACAGACACCAGGCCCGCCGCGGCGCTGCGCAACAGCATCGATTTGGCGCGCCATGTCGATGGGCTCGGCTATGTCCGCTACTGGCTTGCCGAGCATCACAACCTCGCCTCGGTCGCGAGCCCCGCGCCTGACGTCATGATTGGGCAGATCGCGGCCGTGACAAAACACATCCGCGTCGGCTCCGGCGGCGTGATGCTGCCCAACCACGCCCCGCTCGTCGTGGCCGAGCGCTTCAAGATGCTGGAGGCGCTGTTTCCTGGCCGCATCGATCTCGGTCTCGGTCGCGCGCCCGGCACCGATGGCGCCACGGCATATGCACTCAGAAGCCGGCTCGACCGTCGCGAGGGCGACGATTTCCTGGAGCGGCTGCACGAGTTGATCCTGTGGCAGACCCGCGAATTCCCGTCAGGCCACCCCTACAACAACGTCGTCGCGATGCCCGACGACACGCCATTGCCACCAATCTGGCTGCTCGGCTCCAGCGACTATTCCTCGGAGCTCGCGGCCCAGGTCGGCATGGGCTTCGCCTTCGCGCATCACTTCGCATCCCACGATGCGATCAATGCGATGATGCATTATCGCGACCATTTCCAGCCCTCGGCCTGGAGCGCGAGTCCTCGCGCCATCCTCGCCGTCGCCGTCATCGCGGCCGACACGGATGAGGAGGCCGAAAAGCTCGCGACGTCGTTCGACCTCAACCGCCTGCGCCGCGACCGCGGCCAATATCTGCCGCTGCCGAGTGTCGAGGAGGCTTCGTCCTATCCCTACACCGATTCCGAGCGCGTCTCGATTGCGCGCAACCGCTCGCGGCTGTTCGTCGGCAATCCGACGACGGTGCAGAAAAAGCTGCAGCCGCTGATCGACGCGAGCAAGCCGGACGAGTTGATGGTGATCACCGCCGTGTACGATCACGAGGCGAGGAAGAAATCCTATTCGCTGCTCGCGGAAGCATTCGGGCTGGCGAAGAGCGCGGCCTAGCTCGTCGTCCCGGCGAAGGCCGGGACCCATACCGCGGAATCTCTCCGGGAGGATTCGGTATCGGAGACCTTTCGTAACAATGCGCAGCGATGGTTATGGGCCCCGGCCTTCGCCGGGGCGACGACTAATCCTGCTGCGTCTCGCTGAATGTCGCACGGAACGGGTGGCCGGGATAGACGCCGACGATGCGGAATTCACGCGAGAAGAATTTCAACTCCTCGATCGCGAACGCAAGGCCCTTGTCGTCGGGGTGGCCGTCGACATCGGCATAAAACTGCGTGGCGAAGAAATTGCCGTCGACCATGTAGCTTTCGAGCTTGGTCATGTTGACGCCGTTGGTGGCAAAGCCGCCGAGCGCCTTGTAGAGCGCCGCAGGCAAATTCCGCACCCGGAAGACAAAAGTGGTGACCAGCGGGCCTGAATTTTGCGCGGCCCATTTCGGCTCGCGCGCCAGCACCACGAAGCGCGTGGTGTTGTGGGCCTCGTCCTCGATGTCCTCGGCGAGGATGTCGAGGCCGTAGATCTGCGCGGCCAGGCGCGAGGCGATCGCGGCGACGGTCTTGTCCTTGCGCTCGGAAATGTCGCGGGCGCTGCCGGCGGTGTCGGCATGGACGATGCCCTTGATGCCGAGCTTGCGGATGACGCGGCGGCACTGGCCGAGCGCATGCACATGGCTCTCGACGGACTTGATGTCGGAAATCTTGGTGCCCTTGATCGCCATCAGTTGATGCCGGACCGGCAAGAACCATTCGCCGATGATGAAGAGGCCCGAGGCCGGCAGCAGATGATGGATGTCGGCGACGCGACCTGCGACCGAGTTCTCGATCGGGATCATGCCGAGATCGGCCTCGCCCGAGGAGATCGCCGAAAGCGCGTCCTCAAAGGTGGCGCAAGGCATCGGCTCTGCGTCGGGAAAGGCCTCGACGATGGCGATATGGGAATTGGCGCCAGGTTCACCCTGGAATGCGATCTTCATCTTGCTCATGACGGGCCTTGTAGCAGCGGCTCAGGATTTGGAAAGGATGCCGCGGGCGGTCTCGAGATCCGCCGGCGTGTCGACCCCGCGGGGCACGGTATCGACGATGGTGAAATCGATGCGCATCCCGGCCTCGAGGGCCCGGAGTTGCTCGAGCTTCTCCTGCACTTCCAGCGGCGAGGGCGGCAAGGAGACGTAGCGCTCCAGCGCGGCGCGGCGATAGGCGTACAGGCCGATATGGTGGTAGCGCGGTCCGTCGCCGGTCGGCGCCGTGGCGCGCGTGAAATAAAGTGCGCGCATGCGCCTGCCGCCGAGCGAGGTTCCAATCGCCTTCACGACGCTCGGGGCGAGGTCCTCTTCCACGGTGTGGATCTGCGAGGCGAGCGTGGCGATGTCCACGGCCGGGTCTCCCAGCGGCGGCAGCACTTCGCGGATGTTGTCGATCGTGATGGTCGGGAAATCGCCCTGGAGGTTGACCACGATCTCGGCTTTGCCGTCCGGATCGAGCTTCTGCATGGCCTCGTGGATGCGGTCCGAGCCGGAGGGGTGTGTGGGGCTGGTCATCACGGCTTCGCCGCCATGGGCGGTCACGACCGATGCGATCTCCGAGGTGTCGGTTGCCACCGCGACCCGGCCGATGCCGGCGGCTACGGCTCGCCGCATCACATGCACGATCATCGGCAGGCCCGCGATATCGGCGAGCGGCTTGCCAGGCAGGCGAGTGGCCGCCATGCGGGCCGGGATCAGCACCAGAATGCGGGGATCGGTCATCGGTTCAAGAGCCTGAAAACGGGGCGTTTTCCGCACCGGGAAATGGGGTGGGGATGGGCTGAAAGCCGCATCGCTTATACGGGTTGCCAGACCCCGGGCAAACCGATATCTGAATGGCAAAACTCGGGGGAAAGACAGGGAACGTGTGATTCTCCCGAGGCTCGTCCTGGCGGCTATTGAGCCGCTTGTTCCTTCTTGCGGTGTGGGGCCTGGCCGGAAATGGACTCTTTCGAACTCAACAAGATTCTCGGTGCCGTGCTCGGTACCTGTCTCATTCTGCTGGTGACGAGCTTCACCGCGAACGCGCTGTTCTCGCCCAAGATGCCGGAAAAACCGGGCTTCGAGATCGCCGTGAAGGAAGTCGCTGGTGACAAGGAAGGTGGTGCGGCCGCCGCAGCGCCCTCCGAGCCGATCGAAAAGCTGCTCCAGACCGCTTCCGTCGAGAAGGGCGCCTCCGCCGCCAAGAAGTGCGGCGCCTGCCACACCTTTGAAAAGGGCGGCCCGAATCGCGTCGGCCCGAACCTCTACGGCATCGTTGACGACCACCGCGGCGAAGGCCGCAACGGCTTCAACTTCTCGGCGGCGATGAAGGCCAAGGGCGGTACCTGGACCATCGACGACCTCAACAAGTTCATTGCCAATCCGAAGGGCTTCATTCCCGGCACCGCGATGGGCTTCGCCGGCATCCCGAAGGACTCAGAGCGCGCCGACGTCATCGCCTATCTGAACACCCTCTCCGACAGCCCGAAGCCGCTCCCGACTGCGGCGAAATAAAGCTCTTCGGTCTCGATCTTGGATGTACGGCCAGGCCTCAAAGCCTGGCCGTTTCCATGTCCGGGCCTCGCGGCGATGTTATCGGGGCGTTTGGCCGCATCTGATCGGCCGGCCGGTCTTCCAAGATGAGGAAAAAGCAACATATTCCGTCGAAACCTCGCCTATATTGGGAACTTAAAGGAGTAGCCTCCTTCAAGACAGGGATGTTGATTTGGCCATTACCCGACGCGATCTCCTGCTCACCGGCGCGGCCGTCGCTGCGCTTCCCGCCCTCGGCTCCGCGGCGGGGGTTCCCGTCGTCGGCACGGCAGAAGCGCAATCGGCCGGTGAGTTGCCCTGGCGCCATGCGCTGTCGCTGTTCGGAAAGGTCAAATATCCGGCCGACTTCAAGCGTTTCGACTACGTCAATCCGGAGGCGCCCAAGGGCGGTGCCGCGCGCCAGATCGCCGTCGGCACCTTCGATAATTTCAACATCGTCGTCTCCGGCGTGAAGGGGCAGGTCGCCGGCGCGGTTGCGTTCATCTACGAATCGCTCACGACGCCCGCGCTCGACGAAGTTTCGACCGAGTACGGCGCTCTCGCCGAGGCCGTCAGCCATCCCGACGATTTTTCCTACGTCACCTATCGTTTGCGGCCGGAGGCCAAATGGCACGATGGCAAGCCGGTCACCGCGGATGACGTGATCTTCTCGCTCGATGCCTTCAAGAAGCATCATCCGATGTACTCGGCCTATTACAGCCATGTGGTGAAGGCCGAGAAGGTCGGCGAGCGCGAGGTGAAGTTCGTGTTCGATGCGCCTGGTAATCGCGAACTGCCGCAGATCGTGGGGCAGCTCACGGTTCTGCCGAAGCATTGGTGGGAGGGAACCGATGCGCAGGGGCGCAAGCGCGATGTCTCCGCCACCACGCTCGAAGTGCCGCTCGGTTCGGGCCCCTACCGGGTCAAGGAATTCGTTGCCGGACGCTCGATCACGCTGGAGCGGGTCAAGGATTATTGGGGACGCGACTTCGCCACCAATGTGGGCCGCAATAATTTCGACGAGCTCCGCTACGAATATTTCCGCGACGCCACCGTGGCGATCGAGGCCTTCAAGGCCGATCAGGTCGATTGGCGTACCGAGAACAGCGCGAAGAATTGGGCGACGGCCTATGACTTCCCGGCCGTGACCGAAAAGCGCGTGATCCTCGAGGAATTCGCCAATCGCAGCTCGGGCGTCATGCAGGCGTTCGTGCCGAACCTGCGCCGCGCCAAGTTCAGCGATCCCCGCGTGCGTCGTGCGCTCAACTTCGCGTTCGACTACGAGGAGATGAACAAGCAGCTCTTTTACGGTCAGTACAAGCGCGTCAGCAGCTATTTCGATGGTCTCGACGAGCTCATGGCTACCGGATTGCCGCAGGGAAAAGAGCTCGAAATTCTCCAGACCGTCCGCGCGGAAGTCCCGCCCGAAGTCTTCACGACGGCCTATGCCAATCCGGTCGGCGGCAGTCCCGAAGCAGTGCGTGACAATTTGCGCGAGGCGCTGCGCCTGTTCAAGGAAGCGGGCTACGAGGTACGCGACCGCAAGCTGGTCGACGTCAAGACCGGTACCCAGTTTGCCCTGGAATTGCTGAACCAGGATCCGAGCTTCGAACGGGTCACGCTGTTCTACAAGCCGTCGCTGGAGCGGCTCGGCATTGCCGTCAGCGTACGGACGGTCGACCCGACCCAATACGAGAACAGGACTCGCGATTGGGACTTCGACATCGTCACCAACTCGTGGGGCGAGTCGCAGTCGCCGGGCAACGAGCAGCGCGAGTTCTGGTCGTCCAAGTCGGCCGATGTCGCCGGCTCGCGCAATATTGGCGGCATCAAGAATCCGGCGATCGACAAGCTGATCGAGCGGCTGATCTACGCCAAGGACCGCGATGATCTCGTCGCGGCGACCAAGGCGCTCGACCGCGTTCTGCTGTGGAATCACTACGTCGTGCCGCAGTGGACCTATACGAAGGTGCGCACCGCGCGCTGGGACCGCTTCGGCCGGCCGACGGAATTGCCCAAATACGGGCAGTCCGGCTTCCCGTTCGTCTGGTGGTACGACGCGGACAAGGCGGCACGGATCGCAAAGAAGTCGTGAAGGACATGTCCCGCATGGCGCAGCTTTCACGCCGGCATGTGCTGGTCCTCGGTGTCGGCGGTGCATTCAGCGCGGCCGCACTCCGCGGCGTCGCGGCGTCCGAGGGGCCCACCGAGGCCCACGGCATTTCGGCGTTCGGCGACCTCAAATACTCCGCTGATTTCCACCATTTCGGTTACGTCAATCCCGGTGCGCCCAAAGGCGGAGCGTTCTCGCTGATTCCGTCGGTGCGGGCCTACAACCAATCCTATTTTACGTTCTCCTCGCTCAACGCCTACATCATGAAGGGCGAAGGCGCGCAGGGCATGGACATGACATTCGCCGCATTGATGGCGCGCGCCAACGACGAACCCGACGCCATGTACGGGCTTGCCGCGAAGTCGGTCCAGATTTCGCCGGACAAGCTGACCTACACCTTCGCGATGCGATCCGAAGCCCGTTTCCACGACGGCTCGAAGCTCACGGCTCATGACGTCGCCTTCTCGCTCAACACGCTGAAGGAGAAAGGGCATCCGCTAATCGTGGTGCAGCTGCGCGATTTCGTGAAGGCCGAGGCAGCCGACGACGCCACCGTAGCCGTCACCTTCGCGCCCAACCGCGCGCGCGACGTGCCGCTCTATGTCGCCAGCCTGCCGATCTTCTCGAAGGCGTATTACGCCACGCGCGCCTTCGATGAATCGACGCTCGATACGCCGCTGGGCTCCGGCCCGTACAAGGTCGGCCGGTTCGAGGTCAACCGCTACATCGAATACGATCGCGTCGGAGACTGGTGGGGTGCCGATCTGCCTGTCTGCCGAGGCAGCTACAATTTCGACACGGTGCGCTACGAATTCTACCGCGACCGCGACGTGGCGTTTGAAGGCTTCACCGGCAAGAACTATCTGTTCCGCGAGGAGCTCACGTCGCGCATCTGGGCCACGCGTTACGATTTCCCGGCGGTGAAGGACGGTCGCGTCAAGCAGGAGCAGCTGCCGGACGAGACCCCCTCGGGCGCGCAGGGCTGGTTCATCAACATGCGCCGCGACAAGTTCCGGGATTCGCGCGTGCGCGAGGCGCTGATCTACGCTTTCGATTTCGAGTGGACCAACAAGTCGATCATGTATGGCGCCTATGCGCGCACGCGCTCGCCGTTCCAGAACTCCGACATGATGGTGTCAGGCCCGCCTTCGCCCGAGGAGCTTGCGCTGCTGGAGCCCTTCCGCGGCAAAGTGCCCGACGAAGTGTTCGGTCAGCCTTTCGTGCCGCCGGTGTCGGACGGCTCGGGACAGGACCGTGCTCTGCTGCGCAAGGCGAGCGAGCTGCTCAGCGAAGCCGGCTACCTCGTCAAGGACCGCAAGCGGGTTCTGCCCAATGGCGAGCCGTTCACGATCGAGTTCCTGAACGACGAGCAGTCGATCCAGCCGCATCACGGACCGTACCTGAAGAACCTCGCAACGCTCGGCATCGACGCCACGTTCCGCCTGGTGGATGCCGTGCAATATCGGGCGCGACTCGAGGATTTCGATTTCGACATGACGATCGAACGCTTCTCGATGTCGGCGACGCCGGGCGATGCCATGCGGGCGTTCTTCTCGTCGCAGGCGGCCAAGACCAAAGGCTCGTACAATCTCGCCGGCATTTCCGATCCGGTGATCGACGCCTTGATCGACAAGATCATCGCTGCACAGACCCGCACCGAACTGACCACCGCGTGCAGGGCGTTCGACCGCGTGTTCCGGGCCGGGCGCTATTGGGTGCCGCAATGGTATGCGAATTTCCATCGCGTCGCCTATTGGGACCAGTTCAGTCATCCCGACAAGCCGCCGAAATATGCCCAAGGCGTCGGGGCGCCTGAGAACTGGTGGTTCGACACGGCGAAGGCGGCCAAGCTCGAGCAGGCGAAGTAATCATGAGCGCCTATATCGCCCGCCGCATTCTCCTGATGATTCCGACGCTGCTCGGAATCATGTTCGTCTCTTTCGTCGTCGTGCAGTTCGCGCCGGGTGGCCCGGTCGAGCGCGTGATCGCGCAATTGTCGGGCGCCGACACCGGCGGGACCTCGCGCATTTCGGGCGGTGGCGACTTTGCGCAGCGTGCGCCGGGGCAGCTGGGGGCCGGCGGCGACGCCATCAACTCGAAATATCGTGGCGCGCAGGGTCTCGACCCTGATTTCATCAAGAAACTGGAGAAGCAATTCGGCTTCGACAAGCCGGCGCCGGAGCGCTTCGCGCTGATGGTGTGGAATTTCGCCCGCTTCGATTTCGGCAACAGCTATTTTCGCGACGTCAGCGTGATCCAGCTGGTCAAGGAAAAGCTGCCGGTCTCGATTTCGCTTGGCATCTGGCTGACGCTCCTGACCTACCTGATCTCGATTCCGCTCGGTATCCGCAAGGCGGTGAAGGACGGCGCGCGCTTCGACACATGGACGTCGAGCGTGCTCGTGCTCGGCTATGCCATTCCAGGCTTCCTGTTCGCGATCCTCCTCATCATCCTGTTTGCCGGCGGCTCGTTCTTCAACTGGTTCCCGCTGCGCGGATTGACGTCGGACGGCTGGTCGCAATTTCCCTGGTACTGGAAGATCATCGATTATTTCTGGCATTTGACCCTGCCGTTGATCGCCATGGGGTTAGGTGCGTTCACCACCATGACGTTCCTGACCAAGAACTCGTTTCTCGACGAGATCCGCAAGCAATACGTGATGACCGCCCGCGCGAAGGGCTGCAGCGAGAACCGGGTGCTTTACGGCCACGTCTTCCGCAATGCGATGCTGATCGTCATCGCGGGCTTTCCCTCAACCTTCATTCACGCCTTCTTCTCGGGCTCCCTTCTGATCGAGACGATCTTCTCGCTGGACGGGCTCGGACTGCTCAGTTTCGAGAGCGTTCTCAACCGTGACTACCCTGTTGTCTTCGGCACACTCTTTATCTTTTCGCTCGTGGGCCTCGTGGTCAATCTGATCTCCGACCTGGCCTATATGTGGGTCGATCCGCGGATCGATTTCGAGGCGCGGGAGGTCTGATGACGCTGACCGCTCCGACTCCGATCGAAACCACCGCGAAATCGCCGCTCGGTGACGCCGTGCCGATCACGCGCAAGCCGTTCGCGCCGTCGCCGCTCAACCGGCGCCGCTGGCAGAATTTCAAGGCGAACCGGCGCGGCTATTGGTCGTTCTGGATCTTCATGATCCTGTTCGTCGTGTCGCTGTTCGCCGAGCTGATCGCCAATGACCGGCCGTTCATGGTCAAATATGACGGTCATCTCTACTGGCCGGCTTTCGTCACCTATTCCGAGACCACGTTCGGCGGCGACTTCGAGACGGCCGCGGATTACCGCGATCCCTATTTGCAAAAGCTGATCAAGGACAAGGGCGGCAGCATCGTCTGGCCGCTGATCCGCTACTCCTACGACACCCACAATCTCGATTTGCCGACGCCGGCGCCGTCGCCGCCGACCTGGATGCTGACGGAGGCGCAGTGCAAGCCCGTCGTCGAGAAGAAGGGTCTCAAAAGCTGCCGTGATCTCGAATACAACTGGCTCGGCACCGACGACCAGGGCCGCGACGTGGTGGCGCGGCTGATCTACGGCTTCCGCATCTCCGTGCTGTTCGGCCTGTGCCTCACCATTGTTTCGTCCGTGGTCGGCATCGCGGCCGGCGCGGTGCAGGGCTATTTCGGCGGCTGGGTCGACCTGCTGTTCCAGCGTTTCATCGAGATATGGACCGCGATCCCCTCGCTCTATCTGTTGCTGATCCTGTCGTCGGTGCTCGTGCCCGGCTTCTTCGTGCTGCTCGGCATCCTGCTGCTGTTTTCCTGGGTGTCGCTGGTCGGGCTCGTGCGCGCGGAGTTTCTGCGCGGGCGCAATTTCGAGTACATCCAGGCGGCGCGCGCGCTCGGCGTGTCGAACGCCACGATCATGTTCAAGCATTTGCTGCCGAATGCGATGGTCGCGACCATGACGTTCCTGCCGTTCATCGTCTCTTCGTCGGTCATGACGCTCACGGCTCTCGACTTCCTCGGCTTTGGATTGCCGCCCGGCTCGCCGTCGCTCGGCGAGCTGCTGTCCCAGGGCAAGTCCAACGTGCAGGCGCCCTGGCTCGGCTTCTCGGGCTTCTTCTCGGTCGCGATCATGCTGTCGCTCCTGATCTTCGTCGGCGAAGCCGTGCGCGACGCCTTCGATCCGCGCAAGACCTTCAAGTGAGGGCGTGATGGACGCGATCAACCAGCCATTGCTGGCCGTGCGCAACCTCTCGGTGGCCTTCCACCAGGGCGGCAACACGACGCTTGCGGTCGACAAGGTGTCGTTCCAGATCAAGCGCGGCGAATGCGTGGCGCTGGTCGGCGAGTCCGGCTCCGGCAAGTCGGTCAGCGCGCTCTCGATCCTGAAGCTGCTGCCTTATCCGAGTGCCTCGCATCCCTCGGGCAGCATCCGCTTCAAGGGCCAGGAACTGATCGACCGGACCGAGCAGGAGATGCGGGAGATCCGCGGCAGCGACATCTCCATCATTTTCCAGGAGCCGATGACCTCGCTCAATCCGCTGCACACGATCGAGGCGCAGATCGGCGAGATCATCCAGCTGCACAATCCGACCAGCAATGCGAAGGCGCGCGAGCGGACGCTGGAACTGCTGACGCAGGTCGGCATTCCCGATCCGGAGACGCGGCTCAAGAGTTATCCGCACCAGCTCTCCGGCGGCCAGCGCCAGCGCGTGATGATCGCGATGGCGCTCGCCAACGAACCGGACTTGCTGATCGCGGACGAGCCGACCACGGCGCTCGATGTCACCGTGCAGGCGCAGATCCTGGCTCTGCTCGCCGAGATCCGCGCCCGGCTCGGCATGAGCCTGCTCTTCATCACCCACGATCTCGGCATCGTGCGCCGCATCGCCGACACCGTCTGCGTCATGAAGGGCGGCGAGATCGTCGAGCAGGGGCCGGTCGAACAGGTCTTCAGGACTCCGAAGCATCCCTATACGCGCGATCTGCTCGCGGCCGAGCCCAAGCCGGATCCGGCGCCGCCGCAGCCGGATGCGCCGGTGGTGATGTCGGCTGATGATCTCAAGGTGTGGTTTCCGATCAAGCGCGGCCTGATGCGCAAGACGGTCGGGCACATCAAGGCGGTGGACGGCGTCAGCATTGCCGTACGCAAGGGCGAGACGCTCGGCGTCGTCGGCGAATCCGGTTCGGGCAAGACCACGCTGGGCCTGGCGCTGATGCGGCTGATCTCCTCGAACGGGCGCATCGTGTTCCTGGGCAAGGATATCCAGGGCCTGCGCTTCAAGGAGATGCGCCCCTACCGGCGCGACATGCAGATCGTATTCCAGGATCCGTTCGGCTCGCTCAGTCCGCGCATGTCGGTCGACGACATCATTGCCGAAGGCCTTACCGTGCATCAGCCGAAGCTGTCGCGCGAGGAGCGCGAGGCACGTGTCGTCAAGGCGCTCGAGGATGTCGGGCTGAAGCCGGATACGCGTTATCGCTATCCGCATGAATTCTCCGGCGGCCAGCGCCAGCGCATCAGCATCGCGCGTGCAGTGGTGCTGGAGCCTGATTTCATCGTGCTGGACGAGCCGACCAGCGCGCTCGACATGCTCATTCAGGCGCAGATGGTCGACCTGCTGCGCGAATTGCAGCGCCGGCGCGATCTCACCTACATGTTCATCTCGCACGATTTGCGCGTCGTCGCCTCGCTCGCCAGCCATCTCATCGTGATGCGCGGCGGCAAGGTGGTCGAGGAAGGCCAGGCCGCGGAGCTGTTCAAGAACCCGAAGACGGATTACACCCGCGCGCTGTTCGCGGCGGCATTCCGGCTGGAGACGGCGGGCGACGGGGCGGTCGCGACGTAATTTCTCCGGCTATTCCTGGCGCCCTTCGCAGACGTAACATTCGGCTGTACTTTCAACCAATCGGGTTCTCCGGGTAGGCTATCGAGGGTGTCCAGAGGTGATCGTCGGATGAGACGGCGCGACCAATGACGCTTCGATCTCGACAACAATCTGGACTCGATTTGAGAAATTGCGCGCCACACCATCGCAGGCCGGCCGGATAGAGAAAGGCATCCATGACAATCAGATGGTTCATCCCGCTCGTTGCCGGTGCTGTCCTGGCGTCGTGTCCCGCCGGTGCGCAAGGGGTGCTCGGTATCGCGACGCAGGCAAAAGACCTTATCTTGCCCTCGTCGCCGTCCGTCGCGGCGACCGTCAATGGTTCACGAATGGCTTTGCTGAAGCCCGACGGACCGGGGCCGTTTCCGGCAATCGTTCTGCATCACCAATGCGCGGGCCTCCGGACACTGGACGGAAAACCCAACCGTTCGATGGGTGAGTGGGCAAGAGCCGCGATTCAGCATGGCTATGTGGTCCTGTTGATCGATTCCCTGGATCAACGTGGCGTCGCGTCGGTCTGCGAGGGATCGAAGAACGGGGTCAACTTTCCACGCGGCGTGCGCGACGCGATGCAGGCGGCGGATTACCTGCGAACACTGCCCTACATTGACAAGAAGCGGATAGCCCATGTCGGGTTCTCCTGGGGAGCGATGGTCGCGCTGATCGGCGGCAGCAAGGAGTTGCGTGAGGTCCTGCCCGGCAGCCAAGGCTTTGAAGCTGCCGTTGCACTGTATCCGGGGTGTTTCACGATCAGACCGTCAAACGGAGCGCCGCCGTTCGAGATCGTTCGCAACAGTATCGACCATCCCCTCCTGGTGCTGATGGGAGACAAGGATGTCGAGACGCCGGCGGATGAATGCGTGCGGAAGCTTCAGGCGGCCAAGGAGGCGGGTGCACCCGTTGAATGGTACGTTTTCCGGGATGCCACGCATTGCTGGGACTGCGATCACTTGAACGGGACGTCGCGGACGCGCCGCGGCATCAACATCGTGTACCGCTTCAATCCCGGCATCACGGAGGAGGCGAAGCGGCGCGTCTTCGAGTTTCTGGAGAGAACCTGGGCGGCCGGGCGCACTGCAGTCCGACAGTAGGGCAGGCCATGTCGGCTATCGGCGGCAGGCACGGACGCGTGGCCGTTCTTGCCATGACCCCTGCTTGTGACCCGACTCGGGCTCGGAACTAAACCAGAGATTGCCACTAACAGGGGTCAATTCCGGCTGTTACAATGTCAACAGTTGAACCGGCGAGTAGATATCGCATTGCCTCTCGCTTCATCGACGGAAGCATCGATGACCAACCTTTACTTTGAAGAACTGCAAGTCGGAGCCCGCAGCACGGCTGGCCCGCATTTGCTCTCCAAGGATGAGATCATCCGCTTCGCCAAACAATATGATCCGATACCCCGCCACATCGACGAGGAAGCAGCGGCGAAATCGGTGTTTGGCGGACTGACGGCATCGGGATCGAATACGTTTGCGGTCTACATCCTGCTCTCGAGCCAGCTTCGACCACATTACCAGGTGCTGATGGGACTGGGGTGGGAGGAGCTTAAGCTGACCAATCCGGTACGCCCTGGCGACGCACTCGATCTCGAAATGACGATCCTGGAGCTGCGCGCGCGCCTCGAAGTCGAAACCTGACAGGGGGATAGTCCGTAATCGAAACCTCTTGCGCAATCAAAAGCGCGAGACGGTGCTGGAATGCATTTCCACCATTTTTGTCGCGCGGAGGCCGGACGCGAATACGCCTCCTCTATAATGTCCGGACTTGGACCCTAAACGGACGGCTCATTGGCAATAGCTGTGTTAGGATTTGCTGGTTGTCAGCGTTGGGGAGCGGAATGCGACGGCGTGAGTTCGCAATACTCTTCGGTGGGGCAACAGCCGCCTGGGTTGCGCGGCCTGTCGTGGTGGGCGCGCAGGAGCGACCAAGGGTTCGGCGTGTCGGGTACTTGGCTGGGGGCGATGAGGCTACGGCGCCGTGGATCTTTGCGGCATTTCGGCAGAGGCTTGCCGAACTGGGGTATGTTGAAGGTCAATCCATCGCGCTGGAGGTGCGCTGGGCCGGGGGCCGTGCCGAGCGGTACCCCGAGCTGGCGACCGAGCTTATCGGTCTCAAGCCGGAGGTGCTGGTGGCGAGCAACAGCACCGCTGCGATAGCGGCCAAGAAGGCTACTCAAACGATCCCCATTGTTGTGGTTGCGGCCGATCCGGTCGGCCTTGGTCTCGTGGAAAGTTTGGCGCGCCCCGGCGGGAACGTGACGGGACTGAGCTTCTTCAACGAGGAAATGATCGCAAAGCGACTGCAACTCCTGAAGGAGTTGATGCCGGGCCTTGCGCGGATCGCTGTAATGAAGAACCCGACAGTCTCTGTCCACGCTACCTTCTGGCGAACGGCTGAGGTGGCGGCACGCACTTTGGGCGTAGTCCTACAGTCTCTCGAAGTGGGGAGGCCCGAGGATTTTGAACCGGCGTTCGCCGCCGCCACAGGAGGCGACGCCCAGGCTCTCATCGTCTTCGACGACGTTCTGACCATCGTACATAGACCCCGGATCATTGCTCTTGCTGCCGCTCACCGCCTTCCGGCCGTGTACGGACTTCGCGAGTTTCCGAAGGATGGAGGCCTGATGTCGTTCGGCGCGAGCTTCGCCGACTTGTTCCGACGCGCCGCCACCTATGTGGACAAGATCTTGAAAGGCACCAAACCAGCCAATCTTCCGGTCGAACAACCAACCACGTTCGAGCTTGTCATCAATCGCAAGACCGCAAGTGCCCTTGGACTTGCCGTGCCGCCCATCTTGCTTGCTCAAGCTGACGAGGTGATTGAATGATATCGCCTGTTGGCCCATCGCGACAAACTCGGCGCGGCGCGTCAATGTCGGCGATGAGGGGTAAAGCAGACGCGGCATCGATCGGACCAGAACGACGCGATTGACCCAAAGCAGACTAGAGATCGATCTTGTGGTAAGGCTCTCCCAGTCAAATTTTATCGAACGGATCATCCCGAATTTTGCGATGCATAACACTCGTCGCGTCTTCATTCTGCTATCTCTCGTGGCATTGGCAATTGCTCAGCCATGCCTCCTCGCAAGAGCGTCCGACAGTCCCCCGCTCACTTACTTTTCGGACGAGTTGCCTCTCGCATTTCCGAAGCCCGAGCTCCTGCTCTCCATGGATCAAGTGATTTTGGCCAAGGTGCGGGTTATAGATCGGCCTACATTCCTGCTTCTTCCCGACCAATCCGGGCGTCCTTCAGGGGAGAAGCTCCGCGAGCCATGGTCAGCTTGGTTACAGATGCTCGATATTATTCGCGGGCCGCGACCAGAACGGGAGCGCCTAAATGTAAGGTTCGGCGGGGGCGATCCAAATCACGACTACGCTTTGGGTCCCAGTATCCCGAGCCAGCTCGCGCGAGAATATTTTGTGGCGATGTACGAAGACGCCTTTGGGTTTCATCTTATCGAGCTTCCCATAAGCGCAGCTAAGTACAGGGAGTGGCAGCTGGAGATCACCGGGTTTGAGCAGGAGCGGCTCAGGTTGCTGCGGAAATCTATCGAGCACCGGAATGGGGATTGGCATCTGAGAGAACCACGATAGGAACCGAGGCCACGTCAGCTGTTGGCCCATTGCGACAAGCCCGCTCTGACACTTGATGTCGGCAATGAGGAAAAGACCAGACCACGGTTTGATCGGGCCAAAACGACGCGATTGACCCAAAGCAGGCGTCGCGTATGCCAGCGCCGCGAGACCATCGCGGATCATTTCGCGTTCGCAGTCACGGCGCGAGATGCTAGGCTGAGCAGGATCGTTGGACAGCTTAATAGGGGGAAGCGTGCGTCGGCGCGGTTTCGTCAAGCTCCTCGTTGGCGGTGCGGTTACGTGGCCGACCCTTGCGCGTTCGCAACTACCAGCGAAGATGAAACGAATCGCGCTCGTTTCGCCGGGAACCAAGACCAGCGATATGAATAATGGCAACCGATATTTTCGTGCCTTCTTCGAAGAGTTGGATCGACTTGGCTATGTTGAGGGTCAAAACCTCTCGGTGGAACGATATTCCGGGGAAGGACGCATCAAGCATTTTGCCGATCTTGCTCACGATGTCGTCGGCACACGGCCCGATTTGATCTATGCAATGTCCGGTCCTCTAGCTTTACTTTTTAAAGCGGCGACCGCGACGATACCCATTATTGCAATATCCGCCGATCCGATAGCACTCGGGCTTGTCCCAAGCATTGCCCGACCCGGCGGTAACATCACGGGAGTCAGCGTGGATGCTGGAATACAAATTTGGGGAAAGCGTCTTGGACTGCTTGCAGAAGCGAGACCACATCTCGCCAATGCGCGTTTCCTCTCGTCGCAAGCTTTGTGGGAGAGGACGTCTGGCTCGGCGGCGGCGGTCCAGGAGGCTGCTCGGCAAGCCGGAATTAATATGTTGGGTACGCTACTAACGACGATCAGCGAGCAGGCATACAAGCCCGCCTTTCGCTTGATGGAGCAAGATCGCGTGGATTCACTCGTCGTGTCGGACGAGCCGGACCATCTTCCTTATCTCAAAGCCATTACGGAACTCGCCGCAAACACGCGGATTCCGGCAGTTTATCCTTATCGCGCGTTCGTCGATGTTGGCGGTCTGATGGCTTATTCGACCGACCTTGTAGATGTTCAGCAGCGCTGCGCCAACCTCGTCTATCGGGTCCTCAAAGGTGACAATCCGGGCGACATTCCATTTTACCAGCAGACCCGCTTCGAGTTGATCATAAATCTCAAGACCGCGAAGGCGCTCGACCTGCCAATGCCGACGACTCTCCTTGTCCGGGCTGACGAAGTGATCGAATGACCGCTTCTGGCCCGATGCAGTCCTTTGGATGGGCGACCAATCGCTTCCGCTTTGGGAGATCAAGCAGACTGCCGTGACAGACGATCCGGCCGAACACTGATCCGCCAAATCGTAACATGGGCAGGCCGCTGATCGCCCTTGGACGTTGGAAACAGGTTGCCTAGAGCTAGGCAGAACAACGCGCCTAAACGTCAGCTTTGGACAATAGCGGAACTGCTTTTCCGGGTAGGCGTGGGACCGCTTCTGACCCGACTCGGACGCTACCGCGACAAACCGGGTCCGTTCGCAACTCATATCTGACGCTGGGAGATCCGTGACCGAGCCGCTTCCAAGGCCAATATCACCCCTCCGGTACGCCGGCCAGGCGCATAGCCTCATAGAAGCACTCACGCCTTGCGAGCCATCCCGGATTGTCGGAGAGGAAGGAGACGCTGATGTCGTATCGACGAATAGTGAAACCAGGATCCAGTGCGAGGCCAACTTCGGCACTTGATCGCGCTTCCTTGATGTCTCTCATCATGGCCAACACTCCGGCCAAGTGAAAGTGAGAGAGCGCGTAGTTGGGATTGGCCTCAATACTCCGGCGAAGCCAGTTGAGGGCCTCAAGATCCGCGTTGATCATCAACTTCGCCATCCCGACGAACATGAACCAAAGAAAGGTACGGGTATCGCGCGGGGACAATCGTAACGCCTCTTGAATATGCCCCTCGACTTCCTCGCCGCGCCCAAGTGCATACTTACCAAGAGCAATGAACCCGTGCGCATCAGCCAAATTGGGGTCGAGCGCCAGCGCCTGCTGACATTCAGCGATTCCCTTCACCGCGCGGTTTGTCCGAATTTGAATCGCGCCGAGAAACATATGAGCTCTGGGATGGTTCGGCGCCTGCAACAACACATTGCTCAGCGCTTTCTCGGCGGCTCTGAAATGCACCGATCCGTCATCGACCATGGAAGAAGAACCGATCGCTAAATCGACGTGAGCAGTGGCAACCGCCGCTTCAATACAGTCGGGATCAAGCGCCAAGGCACGCACAAAAAAATCCCTCGCTCTCGCCATAACCGCAGGCGTTATTCCCTTGTTCTGGAAAGCCCGTCCCTGAAAATAGAGATCCATGGCGTCCGGCCGCAGCGACCGCTCTGCGCGTCGCGCTTCGGCCTTGATGAGCTCGGCGTTCAAGGTATTGGCGAGCCGAGATACGATCTCATCCTGCATGTTCAGCAAGTCAGCGTCGAGCTTGTCGAAGCGCTCGGCCCATAGCTGCGCTCCAGTTTCCGTGTCGCTCAGCTGAACGTTCACGCGAAAGCGGTTGCTGCCGCGTTGCACCGACCCTTCCAAGGCGTAGCGCACATTCAATTCACGGCCGATCTGGCGCACGTCCACGGCTTTGCCTTTGAAGGTGAACGCTGTGCTGCGGCAGATGACAAACGCACCGGCGATGCGCGATAGGTCGGTGGTCAGACTATCAGTCACGCCATCGACGAAATACTCCTGCTCCACATCACCGCATTTATTTGCGAATGGTAGAACAACGATAGACAGGTGCGGAATCGAAGATGAAGCCGACGGTTCCCAGTTGCTGTCCGACCGAGACGAGGTCGCAACGTTGGAAGAAACCGGGTCGTCGATTGGCACGCCATTCGCGACCAGCATGTAGCCGCGGCGAGGCAAGGTCCTCAGGGCCAGTCGGCCGGCCTCTCCCAGAGCTCGTCGGATATCGCCGATGGCCTGGACAAGAGAGTCCTCGGTGACCTCGCAGTCCGACCAGACCTTATCCAATATCTCATTCTTGCTCACTAGGCGGCCAACGTGTTGCGCCAGGAGCCGCAACACCGCCCAAGCTCGAGGGCGCAATGGCACGATGTCGCCTCGTTCATCGAGCAGCAACCCGCGAGCCAGGTCCACTTTCCGGTCGCCAACAACAATCGAAAGCTGCGAGGGCTTGAGCAAAGGAGGCCTCGTGGACCGCTTCGGAAAATATCGGTCGAATATCGGACGGATTTCGGGACGCAAAGGGCAATTGTACAGCATCATCCTGCGGTTCGGGATACTAAAACCTCCCCGGCGAGCGATCCACCAAGGGCGCCATTTTTATCGTGCTAAGTGTTTCAGTTTTCAGCCGTTTCAGGTCAGAGATATTCCTCGTAGTCAGCCTCTCAACGAGCAAGTCTCGAGTTCACTTCCGGAAGCCTATTCGGGGAGATTGCAATGCCGGAGACGCTAGAAGTCTTGTTGTGGTGCGCCGCGCTTGCGACGTGGTTGATGATGTTCCTCGCGATAGCGGTCGAAGGCCTCAAAAAACTCGCAAGCCGTTTCCGCAGAAGCGCGGCGACGAAGACAAAGTCATCAACTGAACTGCCCGGTTCACCTTAGACGCCTTCAGTTGGCAAAGGTGCTTGAGGATCATGATGGCAGCTTTTGGCCCAACGCAGACATGGGCTTGGACGCCTCGATGTCGCCTTCCGAGACTAAAGCAGACGCAATGCATTTTCGATGCGGCAGGCTACAGTCGCTTGATCGCGACGACCTCGCTTCCGGCGGCCTTGATCCGCGCAATCGCCGGCTCGATCGGCTCGATCACCGTTGCCATGTGATGGGCGTTGGCGTGGACCATGGTGCTGGCGTCGCGGACGATGGCGACGTGGCCCTTCCAGAAGATCAGATCGCCGCGCAGCAAGCTGCCTCGCTCGTGCGGCTCCAGCGCGCGGCCGAGGCCCTCCTGCTGCATGTCGCTGTCGCGCGGGCAGCCGGTGCCTGATGATGTCAGCGAGACCTGGACGAGGCCGGAGCAGTCGATGCCGAGACTGCTCTTGCCGCCCCAGAGATAGGGCGTGCCGACGAAGCGCTCGGCGACCGCAACGAAGTCCGGCTCGCGATGATCGAGCGGCGCGAGATGGATCTTCGGCAGAAACGCGCCTTCGCGCGTGACTGAGAAACTGCCGTCCTCGCGCGCGACCGTGAGCATCGATCCCAACACCAGCATGTCGGCCGGGGGCAGCTTGATCGAGGGGCCGGGGAAGGCGAGCGTCCGTAGCGCGCTGACCTTGTGTGTCGGTGCGGCCGCCGGCCTCATCAGCGTGGCGTCCGGGAGCCAGCCGACATAGCCGTCGCCGCCGAGTTGGCCCCAGGCCCAGCCCTCGCCGTTGCGATCGTAGACCGTGACCCGCTCGCCGCGCAGCGCTTCCGTCATCAGCATTGCGCCCGATGACGGCTGCTCGCGGACCGGCGCGATGGGCGCGACCACCTCGAATTCCTCGCCCGCGACGAAGCGATCGGCTTGCACCTTGCCTTCGAGATATTTGGCGGCAAGGTCGCCGCGCGCCGGTGTCAGCCTGATATCATGCATAGCGCTCGCTCAGCATCTTGTAGATGGCGCGGGCGGCCTGGCATTCGCCGCCCTCGGGCCGCGCCGGCTTCGCCGACGGTGTCCAGCCATAGATGTCGACATGCAGCCAGCTTCTGGCCTGCTCGACGAAGCGTTGCAAAAACAGCGCGCAAGTGATCGAGCCGGCAAAGCCACCCGACGGCGCGTTGGTGATGGTGGCGGTCTTGGAGTCCAGCCAGGCATCGTAAGGCGGCCACAGCGGCATGCGCCACAACGGATCGTTCTCCTGCACCGCGCAACGCGCGACGTCGGCGGCCAGCGTCTCATCATTGGTGTAAAAGGGCGGTAAATCCGGCCCCAGCGCGACGCGTGCGGCGCCGGTCAGCGTGCCCAGGTCGATCAGCAACTCGGGCTTCTCCTCGTCGGCCAGTGCCAGCGCGTCGGCAAGCACCAGCCGGCCCTCCGCGTCGGTGTTGCCGATCTCGACGGTGATGCCCTTGCGCGAGGTGAAGATGTCGAGCGGGCGGAAGGCATTGCCGGCGACCGCGTTCTCCACGGCCGGAATCAGCACGCGCAGGCGCACCTTCAGCTTCGCGTCCATCACCATGCGCGCCAGCGCCAGCACATTGGCGGCGCCGCCCATGTCCTTCTTCATGATCAGCATGCCGCTCGACGGCTTCAGATCGAGCCCGCCGGTGTCGAAGCAGACGCCTTTGCCGACCAGCGTCACCTTGGGGTGGGCGAGGTCGCCCCAGCCGATGTCGATCAGCCGCGGCGCGCGATCCGACGCCATACCGACGGCGTGGATCAGCGGGAAGTCCTTCTCCAATTCGTCGCCGATGATGCAGGCGAAGCTCGCGCCGTACTCGACCGCGAGGGCTTGCGCAGCCGCGGCCAGTTCCTCCGGTCCCATGTCGTTGGACGGCGTGTTGATCAGATCGCGCGCCAGCATCGCGGCATCGGCCATGCGGTCGATCTCGGGGGCGTCGACACCATCAGGCGGCACCAGCCGGACATCGGGCCTGTCAGCCTTGCGGTAGCGGGCGAAGCGATAGCACCCCAGCGCAAAGGCGAGCGCCGCGAGCCGTACATCGTGCGGTGAATTGGCAAAGCGATAGGTGCCTGGCGGCAGCAAGCCGGGCAGCGCGCCCGGCCGGAACGGATCACGCGATCTGGCGCCGTCGTCCTCGAGGCCGAACAGCACCTGCGCGATCGTCCCGTCAGGCGCAGGCAGTGCGAGATAGCCGCCCGGCTTGGCGGTGAAGGCGCTGGCAATGGCGAACTGGCGTTGCGCCGGCGGAAGTGTCTCGCGCACGGCCTCCCAGCTCGATTTGGTGACGAAGGTGATCGGGGTGGCAGTCGCAGATGTCTCGAACACGGAAGGCATTGGCGGGCTCGGAGGTCATTCGGTTGGAGGAGACTTCGCAGAGTTTGGCCGTGCCTGCAATCGGCTTTGCGGTGACCGTTCGGCGTGCCGCTACTCGCAGGGAAGCCGTCATGCTAGGTTCCGGCACTGGCTGCCCGGCGCGCAGAGAACGCCGGCGACCGGAGACGAAGCGTGCCGGGAGGAATCGCAATGGAATTTGTGTGGAGTGTGGTCACATTCGCCGGCCAGGCCGTCGAGGGGGTCTTTGGCTATGTCGAGCATCATCACTGGGTCTTTGCGTTTCTTGCGGGTGGCTACGTCTTCTATCTCCATGACCGTTCGGTTCACGCGCGGTTCGATGCGCTCGACAAGCGCATCGACGAAATCCGCAAGCGCCTCGCCATCGAATATTGATTGAACCCTTCGAAACCATCTGCGGACGGTACTCGTACGTTGTCTGAGACCTGCCGTTCATGCGTGCGCAGCCCCAGGGCTTTACTAGCGCTGCGGTTGTGGCATTATTGACGAATATTCCTGGGTTGTGCGGTGCGTCTCTGCACGTATCGGGCGCAGGAGCGCCGCCGACTCCCTGACGATACCGATCCCGATTGTTACCTGCCTGAATTCTTCGTCGAAGGCATTTCTCTCAATCGTTTCAGCGACGCAGCATTCGCAATGAGCGGCGCAAAATGGATAGATCGTTTGTCATTGCGCAGATCTCCGACCTGCATCTGGACGGGTCCGGCCGGCTGCTTGGGACGATCGAGACCCTCATCGCTGCCTTGCGCGAACGAATGGCGGCTTTCGCCGAAGTGCCTGACCGCATCCTGCTGATCACGGGCGATCTCGTGAACGACCCGACGCCGCCGGCGCTGGACGAAGCGCTCGCGGTCATCGCGTCCCTGCGGCAGACCGGACTGTTCACCGACATCCAGGCGGTCGCCGGCAATCACGACGTCAAGCGTCCAAGCCAGCGCAGCGGCCGGCACGATGCCTATGACTATCTGCATCTGCCGCGAACGTCGAAGAGCGTCTATTACCGCCAGGCCGGTCTCGATCTGGTGCTGCTCGATTCCAACAGGGCAAGCCTGACGACGCTTGCCGGCGGTCATGTCGACGAGCAGGCCTACCATGCGATGGTCACGCAGTCCGCCCGGCTGAGCGTCGAGCTCGCAGGGACCCTGGGCACGTCCGGACGCGCCTGTTATTCCGAGCCCGCGGACAATCTGCTGCGCGTGTTGGCGCTGCATCACCATCCGCTGCCGCAGGCCACCGGCGAGGGCAAACGGTTTCTCGGCGTTCCCGACGAGCCGCTGATGTATCTCGCGGCGCCCGCGACCTTTCTCGAAGCGGCCACCTCGCTCAACGTCACTCTGGTCCTGCACGGGCATCGCCATGTCGAGGGGCTCACCCGCTATTCGATTCCCGATCCACGCGCGCCCCGCAGCGGCGGCGAGGAATTCTGGCGCACGATTTATGTGCTGTCCTGTCCGTCCTCCACCGGGCAGGGCGGCGACGATGCCGGCTTCAACGTCATCCATTTCGGCCCGGCGTCCGAGGCGGAACGGTCCGAATATCGGTTCACAATCGCCCGCTACTCGCGGCCGCGCAATGACGGCGGCTTCCGGCCGCTCGATTCGAATCTGCCGGATGGGCTGATCAGCCTTGCGGTGGGACGGGATCTGTCCCGCGATCCCGCCATTCAGTCGGCCATCGAGATCGCCTCGAGCGCGTCGCTGAAGCGGGATCAGGTTCTGCGGCTCGTCCGCCTGATGCTGTCGCGCCCTGCCTTCCATGATGAAGGCGGACAGGGCTGGGCGGATCATCTTTACACCTATCTCGTCACGTCTCATGCCTGGGTCGATCTCGAAGCCAGGTTCGCGAGGTCGGCGTCGAAGCCCGATGTCGCGGCGCTGGCGGAGGTGAGGGCGCTGCTTCGCCGGCTGATCGGGCAATCGGCCGACATGCTCGGCATCGACCCTGCCACGCTCGATGAGCTCCTGGCCGACCGCCTGGTCAATCGCGACGACCTCTTGCGCCGATGGCCGATGCTGCCGCGCGAGGCCGTCGAAGTCGCGGGAAGGGTGCAGCAGCGGTTGCACCTGCTGCGGGACCTGAATGATCGGGTGAAGCTGCTCGGCCTCGATCTTGGCCTGGGCGGGGAGATGCCGCCGCAAGGCCGCGGTCCCCCGCGTTAACCGGCCATTAGGGTTAACAGTCTATTGCTGACGCGTTCGGCTCGATCAATTGGCCCGAGAGTCAAAGCGTCATGCGTCAACGGTTCCGTCCTGCCCGGCTTCTTGCTTCCGCTTCACTGATCGCACTGGTGGCCGCGAGCCTCGGCGGCTGCACGGCAATGTCAAAGCTCTCCGACGTCACCGGCTCGATCGGGTCGAAGGCGGAGGCCGCGCCGGTCGATCCGGTACGCGCGGTCGACGCCTATGGTGAGCGCTATCGCGCCAATCCCAAGGATCCCAATGCGGCACTGGCCTACGGCCAGGCCTTGCGTGCCAACGGCCAGAACGCCCAGGCGGCGGCCGTGCTCGAACAGGCGACCATCGCCAATCCCTCCAACAAGCCGCTGCTTGCCCAATATGGGCGCGCACTCGCCGACAACGGCAATTTCCAGCAGGCCTTCGACGTGCTGTCCAAGGCGCATTCGCCCGACAATCCGGATTGGCGTCTGCTCTCGGTGCAGGGCACCTGTCTCGACCAGATGAACCGTCACGACGAGGCGCGCGCCTATTATGCGAGCGCACTGAAGATCGCGCCCGGGGATCCCGGCGTGCTGTCCAATCTCGGCCTGTCCTACATGTTGACGCGCGATCTGCCCAAGGCGGAGGAGACGCTGCGGCAGGCCTATGCGTCCCCGCGTGCGAGCTCGCGCGTGCGGCAGAATCTCGGCCTGGTGGTCGGTCTCCAGGGCCGCTTCGCGGAAGCCGAGAGCATCGTGAAGGCGGACCTGCCGCCGGACGAGGCCGCGGCCAATGTCGCGTATCTCAAGGACATGCTGAACCGCCACGATGGTCCGCGCGGTGCGCCGAAGCGGACGCCGGTCGCCTCGCTCAGCCAATCCGACTGATCCGCCGACTTTGGCGCGATGAGCTGAATTTCGCCGGACATTTCGAAGGTTTGCCGCGATCCACATGGCATCGAGCCGGCGCCGGCCGGCTACTGTGCATGGGGTTGTTTTCGCGTTTTTGTGGTGAAGGCCGGGATCGGGCCGGTCCCGATCCCGTCCCGCGTCAGTGCAGCTCGGAGATCTTGATGCCGGTCGGTCCGAGAATGACGACGAACAGCACCGGCAGGAAGAACAGGATCATCGGCACCGTCAGCTTCGGCGGCAGTGCGGCGGCCTTCTTCTCGGCCTCGTTCATGCGCATGTCGCGATTTTCCTGCGCCATGACGCGCAGTGATTGGCCGAGCGGCGTGCCGTAACGTTCCGCCTGCTGAAGCGCCAGACACACCGACTTGACGCCTTCGAGGCCGGTGCGCTTGGCCAGGTTCTCGTACGCCACCTTGCGGTCCTGCAGATAGGACAGCTCGGCGGTGGTCAGGGTGAATTCCTCCGACAGCGCGATCGACTGGCCGACGATCTCGGTCGCGACCTTGCGGAACGCCATTTCGACCGACATGCCGGATTCGATACAGATCAGCAGCAGGTCGAGCGCATCGGGAAAGGCGCGCTTGATCGAGAGCTGGCGCTTGGAGATCGCGTTCTTCAGGAACAGCATCGGCGCCTGGAGACCGAGATAGGCCGCGCCGACGCAGATGCCGATTTTGATCGGCATCGGGCGGTCCATATGGGCGATCAGGAACACGTAGACGACCGAGCCGACGAACAGCACGAGCGGGGCCACCATGCGGGCGAACAGGAAGGTGATGTAAGGCGCCTGGCCGCGATAGCCGGCCATGATCAGCTTGTCGCGCGCAGCCTCCTGAGCCAGCCATTTGGTGAGGTTGAAGTCATCGACGACCTTGGAGACGAGCTGCTTGGGCGTCTGGCGCAGCGACACCTTCTCGCTCTTGTTGAGGCGTTCACGCTCGCGCTGCCGGATCCGCTCACGCTCGCTGGCCACCGCCTTCATGCGCTTGGAGAGGCCCTCGCCGGCGAACAGCGGCATGACCAGGGTATAGACGGTGGCGCTGGCGGCGATGGCCGCCAGCATCATCGTCATGAAGTGGACGTCGTGCAGCTTAGTGACGAGCAAATCAACCATACGGCACCATCAAAAATCGAAGTTGATCATCTTCTTCATCACCATGATGCCGATCGACATCCAGACGACGCAGCCAACCAGCATGAGCTGGCCGGTGGGATGGGTCCACAGCAGCGAGATGTAGCCGGGCGTCGTCAGGTAGACGAGGAACATGACGATCGGCGGCAGCGAGCCGATGATGCCGGCCGAGGCCTTGGCTTCCATCGACATCGCCTGGATCTTTTCCTTCATCTTCTTGCGGTCGCGCAGCACTTTGGAGAGGTTGCCCAGCGCTTCGGAGAGGTTGCCGCCCGATTTCTGCTGGATCGACACCACGATGCCGAAGAAATTGGCCTCCGGCAGCGGCATGCGATCGTAGAGCCGCGAGCAGGCCTCGCCGAGCGGCATGCCGATGGCCTGCGTCTCGATGATCTGGAGGAACTCGCTGCGCAGCGGCTCCGGCGCGTCGGCTGCGACGACCTTGATGGATTCGAACAGCGGCAGGCCCGCCTTGATGCCGCGGACGATGACGTCGACGGCGTCCGGCAGCGCTTTCAGGAACTTGTTTTCGCGACGTTTCTTCAGGAAGCCCAGCGCCCAGCGCGGCAGGCCGAGGCCGCCGGCAAAGGCGAGACCAGCCGCGCCGAGCAGGCCGCCGCCGCCAAGCAGCGCGCCAAAGAAGAACACGCCGGCCACGACGCCGGACGCGATCCAGAATTTCTGCGGCGTCCAGTCGAGCCCGGCCTGCGACAAGCGGACGTTGAGCGGAACGCTCTTCTCCTGCGCGCGCCTCGCCTCGAGATCCTTGAGCGAGCTCTCGACCTGCTCGCGGCGCGATCGCTGGCTCTTCTCGGCCTGCTTGGTCGAGGGCGCATCGGCGCGTCCGATCGAGGCGCGGCGACTCTCGGCTTTCCGTTCGCCGGATAGCAGCGGATAGAGGAAGACCCAGGCGATGCCGCCGACCGCTGCGGTGGCGAGGAAAGCGAGGGCGAGGACCTGAATGTTCATGGTTGCGCCGACCTGCTCACGTCTTCGGTGTCGATTCCGCGGCGTCGAGCGCAGCGGCAAGACGCTTCTCTTCGCCGTAGTAGCGAGCGCGTTCCCAGAATTTCGGGCGGCCGATGCCGGTCGAGCGGTGCTTGCCGATGATCTTGCCGTTGGCGTCCTCACCGACCAGGTCGTAGAGGAAGACGTCCTGGGTAATGATCGTGTCGCCTTCCATGCCCATCACCTCGGTGATGTGGGTGATGCGGCGCGAGCCGTCGCGCAGGCGCGCGGCCTGGACGATGACGTCGATCGAGGCGCAGATCATCTCGCGGATTGTTCGCGAAGGAAGGGAAAAGCCGCCCATCGTGATCATGGATTCGCAGCGCGACAGCGCTTCGCGGGGATTGTTGGCGTGCAGCGTTCCCATCGAACCGTCATGGCCGGTGTTCATGGCCTGGAGGAGGTCGAAGGCCTCCGGGCCGCGGACTTCGCCGACGATGATGCGTTCGGGGCGCATACGCAGGCAGTTGCGCACCAGTTCGCGCATCGTGACCTGGCCTTCGCCTTCGATGTTGGGCGGGCGGGTTTCGAGACGCACCACGTGGGGCTGCTGGAGCTGAAGCTCGGCGGCGTCCTCGCAGGTGATGACGCGCTCGTCATGTTCGATATAGTTGGTCAGGCAGTTCAGCAGGGTCGTCTTGCCCGAACCCGTACCACCGGAGATCAGCACGTTGCAGCGGACGCGTCCGATGATCTGGAGGATCTCCGCGCCTTCCGGCGAGATTGCGCCGAACTTGACCAGCTGATCCAGCGTCAGCTTGTCCTTCTTGAACTTACGAATGGTGAGTGCGGGACCGTCGATCGCGAGCGGCGGCACGATGGCATTGACGCGGGAGCCGTCGGCGAGGCGCGCGTCGCAGATCGGCGAGGATTCGTCGACGCGCCGGCCGACCTGGCTGACGATGCGTTGGCAGATGTTGAGCAGTTGCTGATTGTCGCGGAACCGTATTCCGGTGCGCTGGATCTTGCCGCTGACTTCGATGAAGACCGTGCCGGCGCCGTTCACCATGATGTCGGCGATGTCGTCGCGGGCCAGAAGCGGCTCGAGCGGGCCGTAGCCGAGCACGTCGTTGCAGATGTCGTCGAGCAGCTCTTCCTGCTCGGCGATCGACATCACGATATTCTTGATCGCGATGATCTCGTTGACGATGTCGCGGATTTCCTCGCGCGCGGACTCGGAATCGAGCTTGGCGAGCTGGGCGAGGTCGATGGCCTCGATCAGCGCACCGAAGATGGTCGCCTTGACCTCGTAATAATTGTCCGAGCGGCGGCTCTCCATGGCCGGAGGGGGCCGGGAGGGAGCGAGCGGCGGGGAGGCGACGGCCGGCGGGGGCGGCGCGCGCGACACCGTCGGCGCCGGAGCCGAGGCAGGCTCTGGCGACACGGCGCCGGGCTTGGGAGCCCGAGTATCGGTGTCTGTTCCGCTACGCTTACCGAACACTTAACAACTCCATGCGGCGACCTATTTTCCCCGCAACTTCTCAATCAGCGGTGAAAGCAAGGACGACTTTTGCTTCTTCGTCTCGCTGCGCCCGGTCAGGCGCTGGGCGATCTGGAGGAACATCTCGATCGACTTGTGGTTGGCGGAGATCTCCGCGATCATCTGGCCGTTGTTGGCGGCCGCGCCGAAGATCTGCGGCTCGAACGGGATCGAGACGACCGGCTGGCTCTCGATTGCCTTGGCGAATTCGGTGGCGGCGATCTCCGGCCGCTTTGGAACGCCGACCTGGTTCAGGCAGTACAGCGGCGGACGGTCGTTGGGACGCGCGGCCTTCAGGAGATCGAACAGGTTCTTGGTATTGCGCAGATTGGCGAGATCCGGCGCCGCCACGATCAGGATATCGTCGGCTCCAATCAAAGCGCGCTTGGTCCAGCCCGACCATTGGTGGGGAATGTCGAGCACGATGCAGGGCATCGTCGAGCGCAGCGTGTCGAACACGGCGTCGAAGGCATCGGTGCCGAAATCATAGACCCGGTCGAGCGTCGCCGGTGCAGCCAGCAGGCTGAGATGGTCGGTGCATTTCGACAGCAGACGGTCGATGAAGGCGGTGTCGACCCGGTCGGGCGAGAACACGGCGTCCGCGATGCCCTGCGGCGGGTCCTGGTTGTAGTCGAGCCCGGCGGTGCCGAAGGCGAGATCGAGATCGGCGACCACGGCGTCCATCGCGAGGTCCCGCGCGATCGCCCAGGCGACGTTGTGGGAGATGGTGGAGGCGCCAACGCCGCCCTTGGCGCCGACCACCGCGATGATGCGGCCGACCGCCTTGGCTTCCGGCGCCGAGAACAGGTTGCAGATCGAGCGCACGACGTCGATCGCGCCGACCGGAGCGAGCACGTAGTCGCTGACGCCGCGGCGCACCAGCTCGCGATAGAGCATGACGTCGTTGATGCGGCCGATCACGACCACGCGGGTGCCGGCGTCGCAAACGGTGGCGAGCTGGTCGAGGCCGGCAAGCAGGTCGTTGCGGGCGTCGCTCTCGAGCACGATCACGTTCGGCGTGGGCGCCGAGCGATAAGCTTCGATCGCAGCCGACATGCCGCCCATCTGGATCTTCAGATGGGCTTTGCCGAGGCGGCGATCCTCGCCGGCCGATTGCACGGCGGCGGCGGTCTCCACGGTTTCGCAGAAGGCCTGGACCGAAACACGCGGCGCGGGCGCAATATGCTCCTCGGCCGGCGGCGGCATGGCCTCCGGCTGCTCTTCCTGAGTCTGGCGCGCGTAGTTGATCATTTGCCGGTGTCGCTGAGTTTGGCCTTGTCGGCCTCGGGATAGCTGGTGGTCGTCGTCTGCCCCTTGCGATATTTCTCGAAGGCGGTGACGCGCCGCGCCATGTAGCTGGGGGTTTCAGGCCGCGGCTGCTCGAGGTCCGACGGATTGTCGACCATGGCTGCCATGTTGCGCTGATAGGAACAGCCGAAGTTGTAATAGTCCTTGTTCTCGAACCAGCTCTTGTTCTTGATCGAGGGGCCAAGATCCTCCGGCCACAGGCCGCAGGGGCCCGCGACCGCAGCGATCCTGGAATAGGTCATCCGGATCGGCGGCAGGAAGCGTTTGTCTTCCGGCTGGTAGGGGCGAGAGATGATGCCGCGCGGGGGAACGCCCGCCGCCGCCAGCATCGCCTGAATCTCGCGCATGGTTTCCGCAACCGGACGCGCATTGGGCGTTCCCGCGGGCACGTCGATATGGATGGCGCCGGTGCCCTCGTGCAGCCAGGTCGAAGCCAAGCCCATCACGTCGGCGCGTTGGGCGGCGGTCAGGCCGCCGCGGGCGTGGCCGACGAACACGACGATCGAGCGATTCTGTTCCTCGATCGCGATCGGATGACGTTGCTTGTAATCGTCGGGAATGGAAGCCGTCGCCACTTCGTCGTGCTGGCAGCCGCCGAGCGCAAGCGCGATACCGACGAGCGCGCTACCGAGGACGGCGGCGCGGTAGCGGGTCTGGGGTCGTGCTGTGATCATAACTATGTCCCCGTTCCACGTCAGTCGGTGATGAAGCCGTAGGTGCCGCGGTAGTTCTTTGCCGGTTCGGTCCGGCCCGGCACGCCATAGATGCGGTTGACGTTGCCGATCAGCTGGGCCTGCGGATCTGCAGGTGCCGCGAAGCCGTCATCCGGCCGCGACAGGTCCTTTGGCGCAGCTGCGCGCACGATGTAAGGCGTCACGATCACGACGAGCTCGGTCGTGTTGTTGACGAAGTCGCGGCTGCGGAACAGCGAGCCGAGAATCGGCAGCTGCATCAGGCCCGGCAACCCGCTGATCGCCTGCTTGGTCTGCTGCTGGATCAGGCCGGCCATCGCCATCGCGCCGCCGGAGGGAATTTCCAGCGACGTCTCGGCGCGGCGGGTCTTGATCGAGGGCACGGTCAGCGAGTTGACCGAGCTCGAGGTCACCGCCTGCGACAGCGTGATCGCGTTGTCGTTGGAGAGCTCCGACACCTCGGTCATTACCCGAAGGCTGATCTTGCCTTCGGACAGCACCACCGGCGTGAAATTCAACGAAATGCCGAACTTCTTGAAGCTGATCTGGGTGGTACAGACGTGGGTGGTGGGATCGCAGGCATAGCCCGCCGGCACCGGAAATTCGCCGCCGGCGATGAAGGTCGCGGATTCACCGGAGATCGCGGTCAGGTTCGGTTCGGCCAGCGTGCGCACCACGCCCGCCGTCTCCATCGCGCGCAGGGTCGCCTGCACCGACGGTGTCGCGCCGAACTTGGTGGTCAGATTGTTGCCGTCGACGAGGTTGCGGCCGTAGGCGGTGAACGGGTTCGAGTTGGTGAAGCTCACCACCGAGGTGCCGTAGTTGAGGTTCGCCGACAGGTCGATGCCGAGCTGCTTGACGATGTTGCGCGCGACTTCCGCGACCGTCACCTTCAGCATGACCTGGTCGCGGCCGCGGACCACGATCGAGTTCACGACCTTGTCGGCGCCGCCGGCAAGGCGAACCGCGAGATCGTTGGCCTGCTGCGCTTCGACCGGGTTGGCCGCGGTGCCGCTCAGGACGACGCCGTCGCCGAGACCGTCGATCTGGATGTCGGAATTTGGCAAAATCTGCTTCAGCGCCGCGCGCACGCCGTTGAGGTCGCGCTTGACCGCGATGTCATAGGCAGCGATCTGCTGACCGGCGGAATCGAAGAACACGATGTTGGTCTGGCCGACGGCAGCACCGATGATATAGGCGCGCTGGGACGAGCGCACCACGGCATTGGCGATCTTGGGATCGGCGACGAGCACGTCCTTGATGTCGCGCGGCAGGTCGATCACGATCGACTTGCCGATGCCGAGCGAGAGGAAGCGCGCATTCATCTGGCCGTCGGTTGCAACCGGCGGCGCTGCGGGACGGTAGTCCGCGGCGATCACGGGCGTCAGCGCCGGGTTGAGTGTCAGCGCGAGAGCGGCCGAGAACGACAGGGCACGAACCGTCGAGGTCCGCATCGTCGCCAGATCTGCCCTGCATTTCATATCGACTGTCCTCATTGTGCCTTCGCCGCCTGGCTTTGAATGCCGTAGCGAATGATCGAAACGCCCTCACGCTTCTGCGCGGAGTCATCGAGCGTGATCTCGCTCATCTTGACGTCGGCGATGCTGCGCAGCGCCAGCGACAGCGTTCCGGCCTGGCGACCCGAAGAGAGCACTTGGGTCTGTGCGGGATTGAGCTCCAGGGTCACGGTCTTGCCGATCACCGAGTTCTGGCCTTCCTTCTCCTTCGGAGCCTGGTCGATGGCCAGCACGCGGACATTGACCAGGAGGATCTCGGACTTGACGATGTCAGGAGCGCCGGAGCTCTGATCGGGGTTCTTGAGGCGGCGCGTGAGAATCACGTCGACGCGGTCGTTCGGCAGGATGAAGCCGCCGGCGCCGGTTTCCGGCGAGATTTCGGTGGAGATGGCGCGCATGCCGCTCGGCAGGATCGCGGCCATGAAGCCGGAGCCGTCGGCCTTGACCAGCTTCTGGTCGCGGATCGGCTCACCCTGGATGAAGGGAGCGCGGGCGATCGAGCCGGTGACCTGGGTTGCGCCATCGGGGCGCTCGTTGCGGCGGATGAAGGTGGAGCTGGCGGTCGCGGTCGGCCAGGTCTGCCACTGCACGTCTTCCGGCTTCACGGTCTGGCCGAGGCCGATGTCGTTCTTGGCGACCAGAACGTCGGTAGTGGGAAGCTGCGCGACTGGAGCCGCCGGAGGCGGCGCAGAGTCCGAGCTGCTCGCCAGGTACGCGGCGATACCGCCGGCGCAGATGGCGACCGTCAGGACGACTATGCGTGCCCTATTCATACGCTTCACTTTCCACAGAACGCCGCGACGCTGCCGCCGCCGTAATCGGCAGTTGACCAGCTATTCGTCAAAGCATGGTTAATGAGGCGTATCTAAATCGCCTTAACGCCGGGTTTATCCGGGGCGTTCAGCGCAGCGCGAGGTGAGTGAGGTCGATCGCCTTCACCCATTCGGTCTCGGGGTAGATTATCAACGCGCCAAGCGCGAGCGCGATGCCGTAGGGAATGCCGCTCTCCTTGGCGTGCAGCCGTGCGAGCCAGGCCTGGCCGGCAAGCCCGAAAGGCAACGGCCATTGCCGGAACTGCAGCAGGAGCAGCGTCAGCGCTCCGCCGAACAGCGAGGCGTAGAGCAGGAAGTCCATCAATTGGGCGAAGCCGAACCAGAGCGCCACGGACGCTGCGACCTTGGCGTCTCCGCCGCCCATCCAGCCCATCGCAAAGCAGGTGAAGGCCACGACGAGGATCAACGCACCGGCGCCGACATGGCTCAGCACCTCGTAAGGTGCCATGCCACCGGCAAAGGCGAGCACGAAAAAGCCTGCGACCAGCGCCAGCGAGACGCGGTTCGAAATCGTCATGGTGAAGAGATCGCTCGCGGCTGCGAACGCCATCAGGGCCGGGAAGAGCAGAAGGCGCGCGAGGTCGAGGATCATGGCTGCGTCTTGAAGCCTGGGTCTGTTGCCGGATCGGGGCGTCGGCGCATGCTAGCGGTCAGTGCTAAACAAACCGACAACGGCCGCGGCAGCTTCGGAACCGGGTGGCGGCGATCTCACCACATGCTGGCGATGCGCGTCGCGAGCGTGATCATCGCGAGCAGCAGCGCAAGGCAGACCCAATAGGCCGACGCGTCGATGCGCGCCGTGTCCGCCTCGTTCGCCGCGACCGCGGCATCGGATCTGTGCTTACGCAACACCACTGGAACTCGCACACGCCAGAAAAACAAAGGCCCCGGAGGTCCGGGGCTTTTGCCATCGTTGGTCGGCCGGCTTACTTCAGCGAGGAGCTGATCGAACCGAACTTGGTGTTCAGCGTGGTGCCGAGGTTGTTGACGACGGTGATGATGGCCAGCGCGATGCCGGCGGCGATCAGGCCGTATTCGATGGCGGTAGCGCCGGATTCATCCTTGGCGAAACGGGCAATCAGGTTCTTCATGAACTAAACTCCATCTGGGTGAGGTCGCCGTTCGGCGCTGTCTTGACGCATTGACCATGTGAGCCGAGCTCTTTCGGCGGGGTTAATTCGATCGGTCAAACGCGCGCGTCAGGCGATGCTTTTGGCCAGAGTGAATTTCGCCTTAAGAGGGCTATTGCAATTCGGTTCAGTTCCGAACCCGGCGTCAACTTCACCCTCCCTTAAATTTCGCGGAGTAGGTCTGGAAGAGATCAGTAGCCTGGAAGAGAAGCGATGATGTCGAGCCTGCCCATGCAAGTCGCCCTGATGCTGGGTGAGACCATCGAGAAGGTGGTTCCTGTCACCTTCATGCTCGCGGTCGTGTTCACCGTGCTCGAGTATTTCTGGGCCTGCAATCCCGGTCCGTCGTGGTGGCGCAAGCGGGAGATCGTGACCGACATCTGCTACTGGTTCTTCGTTCCGGTGTTCGCCCGGACCATGCGGATCGGACTGTTGATCGTCACCGCCGGCTTCGTCTTCAACATCCACGATGCCGACGAGCTGATCGCCTTCTACGACAACGGCCACGGCCCGCTGTCGCAACTGCCGCTCTGGGTGCAGGGCGTGCTGTTCCTGGTCCTGGCCGACTTCATGCTGTACTGGCTGCACCGGCTGTTTCATGGCGGCGGGTTCTGGAAGTACCATGCGATCCATCACTCCTCGGAGGAGATCAGCTGGATCTCGGCGGCCCGCTTCCATCCGGTGAACCTGATGCTCGGCACCATCGGTGTCGACGTCGTGCTGCTGATGGCCGGCATTTCGCCCAACGTGATGATCTGGGTCGGACCGTTCACGACCTTCCATTCCGCCTTCGTGCACGCCAACCTGAACTGGACCTTCGGACCGTTCCGGTATCTGCTGGCGACGCCGGTGTTCCACCGCTGGCACCACACGTCGCTTGAAGAGGGCGGCGACACCAATTTCGCCGGTACCTTTCCGATCTGGGACGTGCTGTTCGGGACCTTCCGTATGCCGAAGGGTGAACTTCCGCAGGACTACGGCAAGGACGAAGCGACCATGCCGAAGGAATTTCCCGGCCAGCTTGCCTATCCGTTCCGGCACTAGGCGCCCTCGGGCGACAAAACGTCAATCCGTTAGAACAATAGTCGGCGAGTTTGCGGAACGTTCACGAATTACAGGCAGGTTAACCGGGTCGGGCGCCGGCTCCGCTTCCTGATCGATTATGCCGGTTTGTGACGTCCCGGGGTAAGAGTATGCGTAAAGAGTTCCTGCGCCATCATGCGCGCATCTGTCTTCTGGCTACGGCTGCTGTGCTGGCTTCGCCGGCCATTGGCCTCGCGGAGCCCACCGTCGATACCATCGCCGTGAATGTCGACCAGGCCAAGCTGGTGCGGCTGCCCGGCAAGGTGGCGACGATCGTGGTCGGCAATCCGCTGATCGCCGACGTGACGCTTCAGCCCGGCGGAATGATCGTCGTAACAGGCAAAGGCTACGGCGCCACCAACTTCATCGCGCTCGATCGCGGCGGAGAGATCCTGATCGACCGGCAGATCCAGGTCGAAGGTCCGAGCGACCGGCTTGTGACCGTCTATCGCGGGGTCGAGCGGGAATCCTATAGCTGCATGCCGCTTTGCCAGCGTCGCGTCACGCTCGGCGACAGCGACAACTACTTCAACACCACGATGAGCCAGGCCGGTACGCTGAACAGCAATGCCAGCGGCACGGCGGCCGCGCCGGCGGCCAAGGCGAACTAACAAGACGAACTAGCACGACAAAGTCATCGTGATCGGGTGACCGGCGGGACCTCTGGTCCCGCACGGGCGCTCCCGCCTGAGCCGGTACCTGCATTGGCGAGATGGCGTGGTTAACCCGTTCTAAACGACTCGGGCCGGCCGGTGCGGATCGCCTGAAACACTTAAACAATCAGTTTCCGGTACTGGTCAGGGCCTGTGATCGCCGCCGCCAGGGAATTTGACGCGATGCCATCGCCTGCACCTTCGAGGTTCAAACTCCGGACTGCACTGCGCAGATTTCGCGGCAATCGTCGCGGATCCGCAGCGGTCGAGTTCGCGCTGGTTGCGCCGATCTTCTTCGCGCTGCTGTTTGCCATCATCGAGACGGCGCTGGTGTTCTTCTCGGGCCAGGTGCTCGAGACCATCACGCAGAATTCCGCGCGCGTGGTGCTGACCGGCCAGGCGCAATCGGGGTCTGTGACGGCTTGCGCGGTGGGCGGCGTCGCCAAGGCTTGCACGCAAGCGACGTTCAAGACCTACGTCTGCAGCCAGATCCCGGCACTGTTTGATTGCAACAGCCTGTACGTCGACGTCACCAGTTTCTCGTCGTTCTCGGCCGTGACGCTGCCCACCCATCTCGATGCGGCCTGTAACTTCGACACCAACATGAACTACAGCGCGGGCAACGCCGGCGACATCGTGGTGGTCCGGCTGTTCTATCAGTGGCCGCTGTTCGTCACCGGGCTTGGCTACAATATCGGCTGCGGCAGCACCAGCAAGCGGTTGCTGGTGGCTACGGCCGCGTTCAAGAACGAGCCCTATTGAGATCAACGGACCGGACAGAGCGATGCAGATGATTGCGAAATTCTGGCGGGCGACCCGTTTCTCCGCGTATGAATTCCTGGCCGATGGCAGGGGGCTCGCGGCCACCGAGTTCGCGGTGATCGTGCCGCTGATGCTGGTGATGTTCTTCGGCACGGTCGAATTCTCGTCGGCCGTGGCGATCGATCGCAAGGTGACGCTGATGGCCCGCACGCTGTCGGACCTGACTTCGCAATCGACGTCGGTTGCCGATGCCGACATGACCAATTTCTTCGCGGCATCGACCGCGATCATGACGCCTTATTCCGCGACACCGGTGACGGCGACGATCACCGAGCTCTATGTGGATTCGACGCAGACGGCGCATGTTCAGTGGAGCAAGGGGTCGGCGCCGCGGACCCAGAAATCGACGGTCTCGATTCCGACCACGCTTGCGATCGCCGGCACGTATCTGATCTTCAGCGAGGTCAGCTACATCTACACGCCGTCGGTCGGTTACGTCCTCAAGAGCGCGATCACGCTGAGCGATGTCTCGTATACGCGCCCGCGCCAATCTTCCTGCGTCTATTACAGCCCGGATACGGCCTGCACGACCTATTGAGCGCATCGCCCGTCAGACATGAAAAAGGCCGTGCATCCGCACGGCCTTTTCCGTTGTTCAGCGCGCTCGCGCCGATCCGTGTACGCGCCATAAGGGCGCGCTAGAGATCAGCCTGCGTCGCGGAGATTGTCGGCAGCCGACTTGCCGGAGCGGCGATCGGCAACGATCTCGTAGGAGATCTTCTGGCCTTCGCGCAGCGAGCCGAGGCCGGCACGCTCGACGGCGCTGATGTGAACGAAAACGTCCTGGCCGCCGTCGTCGGGCTGGATGAAGCCGAAGCCCTTGGTCGCGTTAAACCACTTCACGGTTCCCATGCTCATGGGGTAGTCCCTTCTCAAAGAACACAATGTCAGAGCCTGCTTGCGCAGGCAGGTTAGATCGAATTTTTGGAAGGGTCGTCAGCGTGTCTGAACCGGCTGTACCGGTGGATGCTAATATCGTCCGGCCGAAAATCGATAAGCCCATTTTATTGGAAATAGGGCTCCAAAACAATCCTGACGTGCACGATTTTTTGATCCGCCGGGTTACCCACGGCGGATCAGCATACAGGTCGGAATTTCCATGCCGCGCTTGCGCGCGGCGGGCCGTTAACGGCGACGGAATTGGCCGCCACGCTGTCCGGGACGGGGAGGTCCGCCCATTCCGCTCGGACGTTCGTCCTTGTGACGGAAAATCAGCCGGCCCTTTTCGAGGTCGTAGGGCGACATCTCCACCGTCACGCGGTCTCCCGCCAGCGTCTTGATGCGGTTCTTCTTCATCTTGCCGGCGGTGTAGGCGACGATCTCGTGCCCGGCGTCGAGCTGCACGCGGTAGCGCGCGTCGGGGAGGATTTCGGTGACCAGTCCTTCGAACTGGATCAGCTCTTCCTTAGCCATGAATTTCTCCAGGTCGTGGACGGCTAGTGCGAATGGGGTTTGCGGTTCGGGTGGCCGTTCGGCCGACTCTCACGGCGCAAAAAGGCCACGCCTTGTATCCCATCAGACGCCCCCGCGCTATGCGCGGAACGCTGTTCCGGGCGGTCGGTCGACGAAGAATGCATCTTTCCACCGGAGCGGCGGCGGCGAGACCCTTTCGAGGCCTGCGGACCGTTGCCGGGCCGTCCCTCAGGGTGCCTTCCGTCGGCATGCCGTGGGTCGCCGTGCCGGCCTTCGCCCTGCTTGCCGGCGCTGTGGTGGCGTCCATCGCCATGTCGTTCATCGTTACGCCGACCGTCACCGTGGCGCGCGCCTTGCGGACGCTGGCCCGGACGGCCTCCGGGGCGGCCCTGCCGTTGCTGCGGCGGGGGCGCGCCCGCATCGCGGCGGCCGGCATCGGTGCGCAGATCCTCGCGCGGCAGCGCCACGCGGATCAGCTTCTCGATATCCCGGAGATAGCTGAGCTCCTCGCCGCCGGCGACCAGCGAGATCGCGGTGCCTTCGGCGCCTGCACGCGCAGTGCGGCCGATGCGGTGAACATAGGTCTCAGGCACGTTCGGCAGGTCGTAATTGATGACGTGGGTGATGCCGTCGACATCGATGCCGCGGGCGGCGATGTCAGTGGCGACCAGGGTGCGGATTTCACCGGAGCGGAACTGCGCCAGCGTGCGCTCGCGATGGTTCTGCGACTTGTTGCCGTGAATGGCGCTGGCAGGAATGCCGGCTCGCTCGAGCGTCTTCACGACCTTGTCGGCGCCGTGCTTGGTGCGGGTGAACACCAGGGCGCGGTCGATCGGCTCGTCCTTCAGCAGCTTGGTCAGGAAGGTCGCCTTGGCCGAGAAATCGACCTGGATGATACGCTGGTTGATGCGCTCGGCGGTCGAGGAGACCGGGGTCACCGCGACGCGGGCGGGGTCGCGCAGCATGGCGTCGGCGAGCTCGGCGATGTCCTTCGGCATGGTGGCCGAGAAGAATAGCGTCTGCCGCTTGATCGGCAGCTTGGCGACGATTTTGCGGATGTCGTTGATGAACCCCATGTCGAGCATGCGGTCGGCCTCGTCGAGCACGAGGAATTCGACGCTGCCGAGCTTCAGCCCGTTGCTCTGCACGAGGTCGAGCAGGCGGCCGGGGGTGGCAACCAGCACGTCGACGCCCTGCATCAGGGCGCGGACCTGGCGGCCCATCGGCACGCCGCCGATGGCGAGCGTCGAGGACAGGCGGATGTGGCGGCCATAGGCGTTGAAGCTGTCGAGGATCTGCCCCGAAAGCTCGCGCGTCGGCGAGAGCACCAGCACGCGGCAGGTCTTGGGCTGCGGCTTGATGCGGTTCTCGAGCAGGCGATGCAGGATCGGCAGTGCGAAAGACGCGGTCTTGCCGGTCCCGGTCTGGGCGATGCCGACGACATCGCGGCCGGTCAGCGCCGTGGGGATAGTCTGGGCCTGGATGGGGGTCGGGGTGACGTAATTCTCTTCGGTGAGAGCACGTGCGATCGGTTCGGCGAGGCCGAAGTCCTGAAACGAAGTCAAAAGATGGTTCTTTCCATGTCAAATGCAGGCGCCCGACGCAATCAGCGGGGCGCGCGCATAAGGGTGTCGAGAGGACACCTGCGTGTTTGGGGTGTCGGATGGCTTGGGAGATTATGGGGCAAGCCAGACGCCCGTATGGGCTTAAGAACACGCGGCTCGCTACGACCCCTTGATTCGCAAGAGGTCTCGCACAGTCATATGGAACATTCAGGGGGCGCTTTCAAGGCAGGGGGACCTTAAACGGCGATTGCGGTGCAAAAATAGTTATGCCGCAAATTTAGCCAGCGAAGGTCGTCTGCTTAAAAAATGAACTGATTGCCACTTAAGCATCCATTTTATGAGCTCAAGATTTGAGCAATCAGGCCGTGGCTAAATTTTGATTGCGACGAAATTATCTAGATTGACCAATTACTTGGCGGGCGCCCGGCCCATGGCACGGTTCTTGCGATTCCGTTAACCGCAGGCGGCCGTGGGGCCGTTTCGCAGCGTTTTTCACGTCTGCGTCAGGGAGATGATACATCCATGCCTACCAAATCCATTCATCATATCGCGGCGTCATTCAGCCGCCGCGGCGTGCTCGCCGCGAGTGCAGGACTGATGCTCGGCCTGGCGTCCATTTCCGGCGCGAAGGCCGCGGAGGACACCATCAAGATCGGCGTCCTGCACTCCCTCTCCGGCACCATGGCCATCAGCGAAACCACGCTGAAGGACACCATCCTCTTCCTCATCGACGAACAGAACAAGAAGGGTGGCGTGCTCGGGAAGAAGCTCGAGGCCGTCGTCGTCGACCCCGCCTCGAACTGGCCGCTGTTCGCCGAGAAGGCGCGCGAGCTGATCACCAAGGACAAGGTCGCGGTCGTGTTCGGCTGCTGGACCTCGGTGTCGCGCAAGTCGGTGCTCCCGGTGTTCAAGGAGCTCAACAACATCCTGTTCTACCCCGTGCAGTACGAGGGTGAAGAGTCCGAGCGCAACGTGTTCTACACCGGCGCTGCTCCGAACCAGCAAGCGATCCCCGCCGTCGACTATTTGATGAAGGAAGAGAAGGTGAAGCGCTGGGTGCTCGCGGGCACCGACTACGTCTATCCGCGCACCACCAACAAGATCCTGGAAGCCTATCTGAAGTCGAAGGGTGTCGCCCAGGACGACATCATGATCAACTACACGCCGTTCGGTCACTCCGACTGGCAGACCATCGTGGCCGATATCAAGAAGTTCGGCTCGGCCGGCAAGAAGACCGCGGTGGTCTCGACCATCAACGGCGACGCCAACGTCCCCTTCTACAAGGAACTCGGCAACCAGGGCATCAAGGCGAAGGACATCCCGGTGGTCGCGTTCTCGGTGGGTGAGGAAGAACTCGCCGGCATCGACACCAAGCCGCTGGTCGGCCATCTCGCCGCCTGGAACTACTTCGAGTCGATCAAGACCCCGGCCAACGAGAAGTTCATCAAGGATTGGCAGACCTACACCAAGAATCCCAAGCGCACGACCAACGACCCGATGGAAGCCCACGTGATCGGCTTCAACATGTGGGTGAAGGCGGTCGAGCAGGTGAAGTCGACCGATCCGGACAAGGTGATCGATGCGCTTCCCGGCATCGAGGCGCCGAACCTGACCGGTGGCGTGTCGAAGATGCTGCCGAACCACCACATCACCAAGCCGGTGTTCATCGGCGAGATCAAGGGTAACGGCCAGTTCGACGTGGTCTGGAAGACCCCGGGCCTCGTGGCGGGCGACGCCTGGTCGAAGGAGCTCGACGGCTCCAAGGACCTGATCGGCGACTGGGTCGGCAAGAAGTGCGGCAACTTCAACACCAAGACCAACAAGTGCCTCGGCGCCGGTTCCTGATCCGGATCTGACATTCGATTGCACAATGGGAGGAGACGGCTATTCCGCCGCCTTCTCCCCACTTCTGCCGGGGTGATCCACAGTGCCAACCAACCTATCCGCTCGTCTCTGCACCTTTGTTCTCTCGCTTCTTCTGATCGCATTCGCGCTGCCGGCCTTTGCCGGTCCGTTCGAGGATGCGGTCGCCAAATTCGCCAACGACGACTATTCCGATACGGAAGAAGCGATCGGTGTGGTTGCCAGCAGCGGCAACAAGCTCGCTTTCCCGATCATCAATGCGCTCCAGGACGGTCGGCTCATGGCCGATCCCGACAGCAAGAAGGTTTACGTCACCGGCAGCGACGGCAAGTCGATCGATGCTGCGACCGGCGGGGCCGTCGCCAGTGTGCCTGACAGCGCCAGCGCCGTTCGCCTCAACAACCGGCTGCGCCGCAGCGTCGATGCCGCGCTCGGCAGCCTGACGCTGCAGTCGCCCGATCTCGGCGCGAGGCTTCAGGCCGCACAATCCGTCTTCAAGTCGCATGAGGAGACTGCGCTCGATCCCGTCGAAAGCGCACTTGTCAAGGAAACCAACAAGGCGGCCAGGACCGCGCTCGGTGAAGCGCGCGCGGCAATCCTGCTGTTCAAGTCCGATGCCACCGAAGTGCAGAAGCTCGAGGCCGTCGCCACCATCAAGGCGCGCGGCGATCAGGAAGCGCTGGCGCTACTGTCCGACATCGGTACGGACCAGCCGGCCTCCGTGGCAAAGGCCGCAACGAGTGCCATCAGCTCGATTCAGAGTTCGCTTGCGGTCTGGTCCACGGTGCAGAACGCCTGGTACGGCCTGTCGCTTGGATCGGTGCTGCTGCTCGCCGCGATCGGCCTTGCCATCACCTTCGGCGTGATGGGCGTCATCAACATGGCCCATGGCGAGATGGTGATGATCGGCGCCTACACCACTTTCGTGGTGCAGGAGCTGATCCGCACCCGCTACCCCGCTCTGTTCGACTATTCGCTGCTGATCGCCGTGCCGCTCGCCTTCCTCGTCGCCGGCGCCATCGGCGTGCTGATCGAGCGCAGCATCATCCGCTTCCTCTACGGCCGGCCGCTGGAGACACTGCTCGCGACCTGGGGCCTGTCGCTGGTGCTCCAGCAGGCGGTGCGCACCATGTTCGGCCCGACCAATCGCGAGGTCGGCAACCCCTCCTGGATGAGCGGTGCGTTCGAGCTCGGTCAGATCACCATCACCTATAACCGGCTCTGGATTCTGGTCTTCACGCTCGCCGTGTTCGCGATCCTGCTCGCCATGTTGCGATACACGGCACTCGGCCTCGAGATGCGCGCGGTGACGCAGAACCGCCGCATGGCGGCCTCGATGGGCATCGCGACCTCGCGCGTCGACGCCCTGACTTTCGGGCTCGGCTCGGGGATTGCCGGCATCGCAGGCGTGGCGCTGTCGCAGATCGACAATGTCAGCCCCAATCTCGGTCAGAGCTACATCATCGACAGCTTCATGGTCGTGGTGTTCGGCGGTGTCGGTAATCTCTGGGGTACGCTGGTCGGAGCCTTTACGCTCGGCATCGCCAACAAGTTCCTGGAGCCGGTCGCCGGCGCCGTGCTCGGCAAGATCGCCATCCTCGTTCTCATCATCCTCTTCATTCAAAAGCGCCCGCGCGGACTGTTCGCGCTCAAGGGCCGTGCGGTGGAAGCATGACCCCTCACATGCTGACGCGATCGCTGGACCGCGGCGCGGCGATCTTCCTGATGATCGTCGCTGCCTGCGGCATCCTCATTCCGCTCTCCAACCTGCTGCTGCCGGCGGGCTCGTTCCTGCAGGTGCCGACCTATCTGGTCGCGCTCTGGGGCAAGTATGTCTGCTACGCCATTCTCGCGCTCTCGATCGACCTGATCTGGGGCTATTGCGGCATCCTTTCGCTCGGCCACGGCGCCTTCTTCGCGCTCGGTGGCTACGCCATGGGCATGTATTTGATGCGGCAGATCGGCGCCCGCGGGGTCTACGGCAACCCTGTTCTGCCTGATTTCATGGTGTTCCTGAACTATTCGAAGCTGCCTTGGTCCTGGTACGGCTTCGACATGTTCTGGTTCGCGGCGCTGATGGTGCTGCTCGTGCCTGGGCTGCTCGCCTTCTGCTTCGGCTGGCTCGCGTTCCGCTCCCGCGTCACCGGCGTGTATCTGTCGATCATCACGCAGGCGATGACGTATGCGCTGCTGCTCGCCTTCTTCCGCAACGATTTCGGCTTCGGCGGCAATAACGGCCTGACCGACTTCAAGGACATTCTGGGCTTCAACGTCCAGGCCGAGGGAACGCGCGCCGCCTTGTTCGCGCTGAGCTGTTTGGCGCTGATCCTCAGCTTCCTGATCTGCCGCTCGGTCGTGTCCTCCAAGCTCGGCAAGGTGCTGATCGCCATCCGCGATGCGGAATCGCGCAGCCGCTTCCTCGGCTACCGTGTCGAATCCTACAAGCTGTTCGTGTTCACGCTGTCGGCCTGCATGGCCGGCGTTGCCGGTGCGCTCTACGTGCCGCAGGTCGGCATCATCAATCCATCCGAATTCGCGCCTGGCAATTCGATCGAGGCGGTGATCTGGGTCGCGGTCGGCGGTCGCGGGACGCTGGTCGGCGCGGCGCTCGGTGCCATCGTCGTCAACTACGCCAAGACCTTTTTCACCTCAGGCGTGCTGGCGCCATACTGGCTGTTCATGCTGGGTGCGTTGTTCATCCTGGTGACGCTGCTGCTACCCAAGGGCATCGTCGGCACCTTCAATGCGTGGCGCGACCAGTCGAGAGAGAGGCGCTCCGCTCCAGCCACCGTAAGTATGGCGGCCGAAGCCGGCGTCATCGAACCCAACATGGCGGAGTAGCGGTCATGAACGTCATGGATACCCGCGCGACCTCCGCGATGCTCTATCTCGACGGCGTGCATGTCTCGTTCGATGGCTTTCACGCCATCAACAATCTGTCGCTGACGCTCGAGCCCGGCGAGATGCGCGCCATCATCGGCCCGAACGGTGCCGGCAAGACCACGATGATGGACATCATCACCGGCAAGACCAAGCCGGATGAAGGCACCGTGCTGTTCGACGGCGTCACCGACCTGACGCGGCTGGACGAGACCCGCATCGCCGAGCTCGGTATCGGCCGCAAATTCCAGAAACCGACCGTGTTCGAGAGCCAGAGCGTGCAGGACAATCTGCTGCTGGCGCTCAACGTCGATCACAGCGTCAAGGGCACGCTGTTCTGGCGTGGCAGCAAGGCTGAGTCCGGGCGTATCGACAAGGTCCTGGAGACGATCCGCCTCACCGACGCCCGCAACCGCCTCGCCGGCAGCCTCAGTCACGGCCAGAAGCAATGGCTCGAGATCGGCATGCTGCTGGCGCAGGATCCAAAACTCCTGCTGGTCGACGAACCTGTCGCCGGCATGACCGACGTCGAGACGCATCTCACCGCCGAGCTGCTCAAGGAGATCAACAGGACCCACACCGTCATGGTGGTCGAGCACGACATGACGTTCGTGCGCGAGCTCGGGGTCAAGGTCACCTGCCTGCATGAAGGCACGGTGCTCGCCGAAGGAACCATCGACCAAGTCTCGTCCAACGAGCGGGTCATCGAAGTCTATCTGGGACGCTGAGCGATGCTTGAGGTCAAGGACATCAACCTGTTTTACGGTGCGGCGCAGGCGCTGCGCGGCGTGTCGATCGCGGCGGAGCCGGGCAAGGTGACGTGCGTGCTCGGGCGCAACGGCGTCGGCAAGACCTCGCTGCTGCGCGCCATGGTCGGGCAATATCCGATCTCCTCGGGTGCAATCAAATTCGACGGCAGCGACATCACCGGCCTCAAGCCCTATGAGCGGGCCCGCAAGGGCATCGGTTTCGTGCCGCAGGGCCGCGAGATCTTTCCGCTGCTGACGGTCGAGGAGAACCTCAAGACCGGCTTCGGCCCGCTCAAGCGCCAGGACAAGAACATTCCGGACGACGTGTTTTCGCTGTTTCCGGTGCTGGAGTCCATGCTCGGGCGACGCGGCGGTGATCTCTCCGGCGGCCAGCAGCAGCAGCTCGCGATCGGACGCGCGCTGGTGATGCGTCCGAAGCTGTTATTGCTCGATGAGCCGACCGAAGGCATCCAGCCCTCGATCATCAAGGACATCGGTCGGGCCATCTCTTACCTGCGCAATCTCGGCAACATCGCCATCGTGCTGGTCGAACAATATCTCGACTTTGCCTGCGAACTCGGAGACAGTTTCGCGGTGATGGATCGTGGCGCGGTGAAATTCACCTGTGATCGCTCCACTCTCGATGCCAGCGAGATCAGCCGCCAGATGGCGCTGTAAGCCGGGACATTGTAGGCTCGAAAATCCTGCCGCGGCCGGCCGGAGGAGACGGATGCGCAGCGACGCCCTGGTGACCCCTTTGGCGACATCTTCGGTGTTCGAAGCCAACCGTGCCCGCGGCGCGGTGCGCTTCGACGTACGCGCCCGCGAGGGCGTGACGCGGCGCGGCGCCTTGCATGAATCCGGCTCGCTCCGCGTGCGCTTTCCCTCGCCGGAGGATGACGGCCTGTCTGGTGTGTTCGTCAATACGGCCGGTGGCGTTGCCGGCGGCGATCGCTTCGACATCGAGATATCAGCCGCCGACGCTGCGCGCTTGACACTGACGACTGCCGCCGCGGAAAAGGTCTATCGCGCGCCAGGGGCGGCGGCGCAGCTCAACATTTCCCTGAAGGTCGCTGCCGGCGCGCATCTCGGCTGGCTGCCGCAGGAGACGATCCTGTTCGACCGGGCACGGGTTCATCGCCGCTTCGACATCGAGCTCGATGATGCCGCCTCGCTCCTGCTTTGTGAAATTGTCGTATTCGGCCGCACCGCCATGGGCGAGCGCATGGAGCAGGGCGAGTTCGTCGACCGCTGGCGGCTGCGCCGTGGCGGCAGGCTGGTGTTCGCCGAGACGATCAGGCTCGACGGCGATGTTGGCGCAAAACTGGCGCGATCCGCAGTCGCCAAGGGCGGCGCTGCAATCGGCACGGCGTTGATCGTTCCCGGCGACGAGGCGCTGGTCGAGCGCCTCCGCGAGGCGTCGGAATCCTTCTCCGGTGAGGTGGGAATCTCTGCGTGGAATGGCTTTGCAATGGCGCGGTTCTGTGCCCAAGATGCGGCGCGTTTGCGTGCCGACATGATGGCGGTGCTGGCGCGTAGCGGTGCTGCCTTGCCGCGGCTGTGGTTGAATTGACGTGTTGAACGGAAGAGATTCTTCATGAACCTGTCTCCCCGCGAAAAGGACAAGCTACTGATCTCGATGGCGGCCATCGTGGCGCGCCGCAGGCTGGATCGCGGTGTCAAGCTCAACCATCCCGAGGCGATCGCGATCATCTCCGATTTCATTCTCGAAGGTGCGCGTGACGGCCGTACGGTCGCCGAGTTGATGCAGTCCGGCGCGCAGGTGCTGAGCCGCGACCAGGTGATGCCGGGTATCCCCGAGATGATCCACGACATCCAGGTCGAGGCGACGTTTCCGGACGGGACGAAACTCGTCACCGTGCACGAACCGATCCGATAGGAGCGAGAGCATGATCCCCGGCGAACTCTTCATCCAGGACGGCGAGATCGAGCTCAATGCCGGCCGCAAGACCGTGCAGCTCACGGTCGCCAACACCGGCGACCGCCCCATCCAGGTCGGCTCGCACTACCATTTCTTCGAGACCAATCCGGCGCTGAAATTCGACCGCAAGAAAGCGCGCGGCATGCGCCTCGACATCGCCGCCGGCACCGCCGTCCGCTTCGAACCCGGCCAGACCCGCGACATCCAACTGGTCGCGCTGGCGGGGAAGAAGACGATCTACGGTTTTCGCGGCGACGTGATGGGGAAGCTGTAGGGCAATGCTTTTCGGATTGCGCCTGGTCTCCGAAGCTGCCGACCTCGCGGCGCGCCGCCACAATGGGATGGCGCGCAAGGGGCGCGGCAGCGAGCCTTACATCAATCACCTCGCCGAGGTCGCGAACCTGCTGTCGGCGGCGACCGATGGTGTGGACGCCGAGCTGGTCGCTGCCGGCTGGCTGCACGACACCGTCGAGGATACGCCGACCACGCGAAAGGAATTGGCCGCAAGATTCGGGGCACGTGTGGCGGCGCTGGTTGTCGAGGTGACCGACGACATGACCCTGCCGAAAACCGAGCGCCGACAAAAGCAGGTCGTCGATGCCCCGCACAAATCGCCGTCGGCAAAACTGATCAAGATCGCCGACAAGATCAGCAACATTCGCGCGCGCATCCCGGGCGACTTGACGCCGGAAGAGCGCGACGACCTGGTCGACTATGTCGCTTTCGCCGAGAGTGTCGTTGCGGGATGCCGGGGCGTCAACGCGATTCTGGACCGCGAATTCGACGATACTGTAAAGCTCGCGAGGAGCGCGCTGTGAAAACTTCCGCAGATGGAGCACTTATATGTCCGTCAAGATGAAGCGTTCCGTCTATGCCAACATGTTCGGTCCGACCACCGGCGACAGGGTTCGGCTGGCCGACACCGACCTCATCATCGAGGTCGAGAAGGATTTCACCACCTATGGCGAGGAGGTGAAGTTCGGCGGCGGCAAGGTGATCCGCGACGGTATGGGGCAGTCGCAGGTGACCAACAGGCAGGGCGCCGCCGACACCGTCATCACCAATGCGCTCATCGTCGACCACTGGGGCATTGTGAAGGCCGACGTTGCGATCAAGGAGGGCATGATTTCCGCGATCGGCAAGGCCGGCAATCCCGACATCCAGCCGGGCGTCACCATCGTCATCGGCCCCGGCACCGACGTGATCGCGGGCGAGGGCAAGATCCTCACGGCGGGCGGATTCGACAGCCACATCCATTTCATCTGCCCGCAGCAGATCGAGCATGCGCTGATGTCCGGCGTCACCTCGATGCTCGGCGGCGGCACCGGCCCCTCGCACGGCACTTTCGCCACGACCTGCACGCCTGGTCCCTGGCACATCGCGCGAATGATCCAGTCGTTCGACGCGTTCCCGGTCAATCTCGGCATCTCAGGCAAGGGCAACGCTTCGCGCCCGGCCGCGCTGGTCGAGATGGTCAAGGCCGGCGCCTGCGCGCTGAAGCTTCACGAAGATTGGGGTACGACGCCGGCTGCGATCGATAACTGCCTGTCGGTAGCCGATGACCACGACATCCAGGTCATGCTGCATTCCGACACGCTGAACGAGTCCGGATTCGTCGAGGACACCATCAAGGCGTTCAAGGGCCGCACCATCCACGCCTTCCACACCGAAGGCGCCGGCGGCGGTCACGCCCCTGATATCATCAAGGTCGCCGGCCTCAAGAACGTGTTGCCGTCCTCGACCAACCCGACACGCCCCTTCACGCGCAACACCATCGACGAGCATCTCGACATGCTGATGGTGTGCCACCATCTCGATCCCTCGATCGCAGAGGACCTCGCCTTCGCGGAGAGTCGCATCCGCAAGGAGACCATCGCGGCCGAGGACATTCTGCACGATCTTGGAGCGCTCTCGATGATGTCATCGGATTCGCAGGCGATGGGTCGCCTCGGCGAGGTCATCATCCGGACCTGGCAGACCGCCGACAAGATGAAGAAGCAGCGCGGCTCGCTGCCGCAGGACAAGGGCAAGGACAACGACAATTTTCGCGTCAAGCGCTACATCGCCAAATACACGATCAACCCGGCGATCGCGCACGGCGTGTCGAAGCTGATCGGCTCGGTCGAGAAGGGCAAGCTTGCCGACCTCGTGCTGTGGTCGCCGGCCTTCTTCGGCGTCAAGCCGGATTGCATCGTCAAGGGTGGCTCGATCGTCGCCGCGCCCATGGGCGACCCGAACGCCTCGATTCCGACGCCGCAGCCGGTGCATTACCAGCCGATGTTCGGCGCCTTCGGCAAGGCGCGTACGGCGTCGTCCGTGGTATTCACCTCCAAGGCAGCTGTCACCGGCGGTCTCGCGCGAAGGCTCGGGATCGAGAAGAAGCTCTATGCGGTCCAGAACACCCGCAGTAGGATTTCGAAGAAGAGCATGATCCACAACGACGCCACGCCCGATATCGAGGTCGATCCGGAGACCTATGAGGTGCGCGCCGACGGCGAGCTGCTGACCTGTCCGCCCGCCGAGGTGCTGCCGATGGCGCAGCGATATTTCATGTACTGAAATAGCGTCTCAACGCATGTCCCCGGCGCATGTCGATTGCATGTCTTGGGACGGCTTTTCCGGTTTTGCGTTCGATCCCGGCTGGTCTAATGTCCCGGCCGGTATCTAACCCTTCAGAAGAAAAGCCGGGAGGATTGCTCGTGATCTACGTCGTTGCCACCTTGACCATCAAGCCCGAAACGCGTGCCGAATTCATTGCAGCCGCCACGGCCTGCATCAAGGAGACGCGGAAAGAGCCCGGCAATATCGCCTACGATCTGCATGAGAGCGTCACCGATCCCAGCAAGATGGTGTTCGTCGAGCAGTGGGAGAATGCCGAGGCGCTGGTGCCGCATCGCGGCCAGGAGCACATGAAGACGTTCGGCCGTGTCGCGGTGAAGTGCTTTACCGCTCCGCCGAAGATCGAAGTGATTACGCCTGAGAAGGTTGAGACGAGGTAAGCGCGCATGATCCGGGCGACGCAGGTTAAGGGACAGCACCGCTTCACGGAAACGCCGGCGGATACGGTCGTGCTCGATTTCGACGATCGGCACCGCCGCCGCATGGCGATGACGGGGACGCGGGGCCTCGAATTCCTGCTCGACCTGGAGAATGCCGTCGCCCTGCGCGGCGGCGATGCGCTGGTGCTGGAGGACGGAAGGCTGGTCGAAGTGGTTGCGGCACCCGAGCCGTTGCTCGAGATTCGTGGCCGGGATCCGCACCACCTGATCCGCGTTGCCTGGCATCTCGGCAACCGCCATCTGCCCACGCAACTCATGACCAAGGCCCTGCGTATCCGCCGCGATCACGTGATCGAAGCCATGGTGAAGGGGCTTGGCGCGCGGGTGGTCGAGATCGAGGCGCCGTTTGATCCCGAGGGCGGCGCCTATGCCGACGCCGGCCATGCGCATGGACACGATGACCATGCGCATCACGATGATGCACATCATGATCACGCACACCATGATCATGGCCATCATCACCACGATCATCATGACCACGACCATCCTCATGATCATGCCGCGCATGACCACGGGCATGATCACCACCATCACCATGACGAACATTGCGACCATCCCGACCATCACCACGGCCACAAGCATGCTCATGACCACAAATGAGCCTGTCAGTGCGGGCGATCTCGCCGAGCGCGAGGCGGCGGCGCTGTATCGGCTGATGACGTGGTTGTCGCCGGCGTTTCCGGTCGGCGGCTTCTCTTATTCCAGCGGCATCGAATGGGCGGTCGAGGCCGGAGATATTACCGACATCGTGACGCTCGCCGACTGGCTCGACGCGATGCTCGGTGACGGCTCCGGATTTTGTGATGCGACCTTTTTGGTCCACGCCTATCGCGCTGCCGAGGTGGGCGACGGGGCCTCGTTATCAGACATCGCGGAGCTTGCTGCCGCCTTCGTGCCCTCGCGCGAGCGACAGCTCGAGACCACTTCGCAAGGCCGCGCCTTCATCGACATCTCACGCGCTGCGTGGGATGCCGAAGGCCTTGATGCCATGGTCGCGGCATGCCGCACGCCACTGGTCTATCCCGTTGCCGTCGGCGTCGTCGCCGCATTGCACGGCGTGCCGCTGGCATCGACGCTGCACGCTTTTCTGCATGCGTTGGTCTCGAACTGGATCTCGGCGGCCAGCCGCCTCGTTCCGCTTGGCCAGACCGACAGCCAGCGCGTGCTGGTGAAATTGGAGGCCGCCGTCGCCACAGCAGCCAATCGGTCGCTGAACGCGACGCTGGACGATCTCGGCAGCGCGAGCTTCCGCGCCGATCTCGCCAGCCTGCGGCACGAGACGCAATATACGCGGCTGTTCAGGTCGTGAGCGAGTGGCATCCTCCGCCGTCGTCCTGGCGAAAGCCAGGACCCATAACCCCAAATGCTTGTGGTTATGCAGAGATGCGGCTCCGGCTTGCCGCAACAACGGAATGCTGTGGTAATGGGTCCTGGCTTTCGCCAGGACGACGATAGGAAGATATCCATGTCGAAATCTCACGGCCCCTTGCGTGTCGGCGTCGGCGGCCCCGTCGGATCGGGCAAGACCGCGCTGATGGACCTGCTCTGCAAGACCATGCGCGAGCGCTACGACATCGCCGCGATCACCAACGACATCTACACGAAATGGGACGCGGAATTCCTGGTGCGCTCCGGCTCGCTGACGCCGGACCGCATCGCCGGCGTTGAGACCGGCGGCTGCCCGCACACCGCGATCCGCGAGGACGCGTCGATGAATCTCGCGGCCGTTGCGGACATGCGCGCCAAATTCCCCGGGCTCGATCTCGTGCTGATCGAATCAGGCGGCGATAATCTCGCGGCCACTTTTTCGCCGGAGCTGGCCGACCTCACCATCTACGTGATCGATGTCGCCGCGGGCGACAAGATTCCGTCCAAGGGGGGCCCCGGCATCACCCGCTCCGATCTTCTGGTCATCAACAAGATCGATCTCGCGCCTCATGTCGGTGCATCTCTCGAGAAGATGGACACCGACGCCAGGCGCATGCGCGGCGAGCGCCCCTTCGTGATGACCAATCTGAAGAAGAGCGAGGGGCTCGACCGCATCGTCGGCTTCATCGAGACCAAGGGGGGATTGAAACGGGCGGGCTGACGGGCCGCGGCGACATGGCGCAGGCATTTCCCGCCGTTAACCTCTGAGGCAAATCCGCTTCAGCGGAACAAATTTCGGACACGGCGATTATCTACCTCCTGTGCCCGGGCAAAGCCGTTGTCGGCCAGACGATCGGCCGGGCGGATTAAGCTTTTTGGGCGACCCGAGTTGCGTGCAGATGCCTCCTCCGTCATTATCCCTGCCACTGGGCTCCACCCTGTTTCGGCACATGGCCGTTCGAGCGGCGTTCATATGCTCCGTGTTAATTGCCGACCTCCTGCCTTCGCCTGAGTAATCGCGTGGTCCGGCTGGGTTTCATCATCGGCTTCATCGCTCTGCTCGGAGCTTTGCTCTCCGGGCTTGCGGCCTATCGCGTCCATGACCAGGAGTTGGCGCTGGATCGGATTGCGCTGGCACGCGCGATCGACGTCCATGCAAGCCTCGTCCAGGACAGGTCGACCGAGCGTGAGTTGCTTGCGCGTGTCGCCTCAGGCCTGTTCCGCGCGCCATCGGTGCTGAAGCCTAACATGCTGGAGCCGCTGCGCTCGGCGATCTATGCCTTCAAGACCGATTTCGTGGTGGCCGGCTGGGTCGCCCGGCTCCAGCCGAGCGAGCTCGCCGCGGCGCAGGTCGCGATTGCGACCGCCGGCTTCCCGAGGCCGCAGATTCGGGACACCAACGACAAGCCGATCGACCCTGCAAGCCTGACCCATCCGGTCGACGTGTTGATGGACCTTGAGCCGCGCAGCGACGAAACCAAAACGCTGCCGGGTCGCAGCTACGATCAGGATCCTGTTCGCAGCGCGATGCTGACCCGGGCCAGGGTCGAAAAGCGGTCGGTGGCCTCCGACCCGATACCGCTCTTGAGCGGCAAAGGGCCGATCGGCGTCATCGTGGCCGCCCCCGTCATTCCCCTGGGGGCGACCGAACCTGTCGGCTTCATCACATTTTCCTACGAGCTGGCTTCGCTGATGCTGACCAATGACGACCTGTCGTTGTTCTCGGTCGCACTGAAGGACCCACGCAAGGACGGCAGCGAGCTCGTTGCCAACGATCAGGGCGTCGTCTCCACCCGCATAACGCCGCCGGACGGGCCGGCCCCGTCGGCGACGCGCACCATCAGCTTCGGCGGCCGCGACTGGCAGCTCGGTTATTATGCCAAGACCAATTCGGCACGGCGCGCCGAGCAGACGGCAATCATCGTGGCCGCGATCGGCTTTGCCATCACCGCGATGGTGTGCGGCCTGTTCGGTTACGTCGCCTACAATAATCTAAGGCTCAGCCGCGAAATCCAGGTGCGGATCGGCTTCGAGCGGCGGCTGACGGCCGTGATCGACGAGCTGAACCATCGCGTGAAGAACATCCTTGCGGTGATCCAGTCGATCGTGACGCGCACGCTGCGGCACGGCTCGGATATCGACGTCGCGCGCGAGCTCTTGATCGGCCGTATCCACGCCATGTCCAACGTGGTCTCGCTGCTCAGCGAGAGCCAGTGGCAGGGCGTGAAGCTGAAGGGCCTGTTCGAGGCGCGCGCCATTCCGCATGCCGATCGCATCGCGGTCAGCGGTCCGGACATCGCCGTCAGCGCGCGCGCCGCGCAAAGCCTGTCGCTGCTGTTCTTCGAACTCGCCTCGCATTCCGATGAGGGCCTGTCGCTGGTCGGCAAGCATCCGCATATCACCGCGAATTGGACGGTGACGGGCGAGGAGCCCGAGACGGTGTTTCATTTCCGCTGGGAGGAGCTCAACACCAGCGAAGCGACGCGTCGCCCGGATTCGGATTTCGGCCTGATCCTGCTCGATCGCGTCGCGCCCGAAGCCCTTGGCGGCACCGCCAAGCGCTACTTCACCGACGTCTCCTACGTCTACGAACTGACCGCGCCGATGGAAACGGTGGTTGACATGACCGAACGTGACCGCACGGAAAAGCTGTCGCAGCCGGTCAAGCCGGTCAGGTAGTAGATCATGCGATTCAGCTCGAACCCACGCGCGCCGCGATGGCGGTCATCTCGAGTTTGACGCCCGGGCCGAGATCGGCCACGCCGACGGCGGCGCGCGCCGGCAAATGAGCTTCTGCAAAGTGCGCTTTCCAGGCGGCGTTGAATGCAGCCTTCTCGCCGAGGTCAGTCATGAAGATGGTGACCTGCAACACGTTGGCTTTATCGGATCCGAGTGCCTCCAACAGACGCGACAACTGGCCAAGCACATCCTTTGCCTGGCCCGACATGTCGAGGTTCGTGTCCTCGGGGACGATTCCGCCGATGTAAAGCACGCCTGAATGCTCCACCACTTCGTGGAGTAATCCTTCGTATGGCAAGATGCGCTTGATCATGACGAAAACGATGCTCCTGTCGAAATGGGGGTGAGATTTGTCGCATCCGGCGCCGGGTCTAGCCTTTCGGCTGCAACACCAGATCGACCAGAGAGCGCGCATAGGCCGGCGTAATCGGCGCGATCCCGAAGATGTAGCGGTAGAACAGGCTGCCATAGATCGCGTCGTAGAGATCCGCCGCCGGCGCTTCGGCCAAAATGCTGCCGTCGCGCTGCCCGGTCGCGATCATCTCGACCAGCGCGTCGCGGCGGAACTGGAGATAGCGGGCGTAGAACAGCTCCGCCGAGCCGGTTTTGGAAATGCATTCGGAGATGACGGCAAGCTGCACCTTGCCGAACTCGCCTTGCAGGGCTTCGGCATAGGACGCGGCGTGGCGGCGCGCGCGCACCGCGGGCGTCCCTGTGCTCACCGGCGGCAGCGGCAGCATCTGGGCGGCGTGATGAAGAAAGGCGTCGATCAGCAGCGCTTCCCGTGACGGCCACCATTTGTAGATCGTCATCTTGGAGACATTGGAATGGCGCGCGACGGCATCGATCGTGGATGCGGCCAGGCCGGTCGTGGCCATCAGGGTGTAGGCGCTTTCGAGGATGGCGTTGGTGGTCTCGATCGAGCGCGGCCGGCCGCGCCGGGGCGCATTCTCGACCGCATCAGACGTGCCTTTCGCGATGACCAAGCCGGTCTCCTTGCGCAGAGCCCGCCGCCGCAGGCCGCCTCGTCTCGCATAGCGCAGGCGCGGCGCCCGGCCTAGCGGAATCGCGCTGATGTCCCGGCTAGGCTCGCTGCCGCAGCGCCGCAGGCTCGTCCTGACGCTTCGACCATGAGATATAATAGGCCACTGCCGTCATCGCCGCGAAACCGACGAGGCTCACCCCGATCTGCATCACGACCAGATTGGCACCGGTGATCAGGATGAGGTGGCCGGCGAAGGACAGGAACACGCCGACGCAGAAGACGGCGAGCCATTCCTCGCCGCATTTGATCACCATCTGCAGCGGCTTCCATTGCAATCCCGGATGATCGGCCGGGATGAGGTGCGTTGCGATGAAGGCGAGCGCGAGGAAATGGATCACGCGATAGGGCGCGAGGTTTTCCTTGTCGGTCGGCGAGATGCCGTTGAGCACGGTGTCAGGCAAATAGGCGGACAAGGTCGGCGAGTGACGCATCAAGGTGATGGCCATCGCCGCCACGAGGTAGCTGCCCGCGAGCGCGCGCAGCCAGGACAGCTGGCGCAAGCGGTGGCCCGACGCGCCTGTTACCGCGAACCAGCCGCCCAGCACCATCAACATCTGCCAGCAGAACGGATTCAACGCCCATTCCTGGTCCGGATAGGTCCGGAAATTCCAGTCGAACCAGCGTGCTGCGACGTAGAGCACAACAGAGAGCGCCAGCGTCACGTTCGGCCGCCGCAGCAGCCCCCACAGGACGAACGGAAAGAAGGCCATCAGCGGGATCATCAATTGCAGCAAATCCAGGTTCAGCGGCTCTTCCTGGAGCAAAAGACCACGGACCAGGATACGCAGCGGATGATCGAGGATCCCGGAGATGTTGTAGTCGCTGATGATCTCCGGCGCCATCGATTGCGAGGCGACATAGGCGATGGTGTCGATGTAGATCACGAACAGCACGACATAGGCGGCATAGAGCCGCCAGACGCGGCGGAAGATGCGCGTCGCGGCGACGACATAGCCGCGCTCCAGCGCCATCCTGCCGTGGATGATGGCGACGCCATAGCCCACCACGAACACGAACAGGTCGGCCGCGCCGCTGAAGCCGAAGTTGCGCAGCGTCAGCAGGTTGACGACATTGTTCGGGATGTGGTCGACGAACACCGACCAGGTCGCAATGCCGAGCGTCAAGTACAGCCTTGCGTCGTGCTGGAATGCGGTGAGGTTCGCCCTAACAGACGGCTTCATTGCTAAATATTTCATCTGGAATCAGGGCGATGCTTTTAGCGGCAACCGCCTGTCCGTCCGAGTAGCGATTACGTGAAGGAGGCCGGATTTACCGCGGCTGATGAAATATTGCGCAGAGGCGCCCGTCAAATTTCCCGGGCGGCTCGCTCGGCGGCCTGTGGCGCAACTTTCTTTGTGCTCGCGTCCTTACTCGGCCGGCTCGGCCGCGGTCTCGTCTGCAGCGCCGGCGCGGCTTGCCATGATTCCGAGTGCGACCCCACCGATCGCCAGGATCGGCAGAAGCCGCTTGACGCCGACGGCGCGGACGATCTGCAGGCCCGTGGCGAGCAGCATGGGATCGGCGAGCATGCTCGGAGCTGCCTTGGCGGCGCGCTCGGCGGCCACACGTGCTTCCCGGCGTAACTCCCGCCTGTAGGCCCAGTAGCTCACGGCCGCAGTCAGGGTTAGCAAAAAGAAAACGCCGGCACCCGCGAGGCAGGCCTGCACCGGACCGTATTTTTCCAGCACCGAGATGAAGGCGGCCGCACACAGGAAGCATGTGGTGATGAAGAGCGCGAAGGCCGCACCCGCTGCCAGCGAGGTCAGTCGGACAGTCGTGCCGGTAGAGGCACTGATGCCGTCGAGAATACGCTGAAACATGGCCTAGCTCCTCAAATCCCAGCAAGCCGTATCGTCACAAGCCGGAAGGGCGGCGCTGCAGCGTCGCCGTCCTCTCAAGATCCGCTCGTCATCTCACCGGCGCCAGGCGAAGCCGATCAGGAAGCCGATGCCGAGCGCGACGCCGACGGTCGCGAGCGGTCGCTGCGTGATCGTTTCTTCCAGCGTCTCCTCGATCGAGCCATACGCATCCTGCGCCGCGTCCATCATCGCGCTGCCGCGCTCCGAGAAGTCGTCGAGCGTCGAATCCATGTTGTCGCGCGCCTGCTTGTAGCCGCGCCGGGCCTGCTTGCCCGTAGAGTTGGCGAATGTGTTGAGGGCGTCGGTGATCTGGTCGGTGAGGGCGGCGATATCGCTTTTCACGGCTGCTACATCCTTCTCGAGACGTTCTGCGGTGGCTTTGTCGGTCCAGTCTCTCATCCCGGTTTCGCCAGTGGTCATTGACATCAAGGGGCTCCAAAACTGTCGGCGGCGGAGATAGCCGGAAAACGCTTCGTCTTCGGGGAAGTTCCGTTCGCGGCGGCGCTTACGCCTGCGGAAGCTGCGGCGAATTCTCCGGCAGCAGATGCTCCTTCAGGATCAACCCGACGATCAGCAGCGGCGACGACAGGAACGCACCCATCGGCCCCCACAGCCAGGTCCAGAAGGCGAGCGCGATGAACACCGCAAGTGCGTTCAGCGCCAGCCTCCGGCCGATGATGGTCGGCGTGACGAAGTGCCCCTCCATGAAGGTAACGCCGCCGAAAGCGATCGCCGCCATCAGGCCGCCGCCGAGGGTCGGAAAGGCGACGAGCCCGACCACGACCAGAACAACGAACATTGCGACCGGTCCGATGATGGGGATGAAATTGAGGGCCGCCGCAAGGGCGCCGAGGCCGGCCGGATTGGGCATGCCGGTGAGCACGCAGACGATTCCGGTCGCGACGCCCACGCCGATATTGATGATGGTCACCGTGAGAAGGTAGTTGCCGAGATGGACCTCGATCTCGTTCAGGATCCGCAGCGTACGCAGCCGTGCGTCGCGTTCGCCGAACGTCATGATCAATGCGCGCCGCAAATCGCCCCAGCTCGCGATGAACAGGATCAGTGTGACGAAGAACAGCAGGAATTCGGCGAAGGTCGGCGACAGGAATTCCAGCGTCGGCTGCACCCATTCGAACTTGGGAAGCTGAAAGCTCGGCAGCCCCTCGGAGCCGCCGACCATGGTTTGCAGCTCGCGCCAAAGCGCCAGCGGCCGGTCGAAGACGTGCAGCTTGTCCTTCAATTGCGCGCCCAGTTCCGGCAGGCGCGAGCTCCATTCCATGGCCGGTGCGGCAATCAGTGCGAACACGAACGCGACCATCGCGGTCACCGCGATCACGATGAGCACGGCGCCCACGGCGCGGGGGACCCGCCGTTTTTCCAGGAACGTCGCGGCCGGCGACAGCATGGTACCGGCGACGATGGCCATGACCACCGGCAGGAAAAACGCCTTGGCCACGTAGAGCACGGCGACGACGGCGATCAGGAGCAGGCCGGCAATTGCAAAGGCGACGAACTCGGTGCGCCGGATCACCGGCGGCAGTTCGCTATGGCTGTCGGGAAGCGGGGTGCCTTCGTTGTCGCCGGAAATCAGTCGTTCACTGGGAAGGACGCGCACAATATCTCTCCCCGCACGGAAAGCCTCCGAGCGCCCATTGATGACGAGACAACGTGCCGGGGGCGGCGAGGTTCCATCGCGGCTTCGTGAACTCGCGGTCGCTTGACTGTGACCCCGCTGCCGCGCCTGGCGCGGGAACTTGAGTCGGCACTGCTGCGTTTACGGGACAGCAGCATCACCCAGATGCACACATCCAACGGGGCAGCACATGACAAAGTTATCGGTCATCCGTCGCAGCTTGTCGCCGCGCGTCGTCACCGCTTGCGTCTTTGCGGCAGCTTTTCTGACTGTGCCATTCGCGGCACAAGCGCAATCGCTCGGCTACGCGTCGATGCAGCCGCAATTCTATCCGCAAGACCAGACCTATTCGCAGGAGTATACGAGCCAAGCGCCCCAGGCCGCCGACGAGGATGCAGCGTTGCCCGATCGCCTGCGCCGGCAGATCGTGAGCTTCGACCGTAGCGAGCCGGCCGGCACCATCGTGATCGATACCGCCAACACCTATCTGTACTACGTGCTCGGTAACGGACGCGCCATGCGCTATGGCGTCGGCGTCGGCCGCGAGGGATTCACCTGGTCGGGCGTGCAGAGCGTCAGCCGCAAGGCGGAATGGCCGGATTGGCATCCGCCGGCAGAGATGATCGCGCGCCAGCCCTATCTGCCGCGCTTCGTCGCCGGCGGCCCCGGCAATCCCCTGGGCGCCCGTGCGATGTATCTCGGCTCCAGCGAATATCGCATTCACGGCACCAACGATCCCACCACCATCGGCAAGTTCGTCTCCTCCGGCTGCATCCGCCTCACCAATGAGGACGTGACCGACCTGTTCAGCCGCGTCAGTGTCGGCGCCAGGGTCGTGGTGCTGCCGAAGAATGCGCCGCTGATGGCGCGCGGCGGTGATCCCGTGCGCAAGCGTCCGGCGGTGACGACGCTGCACTCGGGCCGCCAGGCGCTGAACATCTCGGCGTCGTCGGTGGACTAAAAGCTTAAGAGAGGTCACATGATGAGACGTTCGATCAGCAAGCTTGCTGGCGGAACGGCTGCGTTCGTCACGATCGCTTCCCTCGGCCTTGCGCTGGCGCCGTCGGCGCATGCGGAAGATTTCTTCTCGGCCCTGTTCGGCGGCTTCCGCACGCGGCCGGCGCCCGAGATCCGCGTGCCGTTCCCGAACGACGACACGCCGCGCTATGACGCGCCGCGCCAGCGCGCCTCCTATGGCGGCGGCACGGCCTTTTGCGTGCGCGGTTGCGACGGCCGTTACTTCCCGGCGCAAGGCAATGATGCCGAGAGCAAGGCGCAATCCTGCAGCAGCTTCTGTCCGGCGTCAGAGACGTCACTGGTCTATGGCAACGACATCGACGACGCCACCACGGACAAGGGCAAGCCCTATTCCGACCTGCCCAACGCTTTCCGCTATCGCAACGAGATCGTCGCGGGCTGTACTTGCAACGGCAAGGATCCGGCCGGGCTTGCTCAGGTCAAGATCGACGACGATCCGACGCTGCGCAAGGGAGATATTGTGGCAGGAAGCGACGGCCTCGTCGTCGCCAATCGCAACGCCAACGATCGCCGCGGCGTCGCGATGAACTTCTCCCCATTGCCGGAGAAAATGCGCGCGAAGTTCCGTCAGGTGCCGGTGGTGGCGAAAGAGTAGGGCCTTCCTCTCGCATCGTCCTGGCTTTCGCCAGGACGACATCGAGAATGTGGCTCGTGCTTCGGGTGATCTCCTGCGCCGCCACGCCCTGTGACTGCACGGCGTTGGCGATCGCGGCGGCGATCTCGTTGACCTCGCGCAGGCCGAACGGTTTCGATAGCTGAAGCGAAAAGGGTAAGGCTTAGGCAGGCCGGCTGCTCGTAGAATTACGCATTTACCAGAAGCTGCAATGGGTTGCGTCGATGGAACCGGCGCGCGAGATAGGCGTTAGAGCCTCGTCAGCAATTTGCCTGAAGGGGGCCCTGCGATGCTGGTCGGCGTACTCGTCACCTTTCTCGTCATCATTCTCGTTCTCTATCTCATCAACATGCTGCCGATGGATGGCCGCGCCAAGCAGATCGCGCGCGTGGTGGTCATCATCATCGGCATCGTGTCGCTGCTGAAATATCTCGCAGTGTTTTAGCGGCGGCGCGCTTGCCCAGCAAAAAAGCCCCGGCGCGAGCCGGGGCTTTTGATGTTCGAACAAGCGGCCGTCTCAGCCGGCTGCCTTGGCCTCGCGGCGGCGCGCGGTGAGGATGTATTCGGTGTAGCCGTTCGGCTGCTCGCGGCCCTTGAAGACCAGGTCGCAGGCTGCCTTGAAGGCGACGCCGTCGAAGGCTGGCGCCATCGGCTTGTAGATGGCATCGCCCACGTTCTGCTTGTCGACGACGACGGCCATGCGCTTGAGCGATTCCATCACCTGCGCCTCGGTGATGACGCCCTGGTGCAGCCAGTTGGCGAGATGCTGGCTGGAGATGCGCAGGGTCGCACGATCTTCCATCAGGCCGACATCGTGAATATCGGGCACTTTGGAGCAACCGACGCCCTGGTCGATCCAGCGCACGACGTAGCCCAGAATGCCCTGGCAGTTGTTGTCGATCTCCTGCTTGACGTCGTCGGGCGCCCAGTTCGATTTCGACACCGGAATGGTGAGGATGTCGGACAGCTTCGCGCGAGGTCCGCCCTTGGTCAGCTCCTGCTGGCGCGCGATGACGTTGACCTGGTGATAGTGCAGGGCGTGCAAGGTCGCTGCCGTCGGCGAGGGCACCCATGCCGTGGTGGCGCCCGCCTGCGGATGCGCGAGCTTCTGCTGCAGCATGTCCGCCATCTTGTCGGGCGCGGCCCACATGCCCTTGCCGATCTGGGCATGGCCGGGCAGGCCGTCGATCAGGCCCATGTCGACGTTCCAGTCCTCATAGGCCTTGATCCAGGCCTGCGCCTTCATCTCGTTCTTGCGGATCATCGGACCCGCTTCCATCGAGGTGTGGATCTCGTCGCCGGTGCGGTCGAGGAAGCCGGTGTTGATGAACATGATGCGCTTTGAGGCGCGCTGGATGCAGGCCTTGAGGTTGACGGTGGTGCGCCGCTCCTCGTCCATGATGCCGACCTTGAGCGTGTTCTCGGGCAGGCCCAGCATCTTCTCGACGCGGTCAAAAATCTCGCAGGTGAACGAGACCTCGTCCGGGCCGTGCATCTTCGGCTTGACGATGTAGGCCGATCCCGTGCGGCTGTTCTTGACCTTGGAGTTGCCCTTGATGTCGTGGATCGCGAGCAGGCCGGAGACGGCGGCGTCGAGCAGGCCTTCCGGGACTTCCTCGCCCTTCTCGTCCAGCACGGCATCGGTGAACATGTGGTGACCGCAATTGCGCATCAGCAGCAGGCTGCGGCCGTGCAGCTTCACTTCGCCCTTGCCGTCGGGCGTCTTGTAGCTGCGGTCGGCGTTGAGCGAACGCGTCAGCGTCTTGCCGCCCTTCTCGAAATCCGCCGACAGCGTGCCGTTCATCAGGCCGAGCGTGTTGCGATAGACAAGCACCTTGTCCTCGGCATCGACGGCCGCGACCGAGTCTTCCATGTCGAGGATGGTCGAGACGGCGGATTCCATGATCATGTCGGCGACGCCGGCCGGATCGTCCTTGCCGATCGCGCTGCTGCGATCGATCTTCACCTCGACATGCATGCCGTTGTTGACGAGCAGCACCGCTGATGGTGCGGCCGCATCGCCCTGGAAGCCTGCGAATTGCGCGGCGTTCTTCAGCGCGGTGGCGTTACCGCTCTTCAGCTTCACCGCGAGCTGGCCCGCGACGACACTATAGGCGGTGACGTCGGTGTGGCTGCCGGTCGCGAGCGGCACGGCGGCGTCGAGGAACGCCTTGGCCTTGGCGATCACCTTGTCGCCACGCGCCTTGTTGTAACCCTTGCCGCTCTCGGACGGATCATGCGGGATCGCATCGGTGCCGTAGAAGGCGTCATAGAGCGAGCCCCAGCGCGCGTTCGCGGCATTCAGCGCGTAGCGCGCGTTGGTGAGCGGCACGACCAGCTGCGGGCCGCAGATCTTGCCGATTTCCTCGTCGACATTGGCGGTCTCGACCTTCTGCGTCGCCGGCTCCGGGACGAGATAGCCGATCTCCTTCAGGAAGGCGGTGTAGGCGTCGAGGTCGAACGCCTTGCCCTTGCTGGCGCGATGCCAGTCGTCGATCTTGGCCTGCAACTGATCACGGAAGGCGAGCAGCGACCGGTTCTTCGGCCCCAGCTCCTTGATGATGGCGGCCACCCCGGCCCAGAACGCATCCGGCGCGATCCCCGATTTCGGGGCGGCTTCCTTGGCGATGAAATCGAAAAGGACGGGGGCGATCTTCAATCCGTGGGCGTCAACGCGTTTCATGATGGTCTTTCTTGTTGGAAATGGCTGTTTTTGGCTGCTTTTGACCCAACAGCAGCAAAATGCGCCCATTCGGGGCGGCTTTCGCGACCTATTAGCCCCAAAATCGGGGCGGTGAGAAGACCCCCGGGAGCTTGTCAAAATGTCAAGGCGAGGTGGGGAAGTGACGCTTTTTACAAGTGATCGAGCTGGGCTCCTTGCTATGCGCACGACTGCGCTCCCTCCCCCCTTGCGGGGGAGGGCGGGGGAGAGGGGTGGCCCAGGAAAAGGTGCAGGTGAGTTCGGCGTTGTTTCAGCTGACGAAGGGAGTCCCCGTGTGGACCCCTCTCCCTAGCCCTCCCCCGCAAGGGGGGAGGGAACGCACTGCCTGCATGGTGGCCCGTGCGCCTACCGGCGGAAAGCCCGCCTCAAATATTCGCGGCGAGGTCCACGAGTTCGTCGAACAGCACCCCTGATGTCTTCAGCATCTGCTCGATCTCGTCTGCTGCCTCGGCAACCGACCGCGTCGACGTGTCGATCGCGAGCTCGGCCGCTTCGGGCCGCTCGTAGTCGTTGCCGATGCCGGTGAATGACGCCAGCGCGCCGGAGCGGGCCTTCTTGTAATGGCCCTTGGGATCGCGCTCTTCGCACACCTCGGCTGGCGTCGCGACATGGATCTCGCGGAATGCGGTGTCGGCGATGCGGCGCGCGGTGGCGCGATCCTCGCGCGCCGGGGAGACTGCGGCGACGATGGCGATGTGGCCGTTGCGCGCAAGATGTGTGGCGACCTCGGCGAGGCGGCGGATGTTCTCGCTGCGATCGGCGGCGGAGAAGCCGAGATCGCTGTTGAGCCCGGCGCGCAGCGTGTCGCCGTCGAGCAGGATCGGCGAGCCGCCATTGGTAAACAGACGACGCTCCAGCGCCTTCGCCAGTGTCGACTTGCCGGAGGCCGGCAAGCCCGTGAGCCAGACCACCGCACCGTTGTGGCGATAGCGCGCGGAGCGCTCGTCGGGACGCAGCGCCGATTCCACCGGCACGATATCGACAGGTACGGCGCGTTGGCCAGCATCGACCGACAGCACCAGGCCGCCACCGGCGATGCGCCCGGAAACCTCGATCACGAGACGGCCGGTCCGCGGATTTTCGGTGTAGGGATCGGTCGCAATCGGGTTCGAAAGCGAAATGTCGATCTCGCCGACATGGTTGCGGCTGATCGCCTTGTTCTCGCTGCTCGAGAGTTCGCCGGGGTCGACCGCCTTTTCGATGGCAACGACCGTAGCGCGGCTTTCCTTCGGTCCGCAGCGCACCAGCAACTGGTCGCCCTTGGCGAGTGGCTTGTCGTGGAGCCAGAAAATACGCGCGCGCAGGCGGCGCGTTTCGCGCGGGGCGGTGCCGACATGCGCGACGATATCGCCGCGCTCGATGAACAATTCGCGGTCGAGCGTGATACCGACCGAGCGGCCGGCGCCTTGGCGTCCCGCCACCGGCGTCACCGGCCAGCTCTCGACGGTCTTGATCCTGGCGATCTTTCCGGCGGGCATGATCACGATCTCGTCGCCGGCAACCAGGCTGCCGGATTCGATGCGTCCCGCGACGATGCGGCGGTCGTCGAACTTGTAGATCGCCTGCACCGGCAGGCGCAGCGCGAGTGCCTCGAGCGGCCGCGCTGGCTCGAGCTGGTCGAGCGCCTCGACCACGGTCGGTCCGTTGTACCAGGAGATGCGATCGGTGCGCTCCGCAACGCCGTCGCCGTCGCGCGCGGAGATCGGGATCACGGCCGTCGGCGTCACACCGAGGCCATTGAGGTGCGCCGAAATCTCGTCGCTGATGTCCTTGAAACGTTCAGCGGAGAAATCGACGCGGTCCATCTTGTTGACGACGACGGCGACCTGCTTCACGCCGAGCAGATGCAGCAGATAGCCGTGCCGGCGGGTCTGGTCGCGCACGCCTTCCAGTGCGTCGATGATCAGCACCGCGCCGTCGGCCTGCGAGGCGCCGGTGATCATGTTGCGCAGGAATTCGGCGTGGCCAGGCGCGTCGATCAGCACGATGTCGCGCGAATTGGTGCGGAAGCGGATCTGTGTGGTGTCGATGGTGATGCCCTGGTCGCGCTCGGTCTGCAGCGCGTCGAGCAGGAACGACCATTCGAACGGCATGCCGCGCCGTGCGCTGACGGCCTTGAGCATCTCGAGCTTGCCGTCGGGCAGGCTGCCGGTCTCATGCAAAAGGCGGCCGACCAGCGTCGACTTGCCGTGATCGACATGACCGACGATGACGATGCGGACCTGGGGACGCGTGGTGCCGTTCGGCGTGGCGGGCGAGGTGGGGGTGACGAGCATGTTCATGACCGCGATGCGTCCTTGGATCAGAGATAGCCGGCGACGCGCAGGCGCTCGAAAGCGTCCTCGGTCTCGTGGTCAAGCGCGCGGCCAGCACGCTCCGGCACCTTGGTCTGCTCGAGCTCGGCCAGGATCTCGTCGATGTTCGACGCGGTCGAGGCGACCGGATTGGTGATGTCCTGGTCGCCCAGCGAGCGATAGCGCTTGCCGTTCTGCGAGAGATAGAGCGGGATGATCGGGATGTTCTCGCGCTTGGTGTAGGCCCAGATGTCGGACTCGGTCCAATGCAGGATCGGGTGGATACGCAAATGCGCGCCCTGCGGCGGCGATGCGTTGAAATGATCCCAGAACTCCGGCGGCTGATCGCGCACGTCCCAATTGCCTTCGAGGCCGCGCGGCGAGAACACGCGCTCCTTGGCGCGGGTGGCTTCCTCGTCGCGGCGAATGCCAGCGATCAGGCCGTCAAAACCATATTTGCCGAGTGCCATCTTGAGGCCTTCGGTCTTGCGCGCGGCGGAACGGGCGGCCGGCGGCAGCGTTGGGTCGACGGCGTCGATGGGCGGGCAGGGTTCGACGCGCAGGTCGAGCTCCCACTCCTTCCCGTAGTGATCGCGGAACCGGTACATCTCCGGAAACTTCTTGCCGGTGTCGACATGAAGCGCCGGGAACGGCACGCGGCCGAAGAACGCCTTTCGCGCCAGCCAGATCATCACGTTGGAGTCCTTGCCGAGCGACCACAGCAGGGCAATCTTCTTCAAACGGGCAAAGGCCTCGCGAAAAATGTAGATGCTCTGGGCCTCGAGCTGGTCGAGATGATCCATGCTGGGAGCGGTCTGCTCGATCGCGTTTTGCTCGGAAACGGAAGCTGCGAAACCCAGCCCATCTGCGCCGGAATCGGTCCTGAGAAGATGCATCTCTGCCACTTTGCGTTTGGAGGCGAAAATTCTATAGTTGCGGTGCCGAAGAGAAGAAAAAATTTTCTCTTTGCGCGCTCGAAACGACACATATATAGAAAATAATTCCAGTCAACCCCGGATGTGGGGGAAGCGAGTATCGAATGCGGTTCTTGCCGGTGTTCCTCGATCTCAAGGCCGGCCCGGTGGTTCTCATCGGCGCGGGTGAGCTTTTGCGCGCAAAATTGCGCGTGCTCGCCGCCGCCGGCGCGCGCATCCGCGTGCATATGATCGACGGCAATCAGGATCTGGGTCTGAGCTCCGAAGACGCCGCGCGGATCGACGTCGCAGCGGACGATCCTTTGACTGCCGATCTCGCCGGCGTCATTGCCATCGTCTGCGCGGGCGCAGGCGATGTTGGTGTGGCGATGTCGGCGCGGGCGAAATCGCTCGGCCTGCCCGTCAACGTCATGGACGATCTCGAACATTCCAGCTTCATCTTCCCGGCGATCGTCGATCGCGGCGATGTCGTGGTCGCGGTCGGGACCGGCGGCGCCTCGCCGGTGGTGGCGCGGCGCGTGCGCGAGAAGATCGAGGCGCTGCTGCCCGCGCGCATCGGCGAACTGGCCGAGTTCATCGGCGGCTTCCGCAAATCCATCAACGGGCGCATCGCCGAATTTCCGCTGCGCCGCCGCTTCTGGGAGCGCGTCATCGATGGTCCTATCGGCGCCTCCGTGCTGGCCGGCCGCAAGGACGAGGCGGACGCTGCGCTCAACGCGATTTCCGATCCGTCTGCGTTTGCGCGCGCTGACAAGCCGGAAGGCTCCGTCGCGCTGGTCGGCGCCGGCCCCGGCGATCCCGATTTGCTCACCATCAAGGCGCTGCGCGCGTTGCAGGACGCCGACATCGTGTTCCACGACGAGCTGGTCTCGCCTGAGATTCTCGATCGCATCCGCCGCGACACCACGCGCATTCCGGTCGGCCGCCGCATCGGCAAGCCCGGTATCGGCCAGGACGCCATCAACAAGCGCATGATCGAAGCCGCGCAGGCAGGTCAGCGCGTGGTGCGGCTGAAGGGCGGAGATCCCTTCGTGTTTGGTCGCGGCGGTGAAGAGGTTGAAGCGCTGCGCACAGCCGGCATCGCCTATTCGATTATTCCCGGCATCACCGCAGGGCTCGGCGGCGCCGCTGATTTCGAGGTGCCGCTCACCTACCGTCATGAGGCGACCCGCATCACGTTCCTCACCGCGCACAAGGCGCGCGATGCGGAGACCGTCGACTGGTCGACGCTGACCGATACGAAGATGACCGTTGTGGTCTACATGGGTATGACCGCCGCGCCTGCCGTGCGTGCGGGCCTGTTCGCCGCCGGCCGTTCGCCGGAGACGCCCGTCGGCGTGTTTGCCCGCGTGACGCGGCCGGATGCGCAGGGCGCGATCGGCACACTCCGTGACCTGCCCGAACTCGTGCGGCAGACCAATGGCGGTCCCGCCATCCTCATCATCGGCGACGTGGTCCGGCATGCCGGGTCGCTTCTCCGCCAAACCCCCGAAAAGAACTCAGCTCAACTCATCTCTGACCTATTGGATGCAGCCGAATGACCTCCCCGCTTGAACAGAAGAAGATCAAAATCGCCGGCCCCTCGGTCGTGACCGCCAACCGTACCTGGGACGGCATCGTGGTGTACCGCACGGCCGCCAAGAGCTGGTCCGCGGACCTCTCGGAAGCCGCGATCGTGCGCAATTCCGACGAGGCCAAAGCGTTGCTTGCGGAGTCCGTGGCCGATGACGTCGGCGCCGTGGGTGCCTATATCGCTCCGGTGCAGGTCGGCGAGGACGGCAAGGTCGAGCCCGGCAATCTGCGCGAACAGATCCGCCTCACCGGCGTGACCATCGGGCAGTCGGCCCAGGTTTAAGGCTTTCGCTTATGTATGCTTACGATGAAATCGACCGCACGCTCGTCAACGAGCGCGTCTCGGAGTTCCGCGACCAGGTGAAGCGCCGCCTCTCGGGCGAGCTCACCGAGGATGAGTTCAAGCTCCTGCGGCTCCAGAACGGCGTCTACCTGCAGCTGCACGCCTACATGTTCCGCGTCGCGATTCCCTACGGGACGCTGGCGACGAACCAGTTGCGGGCCCTCGCCCATGTCGCGCGCAAATACGATCGCGGCTACGGCCACTTCACCACGCGGCAGAACATCCAGTTCAACTGGATCAAGCTCGCCGAGCTTCCGGATGCGCTGGCCGATCTCGCCAAGGTCGGCATCCATGCGATGCAGACCTCCGGCAACAACATGCGCAACGTCACCTCGGACCAGTGGGCCGGCGTCGCACCCGGCGAGATCGAGGATCCGCGCATCTGGTCGGAGCTGATCCGCCAGCACACCACGCTGCACCCGGAATTCTCGTTCCTGCCGCGCAAGTTCAAGATCGCGATCACCGCGTCGGACCATGACCGCGCCGCGATCAAGATCCACGACATCGGGCTCAAGCTGATCAGGAACGAGAAGGGCGAGACCGGCTTCGAGGTCCTGGTCGGCGGCGGTCTCGGCCGCACGCCGTTCATCGCCAAGACCATCAAGCACTTCGTGCATGGCCGCGATATCCTCAGCTATATCGAGGCGATCCTGCGCGTCTACAATCAGTATGGCCGGCGCGATAACATTTACAAGGCGCGCATCAAGATCCTGGTGCACGAGCTCGGCATCGAAAAATTCTCGCGCGAGGTCGAGGAGGAATGGCAGCACATCCGCAATTCCTCGCTCCAGATCGACGACGAGGTGATCGAGGACATCCGCTCGCGGTTCAGCTATCCGTCCTACGAGAAGCTGCCGCACATGCCGGACGAGTTGCGCCAGGCGGCGGCCGATCCCGACTTCGAGGCATGGCGGAAGAACTCGGTCGCCCCGCACAAGGTCCAGGGCTACTCCATCGTCACCATCTCGCTGAAGCCGATCGGCAAGCCCCCGGGCGATGCCACCGCCGAGCAGATGGATGCGCTCGCCGATCTCGCCGACAAATACTCCTTCGGCGAGATCCGAGTCGGTCATGAGCAGAACCTCGCGCTGCCGCACGTCGCCAAGCGCGATTTGCCGGCACTGTGGAAGGCGCTCGACAAGCTCGGCCTGGCGACGCCCAACGTCAATCTGATCACCGACATCATCGCCTGCCCGGGCCTCGACTATTGCTCGCTGGCCAATGCGCGCTCGATCCCGATCGCGCAGGAGCTGACGCGGCGTTTCGCCAACCACGAGCTCGCCAACCTGATCGGCCGTCTGCACATCAACATCTCGGGCTGCATCAACGCCTGCGGCCACCACCATGTCGGCCATATCGGCATTCTCGGCGTCGAGAAGAACGGCGAGGAGGTCTATCAGATCACCATCGGCGGCCGCGCCGATGAGGGCGCTGCGCTCGGGACATTGATCGGCCCGGGTGTGAAATTCGACGAAGTCGCCGACGTCATCGAGGACGTCGTGGAAGCCTATCTGGCGCTGCGCGAGCGGCCGGAAGAACTGTTCATGGACACGGTGAAGCGCCTTGGCGTCGAACCCTTCAAGGAGCGCGTCTATGCCACTCGTTAAGGGCGGGAAGATCGTCGACGACAGCTTCGTCAAGCTGGCCGTCGACACGCCGCTGCCCGAGGGCGGCGACATCCTGGTTCCGGCCGAGCGCTTCGTCGGCGAGGCGGATGTGCTGCTCAAGCGCGCCGGCAAGGTCGGCGTGATCTGGCCGAACAACCGCGACATCGACGAGCTCGTACCCTATCTCGGCAAGGTCGCCACGGTTGCTCTGGTGTTTCCGACCTTCCGCGACGGACGTGCCTATAGTCAGGCGCGGCTGCTGCGCGAGCGTTACAACTATCGGGGCGATCTGCGTGCGACAGGCCAGATCCTGCGCGACCAGTTCGTGTTCATGCTGCGCGCCGGCTTCGACTCCTTCGAGGTCAAGAAGCAGGCTGACGCGGAAGCCTTCATGCAGACCGCGAAGCGCTACTCGGTGTTCTACCAGCCGACCGGCGACGGCCGAATCACGGCGCTGCACCGGCGGATGCAGTTGCGTCACTCCGAGGGTGTCGGCACGTGAACGCCACCGCGTCTCAGGCCACATCAGCGTCCACTTCTCCGCCGCCTTCGGCCGTGGAGCTGGACCGCGCGCTGCGCGATGCCTCGCCCGCTGAGGTCATCGCTGCTGCTCTGAAGGCGGTCGGGCGCGAGAAGCTTGCGCTGGTGTCGTCCTTCGGCACGGAATCGGCGACGCTGCTCAAGGTGATGGCGGATGTCGATCCGGCCATTCCCGTGATCTTTCTCGACACCGGCTGGCTGTTCGAGGAGACGCTCGCCTATCGCGACACGCTGATCGCAACGCTGGGCTTGACGGACGTTCGCTCGATCCAGCCGGCCGAGGAGACGCTGACGCGCGACGATCCCGACCGCGAGCTCTGGTTCTCCGATCCCGACGCCTGCTGCCGTATCCGCAAGGTGGAACCGCTGACGCGTGCGCTCAAGCCGTTTTCGGCCTGGCTCAACGGTCGCAAGCGTTTTCAGGGCAATGCGCGCACCGACATTCCGGTCGTCGAGGATGATGGCGCACGTTTGAAATTCAACCCGTTCGCAAATGTCTCGCGTGAGGAACTCGAAGCGATTTTCGTCCGCGCCAAATTGCCGCGTCACCCGCTTGCGGCGTCGGGTTTTCGCTCGGTTGGGTGTATGCCTTGTACGAGCAGAACGGCCGAAGGCGAGGATGAGCGCGCGGGTCGCTGGCGTGGCCGCGCCAAGACAGAATGCGGCATCCACACAATGAAGACTTCGTAGCACAGCCAAGCTGCAAGCTTGCGAACAAGAAAATCCGGTTCCGTTGACTTGAGAGCGTTTCGCCACGAGTTTCGCCTGCATGCCTTCGTCGACATTGACGTCGTCGAAGTGAATGGAGATGGACATGATGCGTCGTATCGTTCCGCTCGCTGCAGGACTTCTCGCAACCGGACTTCTCGCGACGGGTTTCTTGGCAGACGCGGCTCTCGCTGCTGATATCAATCTGTTGAACGTGTCTTACGATCCGACACGCGAGCTCTATGTCGAGTTCAACAAGGCGTTCGCGAACGCCTATCAGAGAGAGACGGGCAAGAGCGTCGAGATCAAGCAGTCGCATGGCGGCAGCGGCTCGCAGGCGAGGGCGGTGATTGACGGCTTGCAGGCCGACGTGGTGACGCTCGCGCTTGCCTACGACATCGATGCCATCGCCGGCAAAGGTCTTACCGCGGCCGATTGGCAGAAGCGCCTGCCGCAGAATTCATCGCCGTATACCTCGACCATCGTGTTCCTGGTGCGAAAGGGCAATCCGAAGGGCATCAAGGATTGGGACGATCTGCTCAAGCCCCGCGTTGCCGTGATCACGCCGAACCCGAAGACCTCGGGCGGCGCGCGCTGGAATTACCTGGCCGCCTGGGGCTTTGCGCAGAAGAAATATGGCTCCGTCGACAAGGCCAAGGATTTCATCGGAAAGCTCTACCAGCAGGTCCCGGTGCTCGACACCGGCGCGCGCGGTGCGACCGTGACGTTCGTGGAGCGCGGCGTCGGCGACGTGCTGCTTGCCTGGGAGAATGAGGCCTATCTCGCGCTGAAGGAATTCGGCCCCGAAAAGTTCGAGATCGTGGCACCGCCGCTCTCGATCCTCGCCGAGCCGCCGGTTGCGAATGTCGACAAGGTTGCCGACAAGAAAGGCACCCGCAACGTCGCCGATGCCTATCTCCAGTATTGGTACACCAGGGAAGGTCAGGAGATTGCCGCGCGCAATTTCTATCGTCCGCGCGATGCCGAGATCGCCAAAAAATATGAACACTCCTTCGCAAAGGTCGAGCTGTTCACGATCGACGACGTGTTCGGCGGCTGGACCAAGGCGCAGAAGGAACATTTCGCCGACGGCGGCGTGTTCGATCAGATCTACAGGAATTGATAGAGCTCTGTCTCAGGAGGCAGCAGGGGGCCTGGTGAGCGTAATCGCAGCACGACGACGGACTCTTCCGGGCTTCGGTCTCACGATGGGACTGACGCTGACCTGGCTGTCCGTCATCATCCTGATTCCGCTCGCCGGGCTGTTCCTGAAATCGCTGGAGCTCAGCCCCGAGCAGTTCTGGAACATCCTCTCGAGCCGCCGCACGCTGAATGCGCTCCGCGTGTCGTTCGGGCTCGCGTTTGCGGCGGCCTGCGTCAACCTCGTGATGGGCAGCATCATCGTCTGGGCGCTGGTGCGCTACCGTTTTCCGGGCCGGCGGATATTTGACGCCATCGTCGACGTGCCTTTCGCATTGCCGACGGCCGTTGCGGGCGTCGCGCTGACCGCGCTGTTTGCCGAGAAGGGCTGGCTGGGCGCGCCGCTCGCCGCGCTCGGCATCAAGGTGGCATTCACGCCGGTCGGCATCTTCGTCGCGATGATCTTCATCGGCATCCCCTTCGTGGTGCGCACGGTGCAGCCGGTGCTGCAGGATATCGACTCCGAGATCGAGGAAGCCGCGGGTAGTCTCGGCGCCAGCCGATGGCAGACCATCGTCCGCGTGATCCTGCCGTCGCTCGCGCCGGCGCTGCTCACGGGCCTGGCGCTCGCCTTCGCACGTGCGGTCGGTGAGTACGGCTCGGTGATCTTCATCGCCGGCAACCTGCCCAACGTTTCCGAGATCGCGCCGCTGCTGATCGTGATCCGGCTCTCCGAATTCCGCTATGCCGACGCGACCGCGATCGCCGCAGTCATGCTCGTCGTCTCCTTTGTCATCATCTTCGCGGTGAACCGGTTGCAGCGCTGGGCGCAGAACCGCGTCCCGGCGCGCTGAGGGCGAACGATGACGATGCAGATCGCAGATTCCGTCCCGCTCTCGTCCCTCGATGCCAGGGCGCGCGCCCATGCTGCAGCCGCGCGCAACAATCTCCGCACCGAGCCGAGGGGTGTTCAGGTCGTCATCATTACGCTGGCGATCTCGTTCCTGTCCGTCTTCGTCGTATTGCCGCTAGTCCTGGTCTTCGCGCAGGCCTTCTCGAAGGGCGTGCTCGCCTATCTCGCGGCGCTCGCTGAGCCGGAGGCGCTGGCGGCGATCAAGCTGACGCTGGTGGTCGCCGCGATCTCGGTGAGCCTCAATCTCGTCTTTGGTCTCGTCGCGTCCTGGGCGATCGCAAAGTTCGAATTCACCGGAAAGACCTTCCTGATTACGCTGATCGACTTGCCGTTCTCGGTCAGCCCGGTCATCTCCGGCCTGGTCTTCGTGCTGCTGTTCGGTGCGCAGGGCTATTTCGGCAATTGGTTGAGGGATCACGACATCCAGATCCTGTTCGCGGTGCCCGGCATTGCGCTCGCCACCACTTTCGTGACCTTCCCCTTCGTGGCCCGTGCGCTGATCCCGCTGATGCAGGAGCAGGGCACGCAGGAGGAGGAAGCCGCGATCTCGCTTGGCGCCTCAGGCCTGCAAACCTTCTTTCGCGTCACGCTGCCCAACATCAAATGGGGCGTGCTCTACGGGGTTCTGCTGTGCAACGCCCGCGCGATGGGCGAGTTCGGCGCGGTGTCGGTCGTCTCCGGCCACATCCGCGGCGAGACCAACACCATGCCGCTGCTGGTCGAGATTCTCTACAACGAATACCAGTTCGTTGCGGCCTTCGCGATTGCCTCGCTGCTGGCGCTGCTGGCACTGATCACCCTGATCGCCAAGACCGTTCTCGAACGCCAGCTCGACGAAGGACACGACGTCAATGACCATTGAAGTCAAAAATCTCGTCAAGAAGTTCGGCAGCTTTGCGGCGCTTGATGGCGTCGACCTCAAGGTCAATGACGGCGAACTGCTGGCGCTGCTCGGTCCTTCCGGCTCCGGCAAGACCACGCTGCTGCGGATCATCGCCGGCCTCGACTGGCCTGATACCGGTGAAGTTTCCTTCAATGGCGAGGACGCGCTGGCGCAAGGCGCGCGCGAGCGTCACGTCGGCTTCGTTTTTCAGCACTACGCGCTGTTCCGTCACATGAGCGTGTTCGAGAACGTTGCGTTCGGTCTGCGGGTGCAGCCGCGCGCGATCCGCAAGGACGAGGCGACGATCCGAAGGCGGGTGAAAGAGCTGCTCGACTTGGTGCAGCTCGACTGGCTCGCCGATCGCTATCCGAGCCAGCTCTCCGGTGGCCAGCGCCAGCGCATTGCGCTGGCCCGCGCGCTCGCGATCGAGCCGCGCATCCTCCTGCTCGACGAGCCCTTCGGTGCGCTCGATGCCAAGGTGCGTAAAGAGTTGCGCAAATGGCTGCGCTCGCTGCATCACGAGATCAACGTCACCTCGATCTTCGTCACCCATGACCAGGAGGAGGCGCTGGAAGTCGCCAACCGCGTCGTCGTTATGGACAAGGGCAGGATCGAGCAGATCGGTTCGCCCGACGACGTCTATGAGACCCCGGCGACCGCATTCGTTCACGGCTTCATCGGTGAATCCATCGAGTTGCCTGTTCAGGTTGACGGCGGCGTTGTCAGGCTCGGCGATCGTCCGCTCGATCTTGCGGCGGACGGGCTCATGTCTGGCGCGTCAAAACTGTTCGTGCGGCGACACGACATGCTGGTCGGCCCACCCGGCTCGGGTGCCTTCGAAGGCGCGGTCCAGCAAGTCCGCAATTTCGGTCCCGTGCAGCGGGCTGAGGTGGCGCTATCAGGTGGCGAGACCATCGAGATCGATGCCCCTCGCGACCGGGAACTGCGCGCCGGCGATACGATCGGCTTAAAGCCCCGCCGCTACCGCATATTTGCGGGCGCCTGAGCCGTCCCAAAGGATCGAATTTTCCTCAAAATTCACCTTTCAGCCACGGTTGGTATGCAACAACGGCCCCTCATCTGGGGGCCTCGATTCATGCGCGCTGCGGCCGCAATTCTCATCACTTTGCTTCTCGCCGGCTGCGCCGGCAACGAAGCGCCGGTCCAGCAGCCGTCGATGTATGCCGATATGTCGGTCCCGGGCGCCAGGCTCGATGCCCCGGCCGCCGCAATCATGATCTCGCAATACCGCCAGAACAACGGGCTCGGCACCGTCGAGGTCGACCCCGAATTGATGCGGCTCGCCGAATCCCAGTCCAATGCCATGGCGGCCGCCAACAAGATGGACCATGACGTCCGCGCGCCCCTGGGCAAGCGGCTTGCCGCCGGCAGCTATCCCGCGACCGTGGCGGTCGAGAACATCTCGGCCGGCTATCATACGCTGGCGGAAGCGTTTTCCGGCTGGCGTGACTCGCCGCCCCACCGCGCCAACATGCTCAAGGGCGGTGTCACAAAATTGGGCATAGCGGCGAGCTATGCTCCTGGCACCAAATACAAGGTGTTCTGGACCATGATCCTGGCCTCGACCGACCCCCGATAAGCCAGACTTGATCCCGGGATGCATTGACGCCGCGGCAGACTGTCGCCACGGTGGCTCGCCTTTTGCTATTAGTCCCTTATGACAGATCACAGCCCGGAAGTCGCAACAGTCCCCGCGAAGGCGCAGCGCGTCCTGGTTCTCCAGGGCGGTGGTGCGCTCGGCTCGTATCAGGCCGGCGCCTTTCAATCGCTCTGCCATTTCGACTTTGAGCCCGAATGGGTAGCCGGCATCTCGATCGGCGCGGTCAATGCCGCCATCATCGCCGGCAATGAGGGCCATACCCGCGTCAAGCGGCTCAAGGAATTCTGGGAGATGGTGTCCGCGCCGGTGCCGTGGAAGCCGATCGGCAAGAGCGATCACAGCCGCGAGCTGTTCAATTCCACCAGCGCCGCGCTGATCGCGACCTTCGGCGTGCCCGGCTTTTTCGTCCCGCGCGTGCCGCCTGCGCCGATGTGGCCGCCGGGCAGCCCGCAAGCCGAGAGCTATTACGACACCGCGCCGCTGAAGAAGACGCTGGAGCGGCTCGTTGACTTCGACCGCATCAACGATCTGAAGACGCGCTTGTCGGTCGGCGCCGTGGGCGTCACCTCCGGCAACTTCAAATATTTCGACAATTACGAGTTCAAGAAGCTCGGCAAGCAAATCGGTCCGGAGCACATCATGGCCTCCGGCGCGCTGCCGCCGGGCTTTCCGTCGGTCGTGATCGACGGCGAGCATTATTGGGACGGCGGCATCGCCTCAAATACGCCGCTCGATTTCGTGCTCGATGCGGAAACTGATCGCGACATGCTGATCTTCCAGGTCGACCTGTTCAGCGCGCGCGGCGATCTGCCGAATTCGCTCCTGGAGGCCACCGAGCGCGAGAAGGACATCCGTTTCTCCAGCCGCACGCGGATGAACACCGACAAGAACAAGCAACTGCACAATGCCCGCCGCGCCGCGCGCGACCTCATTGCCAAATTGCCCGATTATCTGAAGAACGACCCTGCGGTCGAATTCCTCGCAAAAGTTTCGCGCGAAAGCACTGTTACTGTGGTGCACCTGATCTATCGCAGCAAGAACTACGAATCCTCGTCGAAGGACTATGACTTCTCGCATGTCGCCATGGTCGAGCATTGGGAAAGCGGCGTCCGCGACGTGCATCTGTCGATGCGCCACAAGGACTGGCTGGAGAAGCCGCAGTCCGGCGAGACCATGGTGACCTACGATCTCACGGGGGACGTCACCGCGCCCCCGCCAAAAAGGAGCGAATAATATGGGTACTCTGTCAGGCAAGAACGCCGTCGTCACCGGATCGACCAGCGGTATCGGGCTTGCATATGCGCGCGCCTTCGCCGCCGCCGGCGCCAACGTCGTCATCAACGGCTTCGGCTCGCCGGAGGACATCGAGAAGGAACGCACCAAGATCGAGTCCGATTTCGGCGTCAAGGCGGTCTATTCGCCCGCCGACATGACCAAGCCGGCCGAGATCGCCGGGATGATCGCGCTCGGCGAGAAGTCGTTCGGCTCGGTCGACATCCTCGTCAACAATGCCGGCATCCAGTTCGTTTCGCCGATCGAGGAATTCCCGCTCGAGAAGTGGGACCAGATCATCGCGATCAACCTGTCCTCGGCCTTCCACGCCATCCGCGCTGCCGTTCCCGGCATGAAGAAGAAGGGCTGGGGCCGCATCATCAACACCGCGTCGGCGCACTCCCTCGTCGCCTCGCCCTTCAAGTCGGCTTATGTGTCGGCCAAGCATGGCATTGCCGGCCTGACCAAGACGGTGGCGCTTGAGGTCGCGACCAACAAGATCACCTGCAATTGCATCAGCCCCGGCTATGTCTGGACGCCGCTGGTGGAAAAGCAGATCCCTGATACCATGAAGGCGCGCAACCTCACGCGCGAGCAGGTCATCAACGACGTGCTGCTCGACGCGCAGCCGACCAAGGAGTTCGTGACCTCAGAGCAGGTCGCAGCTCTCGCGCTGTTCCTGTGCAGCGACGATGCCGCGCAGATCACCGGCACGAACCTCTCGATCGACGGCGGCTGGACTGCGGAGTAACGGCTCGCACTCTGCTGTTGCCCCGGTGACACCACCGTAGGGTGGGCAAAGGCGCGCAAGCGCCGTGCCCACCATCTCTCTCTCATCACAAAAGGGGGGTGGGCACGCTTCGCTTTGCCCACCCTACAATTCTCTCGCCTGGTCGGGCCTCAATGGCTCCAGGCCAGCGCCGTCACGATCGCGGATTGCAGGTTGAGCTCCGCGAACATGATCCTGCTGGCGACCACGATGAGAACGCTGGCGAGCGCCACGCGCAGCACGGTCTCCGGCACACGCGTCGCGCTGTAGCTGCCGATGACGATGCCGGGCAGTGAACCGAGCAGCAGAACACCCATCAGGCCCCAGTCGACCGAGCCGAGCACCCAGTGTCCGATGCCCGCCACCAGCGTCAGCGGCACGGCGTGCGCGATGTCGGAGCCGACGATGGTCGCCATCGGCAGGCGCGGGTAGAGCAGCAGCAGCACGGTCACGCCGACCGCGCCGGCGCCGACCGACGAGATCGAGACCAGCACGCCGAGCACGATCCCGGTGACCACGGTCGCAATCACCGTGGTGCGTTCGCTGATCTGCTCCATGCGGCGGCGATAGCGCTCCATGATCGACTTGCGGAAGATCAGCGACGTCGCGGTCAAGAGCAGCGCAAAGCACAGCACCAGATTGACCAGATTGCGTTCGGTATCGCCGCGCAGATCGAGCTTCCACAGCACCAGCAGCGTCAGCGCGCTCGCCGGAATGCTGCCGCAGGCGAGCCGCAGTACCGCGGGCCAGTGCACGCTGCGCGACCAGCCATGCACCACGCTGCCGCCGGTCTTGGTGGCGGCGGCATAGAGCAGGTCGGTGCCGACGGCGGTGGTCGGATGAATGCCGAACAGCAGGATCAGGAGCGGCGTCATCAACGAGCCGCCCCCTACGCCGGTCAACCCGACAAGCAGGCCGACGCCAAAACCCGAGGCGACGTAAAGCGGATCAATCATGGCTGAGGGAATCTAGGTTTATCTCGTCAGTTGGGCAATACGACGTAGAATAAACTTTCCCTGGGGCGCAACCGTTTGGGCAGAATAAGAAAAATTCTACTCCAATATGGAACTCGGTAGGTGTTTCGCCTTGTTCTCGGGCTCGTTGGGAAACAGTCGTCCCCCGAGGCGGTGAGCAGGGACCGGTGCTTAGTCCCTATTTCCCAAACGCCAGCACGTGCAACCCCAGCCGCTGCCGTACGATCCAGAACAGCAGCACCGTCTCGAAGGTGAGCGAGAGCGAGGTTGCGGCCGCAGCGCCGTGGCCGCCGAAGCGCGGCACCAGCGCGATACAGAGAATGACGTTCATGACGAAGGCGAGCGCATAGGCCAGCGCGCAGATCTTCTGCTGGCCGAGCATGTTGAGCAGCCGCTCGACCGGGCCGATCGCGGCGCGTACCACGAGGCCGATCGCGGCGACGAACATGATGTCGTAGCCGACCACGAATTGCGGCCCGAACAGCCAGAGCAGGGGCTTGCCGAGAACGAGCAGCACGGCGGTCGCGGCCAGCGACGGCCAGAACGTCCAGACGATGGCATGCGCGACATAGGCCGACAGCCGCGCCTTGTCGCCGCTCGCGTTGTATTCGGCGAAGCGATGCGCCGTCGTCGCCGACATGGCGTAGTGGATGAACGACACCAGCGCCAGCGTCTTCACGACCGCGAAGTAGACGCCGACTTCATCGGATGGACGGAATTGTTGCAGCACGAGCACGTCGGTGTAGGACAACAGCAGATAAAAGCTCTCGACCAGCAGGATCGGCAGCGAGACCGCGAGCCAGCCGCTGACGTCATAGGCCTTCGGGCCGGGCGCGATGTGACCGGCGAGCTTGCGGTTCAGCACCGCCATCTGTCCGGTCATCGCGATCCACACCGCGCCGGCGCTCGCGAGCATCGCGGCGATCGCGCCGAGATGATAGCCGAGCAGGAAGGCGCTGGCGGTAATGCCGATGATCAGCGCCTGGCGGATGATGAATTGCGGCATCAGGCCGAGTTGCATCCAGTCATGCGATCGCGCGATGCCGTCCTGGGTATTCGCAACGACGAAAGCCGGCAGCGTCATGCAGCCGATATAGAGCGGCAGCACCTCGGCAGGATCGATCCAGGGCGACAGCAGCTTGACGATGCCGGCAAGGCCGAGCGACGCCAGCGCCGAGACGGCGAAGACCAGCCAGCGGCCGCCGGAGAGAAAGCCGCGCAGCAACGCGTGGTCGCCACTGGCGCGATATTCCGGAATGATCTTTTGCGCGGAAGCCGAGATGCCGAAGTCCATCATGCTGCCGAGCAGCAGCACCCAGGTCCAGACATAGACATAGATGCCGTAGTCGGACGTCCCCATCCAGCGCGCCAGCAGCACCTGCGAGAAATAGGCGAGCCCTGCGCTGATGACGCGGATGATGAAGATGGTGCCGGCCAGCCGCCGCGTCAGCGATGCCTCGCTCGACCCGCCCGAGAGCTTCGCACGCAGCCGCGCGATCAGCCCTGACGGTCCGGTCGTTGCGGGTTCTGCATCCATCACGGCCAAGTCGAGATCCCCAGGCATCCCGCATGCTGCGGTGGGCTCGGGATTAGCAACCATTCGTTAAGATTCGGTTGGGTGGGGTGCCGCCGTCTCAACCCCCGCCGTCGTCCCGGTGCAGGCCGGGACCCATAACCACAGGGAGAAGTTGATGCGCTGGCTGGCAACTCCGAGTCTTCGCCAAACCACTCCCTGTGGTTCTGGATTCCGGATCTGTGCTCCGCTTCGCTATGCTCGTCCGGGACGACAGCGGCGAATGAGCGCTAGCAACGGAAATCACTCGGCGCCATCTCGACAGCTTCCGGGACGACGCTCACTCCAAATTCGTATTGAACTCGTAGGATTTCTCGGGCCCGACCAGCGTGAACTTGAGCGCTGCGCCGTCGGGCTTGACGCCCGGCGGCAATCCGTCGAGCTCGAAGGAAAATCGCTTCACGCCGGGTGGGCTGTGTTCGACGGGTGCTGGGATCGGCAGTGACCACTCGGGCGTCGGTCCCTCCACGTACAGATTGACCTTGCTGCTGTCAGGCGCAACGACATCCACCAATACGTTCTTGGGCCCGTCGCGCTTGACGTCGCGGATGGTCAGGGGATTGGGATCGCCGACATTGGCGGGCTTCGGCACCGAATCCAGCGCCGAGCGCAAATTGACGTCTTCGGTCGAGGCGACGTTGTTGAAGCCGAGCTCGACATTGGCCTCGACGGGAACGCAGAGCTTCTCGCACACCGCGTAATTGATCTCGGCGCGCAACGTCACCGGCTTGTCGGCGGCCTTGGCGACGATGCGCAGGGGCAGCACGATCTGGTCGTGATAGCCGATCGAGTGGCCGCCCGCGCCGTCGTCGAATTTCAGCGGTGCCGGCCACATCACCGTCACGGCTTCGACGTTATCCGACTTCGAGAAGTCGAACCGTGGCGGCACGCCGGAATCGCCGGGCATGCGCCAATATGTTTTCCAGCCGGGCTGGAGCTGGAAAGCAATACCGCCGAGCAGGACCGCGCCGCTGCGCGATCCCGCGAGGAGCCGCACCGCGGAATGGCCGTCGCGTTGCCACTGTGACGCATCGTCGGCATGGGCGCTCATCGCCAGCGACGACGCAAGCAAGGTTGTCGCGACGCCAATCGCCGCATGCAGGGGAACTCTTGTCAGCATGGCACGTCTTTACAGGGTCACCCGGGGGCAAACCATTGAATTGCTTGTGATGGATGCACTCGAATCAAGTCTCTGCAAGCCTTGATTTGACAGCAGCCCGGCCCGACATCAGGATAGGAATTGAAACCGGAGTGCTTTACCGATGGCTCCCACTGGCAAAAGGACGGGCGAAAGCACCCGCGGCGCAGGCCCCGCGCTCCCCAATTCGGCCGGTTATCTCGACGGTCGGCTCCTGATCGCGATGCCCGTCATGGGCGACTCCCGCTTCGAGCGCTCGGTGATCTATCTCTGTGCGCATTCGGCCGAGGGTGCGATGGGCATCATTGTCAATCATCCGGCGGGCAGCATCGATTTCCCGGAGCTGCTCGAACAGCTCGGCATCGTCAAGAAGGGCGAGCACATCAAGCTGCCGCAAAATGCCGAAAGCATGAAGGTGCTGGCCGGCGGCCCGGTCGATACCGGTCGCGGCTTCGTGCTGCATTCCAGCGATTTCTACATCGAGCATGCGACGCTGCGGATCGACGACGGCGTCTGCCTCACCGCGACCGTCGATATCCTGCGCGCCATCGCCAACGGCTCCGGCCCCAAGCACGCCATCCTCGCGCTCGGCTATGCCGGCTGGGCGCCGGGCCAGCTCGAGACCGAGATCCAGAGCAATGGCTGGCTGCATTGCGACGCCGACGCCGATCTGATCTTCGGCGACGATGTCGACGAGAAATACGGCCGCGCGCTGCGCAAGATCGGGATTGATCCCGGCATGCTGTCGAACGAGGCGGGGCACGCCTAGCTGAAAGTGGTCATAGCGTAACCCTCAGCGCCGTCATTGCGAGGAGCGAAGCGACGAAGCAATCCAGGATCCCTCCGCGCAGGCATTCTGGATTGCTTCGCTCGCAATGACGGAGTTTGTTGAAGCGGTCACGCTTTTCGTCCCGGCCTTCGCCGGGACGACATTAGCCTACTCCGCCGCCTGCTGCTGCACCGTCGGCTCGGTCCCCGCTACCGTCGCCCTTCGCATGTCGCGGGGCTGAGACTGGTCGTAGCGGCGGACGCGGTGCATGGTCTGACGGTTGTCCCACATCACGAGGTCATGCAGCTTCCATTTGTGGACGTAGACGAATTCGGGCTGTGTCGCATGCTCGTTGAGGTCGCGCAGCAGCAGCCGTCCTTCCGGCACGCTCATGCTGACGATCTTGCCGGCATGCGATGAGAGATACAGCGACTTGCGCCGATGCACGGGGTGCGTTCGCACCAGACGCTGCAGCACCGGCTTGAACATCGCCTTTTCGTCATCGGTATATTCGGTGAAGCCGAGCGACCCCCGCGAATACATCAGCGAGTGCTCGCAGATGAGATCGTCGATCTCGGCCTTGGTCTCATCGTCGAGCGCGTCGTAGGCCGCGCGCATGTCGGCGAATTCGGTGTTGCCACCCTTCGGGTTCACCACGCGTGCCGAGAGCAGCGAGAATTTTGCCGGGATGGGACGGAACGAGCTGTCGGAGTGCCACAGGCAGTTGCCGAGATTGAACAGATGCGTGCGGCTGTCCTTCGCAAGCGGCTTGCCGTCCTTGCCGAGATTGGACACGTCGTTGAGGCCGGACTGGAGCCGATAGTCCTTCGCCTGCGTGACAGTGCCGCCCCGCGCGTCCTCGCGCTGACCGAAATTCAGCGCGAACGCCATCTGCTGCTCGTCGGTGATGTCCTGGTCGTGGAAGACGAGCACCGCGTATTTGTCCATGGCGGCCTCGACGTCGCGGGCTTCATCCGGCGTGAGAGGCTTTCGTAGGTCGAGGCCGGAAACCTCGCCGACAAAATGCGTCTGAAGTTGCCGGATGGCGATCGTCATGGCGTCTCTCCCGCGAACCGCGAGCGGTTGGTCCCGCTCTGCTGGTCAAAAAGCTACTCTCGCGCCTGATGATGTCAACGCTCCTCGCGCATGGCTCTCACGCGTTTCGGGCCATCAACCCGCCGTCGACCGGAATCACGGCGCCGGTGAGGAAGGACGCGGCCGGCAGGCACAGGCTCAGCGTCATATGCGCGACCTCCTCAGGGTCGCCGTAGCGGCCGAGTGCCGTGCGGCGCTTGGCGTAGATGGTCTTGTGCTCTTCCGAGATGCGGTCGGTGATGGCGGTGCGGATCGGCCCCGGACAGATGCAGTTGACGGTGATGCCCTCGCGGCCGAGCTCGACCGCAAGCGACCGCGTCAGGCTCGCGACGCCTCCCTTTGCTGCAGAGTAGGGGCTGTGCAATCCGGTAGCGCCGAGCGCCTCGGTCGAGGCGATGTTGACGATGCGCGGGCTCCTCGACTTGCGTAAGTGAGGCAGGGCGGCGCGGATGATGCGGGGATGAGCCGTCAGCATCACCGCGATGCCCCTGGCCCAGGCGTCCTCGTAACTCTCGTCGTCGATCGCGACGCGCACGGAGATCCCGGCATTGTTGACGATGATGTCGAGCCCGCCGAAATGCGCGGCGACGTCGCCGACCACGCGCTTGATCTCGCCGCCGTCGGCAACGTCGAGCTTCCACGCCTTCGCCGAACCGCCGCTTGCCGCGATCTCCTTCGCAACCGTGTGCGCGCCTTGCTCGTCATGATCGGTGACGGCGACGTTGGCGCCCTCCGTCGCGAACACGCGCGCAGTGGCGCGCCCCATGCCGCTCGCCGCGCCGGTGACGAGAACGGTGAGGCCCTTCACGGAGCGGCTGAGCTCTTTGAATTCGGACATGGTGTTTCCTCGCGGTCTCTTGTTTCTTGTTGTGAGATGGACAAGGCTGGCATCGATCCGCAGACAGGTCAAACAAGCAAAACAAAAGGGGAGGCCGCGATGGCGAACGAACTCGATTTCTCTGGCAAGCAGGTGCTGGTCGTCGGTGGTTCCAGCGGTATCGGCAACGGCATCGCGCAAGCCTTTCGCGCGAGAGGCGCAGCTGTTGCGGTGTGTGGCACGCGCGCTCGTGCAACGGAATATCAGGCTGAGGAGGGCTCCGATCTCGCCGGTCTCGCCTACGCGCAGCTCGACGTCGGCAACCCCGGTGCGGTCGAAGCGTTCAAGCCGTCATTCGATCGGCTCGATATCCTGGTGCTCGCACAGGGCGCGGTGCTCTATCGTCGCGGCGAATTCGAGATGACCGGCTTCCGCAAGGTCGTCGAGGTCAATCTGATGAGCCTGATGGCGTGCGCGACGCGGTTTCATTCCATGTTGCGGGATTCCAGCGGCGCGCTGATCATGGTGTCCTCGACCGCGGCCTATCATTCCACCATGGGCAATCCCGCCTACAATGCGTCGAAGACCGGCGCGGTTGGATTGACGCGGACGCTGGGCGAGGCTTGGGCGGAAGACGGCATCCGCGTCAACGGCATCGCGCCCGGTCTCGTCGACACCAAGATGACGAAGGTGACGACCGACAATCCCAAGCGGCTCGAAGGTGCATTGTCACGCATTCCGCTGCGGCGATTGGGCACGCCGGCTGATATGGCCGGCGCGGCGCTGTTCCTGGCTTCGCCGCTGTCTTCGTACATGATCGGACAGACGCTCGTGGTCGATGGTGGGCTTATTCTCTAGGCCAAAGTCTCAGCGGCCGTGGAACTGCGCTCCTCCTGATCTGTTACTTGGGCAGACCCCCGAGGAGGAGCATCATGGACAAGGACAGGATCGTCGGATCGGCCAAGGAATTCGCTGGGCGCGCAGAAGGCGCTGTCGGCGATCTCGCAGGCGATGCGCAGACGCAGACGTCGGGCAAGGCGCGCGAAGCTGCCGGCACCGTGCAGAATCTCTACGGCCAGGCGAAGGACGCCGTGCGTGACGCCGCAGACACGGCGACGAGCTACGCCAAGGACGCCTATGACAACAGCGGCGATACGCTTCGCGATGGTTCGCAGGCGTTGTCGAAGAAAGTGCAGGACAATCCGCTCGGCGCGCTGCTCGTCGCCGGTGGCATCGGCTTTGCGCTCGCGCTGCTGATGTCGCGCCCTGCGCGTCGCCCGCCGCCGCGCTGGCGCTACTACGGCTAGTCGGTGCCCGTCATTCCGGGGCGCGCGGAGCGCGAGCCCGGAATCCATCGTGCTACCATCAATGCTGTTGAATGGATTCCGGGCTCGCGCCAGGCGGCGCGTCCCGGAATGACAGCAATTCCCTACCGAACTTCCGCCGATCGCCCGACATTGCCCGGCGGCCGCGGGATCGCAGGGTTCGGATTCGGGTTGCGCGGCCCGGGCGCCAATTGACGTGGTGCCGGCTGCGGCGAGCCGAAGCCAAAGAAATCGCGGAAGGACGGCGTTGCCTGTGCCGGCTGCTGCTGCGGCGGCGTCGGCTTCTTCGGTGCGGGTGGCTTGGGCGGCGCGATCGCGGCGGCCGCACCCGGCGCAACTGGAGCCGCAGTGCCACCGTCAGGCGTCGTCGCCGCGACAGGCGTATCGCCCTTGGCCTGCTCGCGGCCGACTTCGCGGCGCGGCCAGGAATAATCATCGGCACGGCCCGCGGGCGCGGCGAGCGGCTCGCCCTTCACCAGCGTCCGGGCGGCGAGCGCATCGACGGCGGCGGGACGCGTGCCCGGTCCACCCAGCAATTGATCGGTCGAGATCGAGGCCGCAACCAATGGCACGATCGGGCCCGCGAGCGGCCGCGGCGCCGGTTTGCCGGGCTCGGCGCTGGTGTCGGGCGTCCCCGGCTCGCTCGGCAGCGCGATCGGGCCGGAGCGGCCCGCCAGCAGGCGCGTGATCTCGCGCTCGACGTAATGCGCGAGCTTGCGCGCGCCGGGCTTGGTGAAATAGACGCCGTCGCCGCTGCGGAGTTGACGGATCTGGCCTTCGAAGTCCGGACCCTTCTGGAGGAAGCGGCCGGCTTCATCGACAAAGCCGTCCCAGACGTCGACATAGGTGATGCCGGCCTTGGCCGCACCTTCGCGATAGAGCGAATCCAGGAACAGCATGTCCGCGGTGCCCTTGGGCCCGCGGATCGCAGGCAGGCCGACCCAGAGCACCGGCACGCCCTTCGCCTTGAGGACGTTCGCGAGCTCTTCGATCTTCTTGCCGTAGAGCTCGACCCAATGCTCGTCGCGGAATTCGTAGAGGCCGTTCGGATTGCGCGCGGTCTTTTCCGGCACGGCCGCCGGCGTATCGGCGTTGTCGGCGTCGTCTTGCGGCAGGTCGGTGTCGACAGGCTTGTCGTCGGGCTTGGCTGCGGTGTCGGGCTTGGCGTCGCCGGGTTTTGCCGGCGGCTTGCCGCGCGCGGCCTTGTCGTTCTTCTTGTCCTTGTCGGAGGCCTTGTCGGATTTTTCGACAGCTTCGCGGATGGCGATGCGGTCGTTGAGGCCGAGCATGACGACGATCACGTCAGGCTTCTCGGTCTCCAGAATACCCCTTGCGGCCGCCGCCCAGTCCGAGGGCTCACCTTTGGGCTGATACTTGATCAGGCCCGAATTGGTCCTGTGCTTGCGGATCACGCCCATGTCGGGCTGCTCGGTGTAGGCGTCCTCGAGGCCATAGGCGAGCCAGTCGGCCATGGCGTCGCCGATCACCAGCACGTTCTTGTCGGCAATGGTCTCGCGCTTGGCCGGCGACGGCGCGCGCGAAAAATCCTGGCGCGGGGCCTGCTGCTGCGGTTGCTGGAACGGTGCGAAGAAGTCGCCGCCGAACCAGCCGCCGCCACCACCGCCGCGTTGCGGAGCCTGGCGCTGCGGCGGCCCACCGAAGCCCGGGAAGTTGAAGAACCCCTGCGCCGAGGCCCCCGCGACCGACACCAGGATCGCAAGCGCCGTCCCCAGCGCGATCAACGGGCCGGTCTCGGTCAGCGCCTTGAAAAAGGATTTGGGCTTCGACATGCGATCTCGGGCGCGCGCAACGGGGTCTGGAGGTAGGTCGTTATAATAGCGGAATCGGGCGCCAAACGGGCAAATTCTCTTGCAGATTCTTGGGCCCATGCACTGCTGATCGGCCAAAATCGCCGTTCAGGGTTACTTTCAGGCCGTTTTACCGCCCGCGCAGCCGGTCCAGCACGTCGGAGGTGGCAAACCCGTCGGCAGGGAGGCCGATCGAGACCTGGAAGTTGCGCAGCGCGTCACGGGTCTGACCGCCGAACTGGCCGTCCGGGGTGCCCCTGTAGAAGCCGCGCTGGGCCAGCAGTTGCTGGAGTTCCAGCCGCTCGGCGCGGGATAGCTCCCGCTCTTGCCGCGGCCAGGGCTGCACGAAGGGCTGGCCGCCGCGCAGGCGGTCGGCGAAATGGCCGATCGCCATCGCATAGGCCTCGGCCGGGTTGTATTTCATGATGACGCGGAAATTCTGCAGCATCAGGAAGCCCGGCCCCTGCGCGCCGGCGGGCGCCAGCAGATAGGCTTTCTCCGCCGGATGCGGGAAGGGCTGGCCGGTCGGCCGCTTGAGGCCAAGCTTCTCCCATTGCGCGATCGTCATCATCTTGGCGCGGTCGGCCAGCATGTAGTTGAAGCCCTGGGGCACCACGACCTCGTAGCCCCAGGTCTGGCCGGTCTGCCAGCCGTCCTTCTTCAGGTTGTTGGCGGTGGAGGCGATCAGGTCGGTCGGGTTGTCGACCACGTCGCGCCGTCCGTCGCCATCGCCGTCGACGGCAAAGCGCTTGAACGCCGTCGGCATGAACTGGGTCGGGCCGAACGCGCCGGCCCAGGAGCCGCGCATCTGCTCAGGGCGCAAATCGCCGCGATTGACGATCTCCAGTGCCGAGAGGAATTCGTCCTTGAAATAGGCCTGGCGGCGGCCGACGCAGGCAAGCGTCGCGGTCGATTGCAGCACGCTGCGGTCGCCCATCTGTGTCGAATAATTGGACTCGATACCCCAGATCGCCGCGATGATGTAGCGGTCGACGCCATAGGCCTTTTCGGTCGCGTCGAACTGCGCCTTGTATCTGGCGAGGATTTCCTTGCCCTTGGCGAGGCGGTTGTCGTTCACGAGGATGTCGAGATAGTCCCATATCGACTTGGTGAATTCCGGCTGCGAGTCCATCAGGTCCATGATGCGCAGATCGGGGACGAGTCCTGCGGTGAAGCGCTGGAAATTTTGCTGGGTGATGTTGCGCCGTGCGGCATCGGGCCACATGCCTGCAACGCAATTGTCAAAATTGCCGGCGGCCTCGCGGATCGCAGCCGCCGTCATCAGTGGATGGCCGGAGGCCCCGTCCTCGCCGCTCCAGGGTTGGGCGCCGCCGGGGGCGGGTGTGGGTTGTGATGGTGCCGGGTCCGAGCCGGAGAAGATTCCGCCGAACAGTTTTGAGAGGCCGTTTTGCCCTTGTTGTCCCTGCTGCCCTTGGGCCTGCGCGATTGCAGGGAACAGCAATGCGGTCGCAATCATCGTTGCGCCGGCGACATATCCCGTCCGTTTTGCCTGCCTTGTCACCAGCCCTGCCACCGATTGCATCATGTCCCATCCGTCCGGCCGAAAATTCGCCATCAGGAGGCCCCGTTACGGTTGCCAATAGCTTAACAAAGGTGAAATTTCGGTGGCGGCCTTTTCTCAATTCCAGGTTTTCTTAATTCCAGGGGCCGAGCCCTACATCCGCCTTTGTTACCCGCTGCAAACCGGCTAGCAAGCCGCCATTGCTTCTTTCACCTGCGCTCAAGGTCATCGATCAATCCCATGAAAATCCGCAAAGCCGTATTCCCCGTCGCCGGCCTCGGCACCCGCGTTTTGCCCGCCACCAAGGCCATGCCGAAGGAAATGCTCACCATCGTCGACAAGCCGCTGATCCAGTACGTCTATGACGAGGCGCGGGAAGCCGGCATCGAGCACTTCATCTTCGTCACCGGCCGCAACAAAAATGTCATCGAAGATCATTTCGACCGGATGTTCGAGCTCGACGCGACGCTCGCCGCGCGCGGCAAGAAGGCCGAGCAGGACATCCTGGCGCAGAACCAGCCGGAAGCCGGCGCCGTCAGCTTCACCCGCCAGCAGGCGCCGCTCGGCCTCGGTCACGCGGTGTGGTGCGCGCGCGACATCGTCGGCAACGAGCCGTTCGCGGTGGTGCTGCCCGACGAGCTCGTGCTCAATTCGCCCGGCTGCCTGAAGCAGATGATCGAGACGGCTGCAACGCTGGGCGAGAAGTCCAATCTGATCGCGGTCGAGGCGGTGCCCGACCATCTCACCCATCAATACGGCATCTGCGGCGTCGGCAAACGCACCGGCAAGATGTTCGAGGTCGACGGAATGGTCGAGAAGCCGGCGAAGGGCACAGCGCCCTCCAACCTCTCGATCACCGGCCGCTATATTCTCCAGCCAGAGATCTTCAAGATCCTGGAGACCCAGGAGCGCGGCGCCGGCGGCGAGATCCAGCTCACCGACGCCATGATCGGCCTCGCCAGGTCGCAGAAATTCTACGGCGTCGAGTTTGAGGGCGAGCGCCATGATTGTGGCTCCAAGCCCGGCTTCCTCCGCGCCAACATCGCCTATGGCCTGAAGCGGCCGGAGCTGCGCGAGGGGTTGATCGCGGAGATGAAGAAGTATCTGGGGCAGTAGGCCACTGTGTCGTGCTGGCTTTCGCCAGGACGACATTATGCCTCACGCAACCAGCGACAGCTTCGGCAGGCTCGCGACCACCGACTGATTCCGCCCGCCGGCTTTCGCGGCATAGAGCGCCTTGTCGGCGGCAGCGACCAGGATGGCCCAGTCCATGCCGGCGGTGGGCGCGAGGCTGGCGATGCCGCAGGAGACGGTCGAGCCCGCCCCGCCGTCGGACCAGCCCTGCACCTTGCCGCGGATCATCTCGGCGATCTTGAAGGCGTCGGCGGCGGACGTGTTCGGCAGCAGCACGGCGAACTCCTCGCCGCCATAGCGCGCGGCGCAGTCGCCGGCCCGGCGCACCGAGTCTGAAATGCAGATGGCGATGCCGACCAGTACCTGGTCGCCGGCCTGGTGACCGAACGTGTCGTTATAGGCCTTGAAGTGATCGGCATCGATCATCAGCAGTGCGATTGGCGTCTTCTGGCGAGTCGCGCGGCGCCATTCGGCGTCGATGACCTGGTCGAACTTGCGGCGGTTGCGCAGGCCCGTGAGGGCGTCGGTGGTCGCCATCTCCTCGAGCTTGCTTTCGGCATCCGCGCGCCGGCTGATCTCGCGCGCGAGCACGATCGCCGACCCCAGCACGAACAGCGCGAGCACCAGAACCACGGCGCCGATGCGGAGCGCTTCCTTCTGCCACAGCGCGAACACCGCGGTCAGCGGCTTGCCCGCCACCACGAACAGCGGACCGCTATCGCCGCTGCGTGCATAGAGCCGCGCGGTCGGATCGACCGGGCCCTGTCCCGCAAACGAGCCGCCGACGCGGAGGTTGTCGGCCTTCCAGGACTGGCGGTCGTTCAGGTTCTTGCCGATGATGTCGAGATCGAACGGCCGCCGCATCATGACGGTGCGGTCGCGCTTGAGGACGGTGATGGTGTCCTCGGGATCGAGGCTCAGCCGCTCGAACAACTCGTGGAAATAGGTGAAGCGGATCGAGCCGGCGACGACACCCATGAAGCCGCCGTCGGTATCGCTGAGACGCCGGCTCAGGACGATCGAATAGGCGCCGCGGAACAGCATCGGGCGGCTGATGAACAGGCCGACGTTGGGATTGTCGCGGTGAACCGTGAAATACTCCTCACTGCTGCGATTTTCCGCGACCGGATCGAGCGTCGAGGCATCGATGCTGAGGTTGCCATCCGCGTCGAACACCTGCACGGCGCCGAAATGCTTTGCGGTGGTGGCGTGGTCGAACAGGATCAGCTGGCGGATCGGCTTCGAGGCCGTGTTGATCTCGGGCAGCAGCATGTTGCTGGCGACCGCCTTCAGGGACAGGTCGTAGATATCGATGTTGCGGCTGATGTCGGCGTCGATCGAGGTCGCCAGATTTTCCAGCGTCTGGCGGGCCAGCGCCTCCTCGCCGCGGCGCATGTCGAGCATGACGTTGACGCAAATGGCGGAAAAGCCGATCACCGTCACGACGGACGAGATGATCAGCAGTTTCGCCGAAATGCGCCACGGCCGGCGAGCCATGGCTTCACGCCATCCAGACAGCATCGATTGCTCCAGACACTAGTGGATGCGCCTGAAATCTTGCGTAGTGTTTAAGCCGCGACGGCGCTGCCGCAATGAGTTAAGGATTGGTTTCCGTGAGCCACGCTTTTGCGCAGATCAGGCCGCGGTCAAAGGGTGAGGACGGCGGTGAACGATTACGACGCGCTACGCGAATACCTGCTGCGGCAGAAGCAGATGGAATTCGTGCTGAGCTTTGAGCAGATCGAGGAGATCATCGGCGCAGCCCTGCCGCGCGCGGCCAACCGAGCCTCATGGTGGGACAGCCTCCGCAGCCCCGACATCCAGATGCCCCAGCGCGAAGCCTGCCTCGCCGCGGGCTTCAAGGCGGTCCGGATGCCCGACGGCCAGAGCGTGCGATTCACGAAGATGAAGAGCGACCGGCGGAGGTAGCGAGGTTTCCTGGGCCGGTATGGAGTGTCAGGATTGTGCTGTAGGCCGGCCTAAAGGCTTTGTCTCACGCTTTCGAGAAATTGCTGCTTTTCACCAGGGGCGTAACCTTGGGAGGCCCCGTAATACGGTTCAGTTGATCGATTGTACGGTGTGGACCGGGAGTGGATCGATGACTTCGGCGGCACATGGGATCTGGTCTCGGCACGTGCGGCCGATCTTGATCCTTTTACCCGCGCCATCGCACAAGCGTAGTACGGGTTCAGGTCGCGCATCTGACCGTTGGCCGGTGCCCTGCAGGGAAAAGTCGGATCATATTCCTGAGCCCGGACATGCCCTGATGTTAAGACGATACCTATCGTCAAAATCGTCAAAGCCAATGTGCGCACCGGAACCTCCTCCAAGTCGGCGCAACATCCGGTGCACTCGGATCGAAGGCAGCATTGATCCAGGTCAATGTCCTGGGTTCACGCGTGCACAGTGAGACGCTGCGCCGGCCTCGAGAACGATGTCCGAATGCTGCCTGCACCACCTTCTCAGCAAGGAAGACCGGAAGTCACCGTTCCTCTTGAGATCAGCTCGCTGCTTCCAGCCGCACTTCCGTGAGCAGCCGCATCGCGGCGTCCGCGTCCATCGGCTCGCCGAAGGCAAAGCCCTGCGCGTATTCGCAGCCCAACTGATACAGCTCGACCGCGTCGGAATCGGTCTCTGCACCTTCCGCCACCACGTCCATGCCGAGGTCATGCGCGAGCGCGATGATCGACTTCAGGATCACCGGCCGCGTGCCGCGATTGGTGGTGCGCACGAACGACTGGTCGATCTTGATGGTGTCGAACGGGAAGCGCTGGAGATAGGCGAGCGATGAATGGCCGGTGCCGAAATCGTCGAGCGAGAGACCCGTGCCGAGTTCGCGGATGCGCGTCAGCATTTGCGCAGCGTGCTCCGGATTCTCCATCACCAGCGATTCCGTCAGCTCCAGCTTCAACGTGCCGCGCGCCACCGAGGAGCGTGACAGCACGGTGCGGATGTCGTGAATGAGGTCATGGCGCAACAGCTGCCGTGAGGAGACGTTCACGCTCGCGAAGATCGGTTCGCGCGAGCGCATCGCACGCTGCCAGATCGAGAGCTGCTTTGCGGTCTGGTCGAGCACGAACATGCCGAGGTCGACGATCAGGCCGGTCTCTTCCGCGATGGTGATGAATTCCGACGGCGCCATGCGGCCGAGCTTCGGATGATCCCAGCGCGCAAGCGCCTCGAAGCCGGCGACCGAACGGTCCTCCAGCCGCACGATCGGCTGGTACAGGATGGTGAGCTCCTGCCGCTCGATGGCGCGGCGCAGTTCGCTCTCCAGCGTCAGGCGGTCGGTCTTCCGCGCGCGCATCGCGGGCTTGTAGACGTCGATGCGGTCGCCGCCGATGCGCTTGGAGTGATACATCGCAAGCTCGGCGTCCTTGATGATCTCGTCCGTCAGTTGCGTCTGCGGATCGGAAAGAGCGAGGCCGATCGAGGCGGTCAGGAAGATCTCGCGATCGTTGAAGGCGATCGGCGCCCGGATGGTCTTGCGGATCGTTTCGGCGAAGGCGGTGATGCGGGCCGGGTCCTGCTCCGAGAGCAGGATCAGTCCGAACTGGTCGCCGGCGAGTCGCGCCAGCGTGTCCTGCGGCTTCAGGATGCGGGTGAGGCGGCGCGCCAGCGTCAGCAGGATGGAATCGCCGACCGCGATGCCGACGGAATCGTTGACCTGCTTGAAGCGGTCGAGATCGATCACCATCAGCGTCGGCCGCAGCGTCGGCATCGACTTTGCGAAATGCGCGACGGCGCCGAGCCGGTCCATGAACAGCTTGCGGTTGGGCAGGCCGGTCAAATTGTCGTGCACGGAATCGTGCAGCAGGCGTTCTTCGGCGTTGCGCAGCTCAGTGACGTCGGTGAGCGTGCCGACCACGCGAGAGACCTCGCCGTCCGAGCCGACCACCGGGCGCGCCTTCAGCGCGAACCACATGAAATGACCGTCCGGGGTGCGCAGACGGAAATCCTGCACTAGGCGACCGCGGCGCTGGTCGAGCACACTGTCGAGCGCGGCGCGGAAGCGGTCCTGGTCGAGCGGATGCAGCACCTCGAGCCACGTGGCGGCCGGGCCTTCCAGCGTGCCGCGCTTGAGCCCGAGCAGGGCTTCGGTCTCGGGGCTGGTGAAGACCTTGTCGGCGGAAACGTCCCAGTCCCAGATCAGATCGCCGGAACCTGCGAGCGCCAGCGCGCGGCGCTCGATGTCGGAGACCACGCCGGTGGTGGCGCCGCCGCCGGCGAAGGCATGCTGCATCACCGTGAAGCCGATCAGCATCACGATCAGCACGAGGCCGCCGAGCAGGGCGGGGCCGACGATGTCGTTGGTGACGGAACCGGCGACCGTCATGCCGGCCGCGACCACCCACACCACCAGGAGGAACCAGGTCGGGATCAGCAGCACCGCGCGGTCGAAGCCGTGGGTGGAGAGATAGACGATCAGCGCGAAGCCGGCGAAGGCGATCAGCACCAGCGAGATGCGCGCGATGCCGGAGGCGACGGCCGGATCGAACAAAGCGAGCGCGACGAGGGAGCCGAGGAACGCCAGCCAGCCCACCGTGATGTGGGAGTAGCGCACATGCCATCGACTGAGATTGAGATACGCGAACAGGAACACCAGCAGCGTCGCCGCCAAGATCGCTTCGCCCGCCGCGCGCCAGATGCGCTCGGCGTTGTTCGACATGTCGAGCACCTTGCCCCAGAAGCCGAAATCGACGCCGATGTAAACCAGCACTGCCCACGCCAACGCGGCCGCGGCCGGGAACATGATGCTGCCCTTCACCACGAACAGAATGGTGAGAACGAGCGCCAGCAGCCCCGAGATGCCGATCACGATGCCCTGGTACAGCGTGAACGAGTTGACCTTGTCCTTGTAGGCTTCCGGCTCCCACAGATAGAGCTGCGGCAGCTTGTCGGTGCGCAGTTCCGCGACGAAGGTCACGACGGCGCCGGGATCGAGCGTGATGCGGAAGACGTCGGCGGTCGGGCTTTCCTGCCGCTCCGGCCGGTCGCCGGTCGAGGGCGTGATGGTCGCGATGCGCGAGAGGCCGAGGTCGGGCCACAGCAGGCCCGAGGAGACGATGCGGTAATGCGGGGCGACGATCAGGCGGTCGAGCTGGTCGTCGGTATTGTTGGCGAGCGCGAACACCACCCAGTTCTGGCCGCCCTCACGCGCGCGCACCTCGATGCGGCGGACGATGCCGTCGGTGCCGGGCGCGGTGGAGACCTGGATGCGGTCGGCATCGCTGCGTTGATGCTCGAGCACGCCGGTAAGATCGATCGCGGGCGCATCGCCGCGGACGCTGACAGCATCAAGCGCGCGTGCAGGGGACGCGGCGACAAGAATCACGAGGCCCAGCGCGATGGGCGCGAGGCACCTGATCAGACGCAAGGCCAGTTCTCCGCGTTCGACGCAACTCTTCGGTGGAAGACGATTTTCACACCGGACGGAATTGGCTCGGTGCGTCGCGATAGATGCCACGAAAGCGAGGAAAATCAAAGGGTTTCCGCCTCGCTTGGTGGGCCAGCGGCCTAGACCTCCAACACAATTTTGCCAATATGTGCGGAGGTCTCCATGCGCCGGTGTGCGTCGGCGGCCTTTTCCAGCGGGAAAGCGCTGTCCATCAGCGGCTTGACCCGGCCATCGCGCAAAAGCGGCATCACTTTCGCTTCAATCGCAGCCACCATCGCCGCCTTGTCCGCATTACTACGGGGGCGCAAGGTCGAGCCGGTATGGGTCAACCGCTTCACCATCACCTTGGCGATGTTGACGCTGACCTTGGGGCCGTTGAGGGTCGCGATCTGCACGATGCGGCCGTCGACGGCGGCCGCGTCATAGTTGCGGTCGACATATTCGCCGGCGACCATGTCGAGGATCAGGTTGACGCCGACCTTGTCGGTCTCTTCCTTGACCACGGCGACGAAGTCTTCGGTCTTGTAATTGATGGCGCGGTCCGCGCCGAGCTTGAGGCAGGCATCGATCTTGTCCTGCGAGCCCACGGTGACGAACACTTTTGCGCCGAACGCCTTGGCGAGCTGGATCGCCATGGTGCCGATGCCGGAGGAGCCGCCGTGTATCAGCAGCGTCTCGCCGGCCTTCAGCCCGCCGCGCTCGAACACATTGTGCCAGACCGTCATCAGGGTTTCCGGCAGCGCGCCGGCTTCCTTGATCGACAGCGCCGGCGGCACGCCCATCGCCTGGGCGTCCTGCGCGATGCAGTACTGCGCATAGCCGCCACCGGCGACGAGCGACATCACCTTATCGCCGATCTTGTGCCGCTTGGCGTTGCTGCCGACGGCCACGACTTCGCCCGCGATTTCGAGACCGGGGAGGTCGCTGGCGCCGGGCGGCGGCGGATAGGCGCCGGAGCGCTGCGCCACGTCGGGCCGGTTGACGCCGGCGGCCTGCACCCTGACCAGGATCTCGTCGGGACCGGGCTGCGGCAGCGCCCGTTGTTCCGGTACCAGCACCTCCGGTCCGCCGGGCTTGGAGATGGCGACCACGGTCATTTGCGCGGGCAGCTTGTCCATGATGTGTCCTTGAGCAAAGGTGCGAGGGTGGAACGAGGCCTTTGCTTAGCCAGCGCGGTTCAAGCTGGCAACCGCCCAAGCCGTGTATCAAGCCGTGTGGTCCGGTCCGCGGACGCAGGAGGAACGACGATGCCGACAGAAGACGACGACCGCCCGCGCAAGAAGATCACCCACGAAATCGGACAGGATCTCTCACTGTTGTCGGTCGAGGAACTGACCGAGCGCGTCGCCCTGCTCAAGACCGAGATCGTCAGGCTGGAAGAAGCCGCCACCAAAAAGCGCGCCTCGCGCGATGCGGCGAACAGTTTCTTCAAGACGTAGGTGGCGCCCCACCAACAGCTGTCGTCCCGGCGAAGGCCGGGACCCATACTCCGTGCACGTCGTTTGGCGATGACTCGGAGTTATCTGCTCGCGCGATAATGTTTTCCGAGGTTATGGGCCCCGGCCTTCGCCGGGGCGACGGTGAGAGCAAGTCACCACTCGGCCAGTGACCGACATGGCTAACGAACCCTCAAAAAAATCGTTCGTTTACGCGCCATTAAGCTTTCGAGTTTATGACTGGAGCTGTCCTCGTTTGGACACCGAGTGGCTCCTGTCCACTCTGTTTGACGCCTCCCTGTTATCAACTTTCAAAGCCGCCGGTCTCCGGCGGCTCTTTTTTGCGTTTTTGCATCTCGCCCCGGTTGAATTTCGAGGAATGACCCGCGGAAACCATATCCGCTGTTGTCGCTGGACTCCGCGGTTCGCCCGCGCAATGATTTGTTCATCATAAAGCCGGTGCCAAAGCCGGACGGGTAAACAGTTGCGTAAGGGGCGTTAACCATGGAACGTTTGCAAGCTGACGGTGCTCTCGTTCAAATCAGCGAGAGGTTCACCAATTCTGCGGCGTTCGGCGCGCTGTTCCGCGAAGGCATGGATCTCGTCGAAGAGACCGCCGCCTATCTCGATGGCGCCGGCCGCAACGAAGCCAAGGCGCTCGACCGCTCCGTCAGCCTCACCTATGCGACCGAGAGCATGCGCCTCACCACGCGCCTGATGCAGTTGGCCTCGTGGCTGCTGCTGCACCGCGCGGTGAAGGAAGGCGAGATGACGCTGGTCCAGGCCAATCGCGAGAAGACCAAGGTCAAGCTCACCGCCGCCGATCCGGGCCCTGCCGACACCATCGATAAGCTGCCGTCGGTGCTCCAGGAATTGATCCATCGCTCGATGAGCCTGCAGACTCGCGTGCGCCGCTTGGACACCTCGATCCACACTCCGCCGACCGACCACATTGCGATCGGCAACCCGCTGGTGCCGCACCTCAACGCACTGAAGGCCGCGTTCGAGCGGTAAGGTTCCCGCCTCCGTCATTGCGGAGTCCCCAAAACAAAAACGCCCCCGGTCTCCCGGGGGCGTTTTTTCGTCTCCAGCCTTGCAGGCCGGATCAATCCTTTTTGAGGAAGCCCGAAAACTTCTTCTGGAAGCGCGAGACGCGGCCGCCGCGATCCATCAGCTGGGCGTTGCCGCCGGTCCAGGCCGGATGCGACTTCGGGTCGATGTCGAGGTTCAGCGTGTCGCCTTCCTTGCCCCAGGTGGAGCGGGTCATGTATTCGGTTCCGTCGGTCATCACGACCTTAATCGTATGATAATCCGGATGAATTTCGGCTTTCATGGCAATTCCTAGGGCGACCGGCGCCTTCTTGAGTGACTATCGAATGACGGATTTGGCCGGGTCTATACCCCACAGGGGGCCCTAAAACAAGCCATTGTGGGCACTGCAGAACCGGGCCTCACTTAGGGGACATCCCGGATTTGCCTCGCCTCCTGCTGGGGCCTATGTGGAGCCAACGTCTCTCTTTTGGTCGGATTCCAATGAGCGCAGTTGAACGGCTTGAAACCGGGCCCGCAGAGGCCCCGTCAATCGAAGTCGAGCTGATCGAGCAGCCCGCGAAGGGCCGCGCCAGGCTGCGGCCGCTGATGGCGCTCGCGCCCTACGTGGCCCGTTATCGCGGCCGCGCGGCGCTCGCCTTCGTGGCGCTGACGGTCGCCGCGCTGACCACGCTGCTGGTGCCGGTCGCGGTGCGCCGGATGATCGATTTCGGCCTGACGCCCGAGGGCATCGCGCTGATCAACAGCTACTTCTCGGTGATGATTGCGGTCGTCGCCGTGCTCGCGCTGGCAAGCGCCTCGCGCTACTACCTCGTGATGACGATCGGCGAGCGCATCGTCGCCGATCTCAGGCGCGACGTGTTCGGGCATCTGCTCTCGCTGTCGCCATCCTTCTTCGATTCCGCGCGCAGCGGCGAGCTGGTGTCGCGGCTCACCGCCGATACGACGCAGATCAAATCCGCGGTCGGCGCCTCCGTCTCGATCGCGCTGCGCAATCTGATGATGTTTTTTGGCGCGGCCGCGATGATGGTGATTACCAGCCCTCGGCTCTCAGGCTTCGTGCTGCTGGCGATCCCGCTGATCGTGCTGCCGCTGGTGGCGTTCGGCCGCTGGGTGCGGCGCCTGTCGCGCAATGCGCAGGATACGCTGGCCGATGCGTCAGCCTATGCCGGCGAGCTGGTCGGCGCGATCCGCACCGTGCAGGCCTACACCAGCGAAGGACTGGCTGCGAAGCGTTTCGGCGGCGAGGTCGAGCAGGCCTATGAGGCCGCGCGTACGTCCACGCAGGCCCGCGCCGTGCTCACCGCCATCGTCATCTTCATCGTGTTCGCAAGCGTGGTCGGCATCCTCTGGATCGGCTCGCATGACGTGCTCACCGGCGCGATCACGCCGGGCCGGCTCGGCCAGTTCGTGCTCTATGCGGCCTTCGCGGCTGCAGGCCTTGGCCAGCTCAGCGAAGTCTGGGGCGAGGTGTCTGCAGCATCGGGCGCGGCCGAACGCCTGTTCGAGATCTTGCATGTGCAGCCCGACATCAAGGCGCCGGCAGCGCCGCGCGCGCTGCCGATGCCCGGCCGCGGCGAGGTCGGCTTCGATCAGGTCAGCTTCGCCTATCCGGCCCGGCCAGAGGTCAATGTGCTCGACGCCGTGTCGTTCGCGGTGCGGCCCGGCGAGAAGGTGGCGATCGTCGGCCCGTCCGGCGCCGGCAAGAGCACCATCTTCCATCTGCTGCTGCGCTTCTACGATCCGCGTAACGGTGCGATCTCGCTCGACGGCGTGCCGGTGAAGGCCGCCGACCCGCGCGACTTCCGTTCGCGCATCGCGCTGGTGCCGCAGGAATCCAACGTGTTCGCGGCGAGTGCCCGCGAGAACATCCGCTTCGGCCGGCCCGATGCTGATGATGCCGAGGTCGAGCGCGCCGCCGAACTCGCGCACGCCACCGAGTTCATCCGCCGCCTGCCGGAAGGTTTCGAGACCCCGCTCGGCGAGCGCGGCGTGACGCTCTCAGGCGGCCAGCGCCAGCGCATCGCCATCGCGCGCGCCATCCTGCGCGATGCGCCGCTGCTGCTGCTCGATGAAGCCACCTCCGCGCTCGACGCCGAGAGCGAGACGCTGGTGCAGACCGCGCTCGAAGAGCTGATGGCCCATCGCACCACCCTCGTGATCGCGCACCGGCTCGCTACCGTGCTGTCCTGCGACCGCATCCTGGTGATGGACCAGGGCAAGATCGTCGAGCAGGGAACGCATGCCGAGCTCGTCGCGGCGAATGGGCTTTATGCGAGGCTGGCAAGGCTGCAGTTCGAGGGGGTGTGACGCGGCGCCGATCTCACTTGCACTTCGGCGAGCCCATCGGCACATTCGGCCACGGCCAGTTCTTCCAGCTTCCGCCTTCGCCGATACAGGGCGATCCGCCATTGGCCGGAGACGGACTGTCTGATGGAGCAGGGGAGCTCGTCGATGCAGGCGAGTTCGACGTCTCAACCGCCTTGGGCGGCGCCGCAAGCCGTTGGTCGACATAGACAGTCGACACGTAGCCGGCGACGATGACACCGAGAAACACCGAAGACCCCTTGGCCAGATCGCTCAGCCGCATCGATCCTCTCCATCTGCTCGCCTGATGTCACGGCCGCCACGCCATCTTCAGCACCGGCCGTCCCGATGTCGGGTTCACGTCCTCGCCTTCATGCGCAAAGCCGTTGCGCTCATAGAAGCGGATGGCGCGACTGTTGTCCTTGTTGACCAGCAGCGTCACGCCCGACGGTGACAGGCGCTTCGCTTCATCAACCAGCAGCCTTGCCGCATCCGAGCCCCAACGGTTGGGGTCGACGACGAGCTGGTCGAGATAGCCCTCGCCATCGATGGTCACGAAACCGGTTAGCGTGCCGTCCTGTTCCGAGATGACGATCTGCGCCTTCGGCACCAGCTCGTTGCGCCAGCGTTCGCGCCACCAGTCAACCCGCGCGGCGAAGTCGATCTGCGGATAGGCCTGCTGCCAGGTGCGGTGCCAGAGGTCGATCGCCGCCGCTTCGTCGGAATCTGCGTAGGGCCGGAGGCGGAGCGCGCTCACTACCGCTCCGTCAGCTTCAGCTCGATGCGGCGGTTGCGCTTGTAGGCCTCTTCGGTGTTGGCGGTGTCGAGCGGCTGGAATTCGGCGAAGCCTGCGGCGACCAGGCGCTGGGCGGGCACGCCGAGCGAGATCAGATATTGCACCACCGAAATCGCGCGCGCCGACGACAGGTCCCAATTCGACTTGAAGTTCGGACCATTGACCGGCCGCACGTCGGTGTGGCCGTCGACGCGCAGCACCCAGGCGATCTCGGTCGGGATCTTCTTGTCGAGCTCGATCAGCGCCGCTGCGACGGTGTCGAGCTCGGCGCGGCCCTCGGGCAGCAGCGTCGCCTGTCCGGTGTCGAAGAACACTTCGGACTGGAACACGAAGCGGTCGCCGACCACGCGGATGTCAGGACGGTTGCCGAGAATGGCGCGCAGCCGACCGAAGAATTCGGAGCGATAACGCGACAATTCCTGCACGCGCTGGGCCAGCGCGACGTTCAGGCGGGAGCCGAGATCGGCGATGCGATTCTGGGATTCCTTGTCTTTCTTTTCCGAAGCGTCGAGCGCTTCTTCGAGCGCGGCCAATTGCCGGCGCAGCGCGCTGATCTGCTGGTTCAGCACCTCGATCTGCGCGAGCGCCCGCGCCGAGACCGACTTCTCGGAGTCGAGTGCCTTGCCGAGCTCGGCGGTCTTGCCTTGCGCGTCGTTGCCGGCATTGGCGAGGCCTTCATAGAGGCCTTTCATGCGGTCGCGCTCCGTCTCGGCCGAGGCGAGGCCGGCCTTGAGCTGCGAGACCTGGTCGTCGAGCGAGAGCTTGCCGAGTTTCTCCAGCGACAGCAGCTCTGTGAGCTGGGCGATCTTGGCGTTGAGCTGCTCAAGCGCCTTGTCCTTGCCGGTCACCTCCTGCGACAGGAAGAATTGCACGACCAGGAACACGGAGAGCAGGAACACGATCGACAGCACCAGCGTCGATAGCGCGTCGACGAATCCGGGCCAGTAGTTGAAGGCGCCTTCGCTGCGGCGGCCGCGGGCTAGAGCCATGCTCGCCTCTCAAATGCTGATTGCTTAACTCTTCTCGGGCTGGCGCGCGATGCGCTCCAGCAGGCGGCGGATCTCGCGGTTCTGCTCGCCCTGGCCGTCGGCCCATTCGCGGATCATCTGCTGTTCGGTCCGCATGTGCGAGACCAGCGCCTGGATCGCTTCGGCAAGGCTCGCCATCGCCGCCGTGGTACCGCGGCTGGCGCTGCCTTCCTCGAGCACGGAGCGCAGGCGCTCGACGGCGGCCTGGAGCTCGCCGCTGGCAATCCCCCCGCCACCGGAGGCGACGACTGGAGCGACCTCACCGCTGCCGTACTCGCGCACGGTGGTGGCGAGCCAGTCTTCGAGATCGGTGTAGAAGCGGTTCTGCGCCTGGCTCGATTGCAGGTCGAGGAAACCGAGGATCAGCGAGCCGGCGAGACCGAACAGCGAGCTCGAGAACGAAATGCCCATGCCGCCGAGCGGGGCGGCCAGGCCCTCCTTCAGCGTGTCGAACAGCGCGCCGGAATCGCCCCCGACCTTGAGCCCGTCGATGACCTTGCCGACCGAGCCGACCGTTTCGATCAGGCCCCAGAAGGTGCCGAGCAGTCCGAGGAAGACGAGCAGGCCCGTCATGTAGCGGGAGATGTCGCGGGCCTCGTCGAGGCGGGTCGCAATCGAGTCGAGCAGATGCCGCATGGTCGTCTGGGTGATCGACATCCGCCCGGTGCGCTCACCGCCCAGGATCATCGCCATCGGCGCCAGCAGTTTTGGGTGCCGGGCCGGCGCCAGGCCGGGGTCGGCGATGCGGAAATTGTTGACCCAGGAGACTTCAGGGTAGAGCCGGATCACTTGGCGGAAGGCGAGGATGACGCCGATGAACATCACGCCGCCGATCAGGGCATTGAGCCCGGGATTGGCGAAGAAGGCCTGGATGATCTGCTTGTAGAGCACCACGCCCACGAGGGTGCACAGCACGAGGAAAACCAGCATCCGCACCAGGAAGACGCTGGGCGAGGACAGTTTTGTGTACTCGATGTCGATGGCAGAGCGGGGCGAGGCGCCTGACGGCATGGTCGGTATCATCCGTTACGAAAGCTTGCTTGCCTCCGCACTATGGCACAGCGCCCGCCCAAAAAAAGCGCCGGATGTGCGGATTTCGGGAAAGAGGGGCGGAACCCAAAGCTGAAACCGGGCTTTGATATCCACGTATTTTGCAAAACTTCGGCATTCCACAGACTTAGGTCGGATTTTTTGCATGGTGATGTTCATTGGGGGACTGGCGGCCATCGCGCTCTCGCTCGCGGTCCTGATGGCGTTCGCCTGGGTTGTGCAGCAGCGCACCGGCAATTCCGGCTGGGTCGACACGATCTGGACCTTCGCGATCGGGCTGGTCGGCGCCGGCAGCGCCTTGTGGCCGCTCGCGGGCGAGGGACCCAATGCCAGGCAGTGGCTGGTCGCCGGCCTCGTCGCGGTCTGGTCGCTCCGTCTGGGCATCCATATCGCCATCCGCACCGCCGGGATCAGCGACGATCCCCGCTATGCCGCCGTTGCCGCGGAATGGGGGCTCAACGCGCCGCGGCGGATGTTCATCTTCCTGCAGAACCAGGCGCTGGGCTCGGTGCCCCTGGTGTTTGCGATTTTCGTCGCCGCGCATGTCCCTGTGTCGGCGCTGCGCATTCAGGACGTCCTGGGAGCTGCGATCCTGCTGATCGGCATCGCCGGTGAGGCGCTGGCCGATGCGCAGCTGCGCCGCTTCCGGCATGACCCCGCCAATCACGGCAAGGTTTGCGATGCCGGGCTGTGGCGCTGGTCGCGCCATCCCAATTATTTCTTCGAATGGTTCGGCTGGCTCGCCTATCCCGTGATCGCCCTGTCGGCCGGCTATCCCTGGGGCTGGGCCAGCCTGCTCGCGCCTGTCTTCATGTACTGGATCCTGGTCCACGTCACCGGCATCCCGCCTCTGGAAGCGCAGATGCTGCGATCGCGCGGCGAGCGCTACCGCGCCTATCAATCCCGCACCAGCATGTTCTTTCCGTTGCCACCGAGAGAGGGAATGGCCGCATGAGCGTCATGTCCACGATCATCGGGACTGCCGAACGCGTGCCGCTGCCGGACCTCGTGGTCCGCGCCGCCATCCAGCGCCTGTGCTCGCGCACCGCAACGCGCCTGTCGGCGCTCGGCGCGCCCGACGATGCCGCCTTCGCCGGACGGATGATGCTGCGGCCGATCGCCGAGCATGCGGACGCGGCCAATACCCAGCATTACGAAGTGCCGTCGAGCTTCTTCGCGCAGGTGCTGGGCCCGAACCGGAAATACTCCTCCTGCTTCTACAAGACCGATGCGACAACACTTCAGGAGGCCGAGGAGGAGGCGCTGCGCCAGACCGTCGAGCATGCCGGCCTCGCCGACGGCCAGACCATTCTCGAACTTGGCTGCGGCTGGGGCTCGCTGTCGCTGTGGATCG